>DKUL01000007.1:17077-83005 GCA_002490665.1 Lachnospiraceae bacterium UBA7205 | reverse complement strand
GCAAAAGGCGGACGGCGAAACGCCGGTGCCCAAGGAGTAAGACATGAAGGCGACCGGGTCCTCCACGGAGAGGACGATCTGGAACTTTCTCAGATGTAAAGGCCTGAGCCCTGCCGGTGCGGCAGGGCTCATGGGCAACCTTTACGCTGAGAGCGGGCTCAACCCTCAGAACCTCCAGAACAGCTACGAGAAGTGCCTGGGCTTCACGGATACGGCCTACACGGCCGCCGTGGACTCCGGCGCTTATTCTAATTTTGTCCATGACAGTGCTGGCTACGGCCTGGCACAGTGGACCTACTGGAGCCGCAAGGAGTCTCTGCTGAACTTTGCCCGGAAGATCGGCGCGTCCATCGGCAGCCTGGAGATGCAGCTGGACTTTATGATCCGGGAGCTGAAGGGCTACGCGGCCGTTTGGGAAGTTCTCCGGACGGCCAGAACAGTGAGGGAAGCGTCGGACATCGTGCTGACCAGGTACGAACGCCCGGCAAATATGAGCAGCAGCGTCAAGGCCAAGCGGGCCAGCTTCGGCCAGGCTTATTTTGACGCCTACGCAAATAAAAGCACCGAAAAGGAGGACAACATCATGGGCAACAGCCCGCTGGTGACATACACCAACATCACCAAAAACCGCACCAGCCCGCGCAATCACGCCATTGACACCATCACGATCCATTGTATCGTGGGCCAGTGGACAGCAAAGCAGGGCTGCGACTACTTCGCGACCACGGACCGCGAGTGCTCCGCCAACTATGTCGTGGGCAAGGATGGCAGCATCGGCCTGAGCGTGCCGGAAGCAGATCGCTCCTGGTGCAGCTCCAACCGCGACAATGACAACCGGGCCGTCACCATCGAAGTCGCCAGTGATACCAGTCACCCGTATGCAGTGACCGACGCGGCCTACGCGGCCCTCATTGAGCTGGTGGCGGACATCTGCAAGCGCAACGGCATCAATAAGCTGCTCTGGAAGGCAGACAAGAGCCTGATCGGCCAGGTGGACAAGCAGAACATGACCGTCCACCGCTGGTTTGCCAATAAGGCCTGCCCGGGCGACTATCTCTATCAGCGCCACGGTGCCATCGCGGAAGCGGTCAATGCCAAGCTGGGTACCGGCACCGAGCAGACCGTCAGCAGCTTCCCGGCCGTGCCCTTTACGGTCCGGGTCATCATCAACGACCTGAACTATCGCGAGGGCCCGGGCATGAGCTACGCCGTCAAGGGCCAGACTGGCAAGGGCGTCTTCACCATCACAGAGGTGCAAGATGGCTGGGGCAAGCTGAAAAGCGGCGCAGGCTGGATTTACCTCGAAAACCCTACCTACTGCACCATCCTGGACGACGGCCAGACCGAGGCCCAGAAGGCAGCGGAAAGACTGGCCCAGGACATCGCGGCCCAGCTGAAGAGCTCCGGCTGCGATGCTGCAGCCGTGCTGAAACGAGTCAGCGAGATCCTGGCATAAGGCGAGAACCCCCGGCAGCTGCCGGGGGCTTTTTTCGTTTATATGGCGATCGGGAGAACGATGTACCCGTCAACGACAAAGGGCTCAAAAGTTCGAGTACGACTCCGCGACCTCCATGATATTCATGAAAAATTCTTCCTTATACTTATAGGGGAGAGTTTTTTTTGTTGACATCTGGCCGGAATAATTGTAAACTAATAATAGAAACAAGGTTAACATTTAAAGTCGGAGGAAGGATACATGAATATGAAGACGAAAGAAATTACCATGATTGGACTTATGGCGGCACTAACCTGTATAGCGGGACCACTTTCCCTGCCGCTGCCGTTTAGTCCGGTGCCGATTTCCCTCACGAATCTTGCGGTTTACTTCGCTGTATATCTGCTTGGGATGAAGCGCGGAACAATCAGCTATTGTGTGTACCTTTTGCTTGGGCTTGCAGGCATGCCTGTATTTTCTGCTTTCACAAGTGGACCGGCAAAGCTTCTGGGACCGACAGGCGGGTATCTGATTGGATTTGTCTTTATGGCAGTCATCTGCGGCTGGTTTGTTGACAGGTGGAATGGGAAACCTGTGCCAAGCTTTATTGGGATGGTGGCAGGAACGGCAGTGTGCTATGCCTTTGGAACAGCGTGGCTTGCCTATCAGGCAAAAATGGGTTTTGGCGCCGCGCTTGCGGCCGGCGTGCTCCCATTCCTTTTAGGCGATGCTGTAAAAATTGTACTCAGTATTGCGGTAGGCATGCCAGTGCGCGTACGTGTGAGGAAAGCCGTATTCAACTAAATTATTTTCCTTGATACAGGCCACATTTAAGAGTATACTAGAGATAGTATTTATTATGAAATGGGGCTGTCTATGAAGAAAAGAACAACGGATTCTGTTCCGGTAAAGGGGAAAGAAGAAAAGAAGGCAAGGCTGTTTCAGGCAGCAGGTACGGCAAGGGAGATTAGATGGGACAAGTTGGATAATACTGCCCATCTTTTTCCAGTTATAGCCGGAGAAAGCATGAGTAATGTGTACCGTATCAGTGTGACCCTGACGGAACTGATTGATCCCGGACTGTTGCAGGAGGCGCTGGATATCGTGCTGCCCAAGTTTGACGGTTTCAACCTCAGGCTCAGACAGGGTGTCTTCTGGTATTATTTTGAGGAAAATGGGAAACCGGCGCCGAAGGTTCGGGAGGAGATAACATTCCCATGCAGATATATTTATCCCAATCGGAATAACAGTTATTTGTTCCGGGTCACATACTATAGGTACCGTATTAATCTGGAGGTGTTCCATGTCCTGACAGACGGTATGGGTGGGATTAACTTTTTAAAGGAACTGACATATCAGTACCTGCGGCTGGTGCATCCGGAACTGAAAGGGACAAAGGGGGATTCGCTTGCCAGCAGTACATCATTAAACAGGGAGGACAGCTTCCTGAAAAATTACCGGAAAAGCTCCGAGAAAGGCTATCAGACAAAAAAAGCATATCTTGTGAAAGGTGAGCGGCTGAGTCCCGGCGAGTTCGGGATTATGCACGGCTATATGCAGGTGCCGGAGTTAAAGGCAGTGTGCCGCCGTTATGGTGCAAGCATCAATGAATATTTAGTGTCAGTATTCGTATGGAGTGTTTATAAGGAGTGTATGCACGGCATGCCGTCCGATAAACCCATAAGGGTCGCCGTTCCTGTCAACCTCCGTCCATATTTCAATTCCATCACGACTAAGAATTTCTTTGTCATGGTGTCGGCGGAGTTTCATCCCGTCAAGGAAGAATACACCTTTGAGGAGGTGCTGGAAATAGTAAAGGACAGTCTGAAACAGCAGATTCATAAGGAAAATCTGGAGCGGCTTTTTTCTTATAACGTTTCCAATGAAAAAATACTGGTGGCGAGGGCTGCACCGCTGCTGATTAAGAATATTGCCATGAGGGTCGTGTATACCCGGTCGGCTCTTGCAAATACCACCACCATTACAAACATAGGGAATATCACGGTGGAGGATGCCTATAAGCCGTATGTGGAAATGTTCCATTCGTGTCTTGCCATATCAAAGGGACAGCATATAAAGGGCAATATCTGTTCCTATGGGAGCACATTGGTTTTTAGTTTTAGTTATGACCTTTCCGACCCATCCATACAGCGTGGATTTTTCAGGAAGATTGCAGGGGATGGCGTGTATGTGGAAATTGAAAGTAACGGGGTGAATTATGAGTAAATGCAGACAGTGTAATATCGAAGTGCTTGATGAGACGGAGCGCTGCCCCCTGTGCAATACGGTGCTCGATGAGACGGTGGAGATGGAGAATATGTATCCCGATATCAGGATTAAAACAAGAAAATTAGTGTTTTTTTCCCGGATATATCTGTTTCTTGCGGTTGTAATAGAAATTATCCTCATCAATGTATGCATGCTTTCCGAGGTACAGTCGCTGGTGTACATCATCGGCGGACTCATCCTCCTTTTCGGGTATATTGTCATCAAATATGCCATACTGGGAACCAGCGGCTATATCGCAAAGACGGTGGTGCTTACGGTAATTGCGGTGATTATGCTGGTGGCAATTGACTTTTTCGTAGGTTATGACGGATGGTCTGTGAATTATGTGCTGCCGTCGGGAATACTGCTGATTGACGTGGGAATACTGGCGCTTATGGTCATAAACCGCAAGAACTGGCAGAGTTACCTGATGCTGCAGATTTTTATGGTTATTTGCAGCGGCGTGGCTGTCGTGATGAATGCATTCCAGATTATTACAGAGCCAATCGTGTCCATCATTGCGCTGAATGTTTCTGTGATTCTGCTGCTTGGAACGGTCATTGTCGGCGGCAGGCGTTCGCGTGTGGAGTTGAAAAGGCGGTTTCATATATAGATAATGATTTGGAGGGCGGGAATTGAAGATACTCATAACAAATGATGATGGGATAGATGCGTCAGGGCTCAGAAAGCTTGCGGAAATAGTGGTAAAATTATCAGACGAGGTTTATGTTGTGGCGCCGTCCGGGCAGAGGAGCGCGGTATCACACAGCATAACCGTCGGAAAGGCACTCCGTGTCAGGCAGGTACCATTTCCGGTTGGCGTAAAGGCTGCGTACAGCTGCAGCGGCATGCCGGCTGACTGCGTGAAGGCGGCGGTGCATGCAATCCTTCAGGAGAGACCGGACGTGGTGATTTCGGGCATCAACAAGGGATATAACATGGGATATGACACGGTGTATTCCGGGACAGTGGCAGCGGCAAGGGAAGCGGTATACCAGGGAATAAAGGGGATAGCGGTTTCGGCAGGGGGAGATGATTATACGCTTGCCGACTGCTGGCTTGAAAGGATATTGAGAACCCTGATGGACAGGAAGATAGCTTCACACGAGGTTTGGAACATTAACTTTCCAGAGTGCGGAATGGAGGAATGCAGGGGAATCATGGAGACAGTTCCGGCGGCATATCCGTATTACAAAGATACATTTAAAATGGTTGCCGTCTCCGAAACGGAATGGGAGCTTCTGCCAGACGATGAAAAGTTTGAGCCGATGGGAGAGCTGACGGATTTCTATGCCACAGGGCACAATTTTATATCTGTCGGAAAGCTGGAATGTGCTGTGCTTAGGAACTGTTAAGAAATAACTTGTCCCCTGGAGATAGGTAAAGGAGGAATGCCAGTGCCCTGAAACAGCTGGCTGTTCTGAAATCAGATAGGGAAAAGGGCTTCCCCTATCTGATTCATCTGGCTATAAAAGCTGTATGCCATTTGCCAGGCACTCCGAGGCAACATCGTCAGGCCAGAGCGAGGACTGGACTTCACCGATATGTGCCTTCCTGAGAAAGAACATACAGATACGGGACTGGCCGATGCCGCCTCCGATGGTGAATGGGAGTGTCTCGTCAATGACTGCTTTCTGGTAAGGAAGCTTTGCACGTTCGGGGCAGCCGGCTTTTTCCAGCTGCGAGAGCAGGGAGTCTTTATCGACGCGGACGCCCATGCTTGACAGCTCCAGCGCAATGTCCAGAACCGGATAATAGACAACAATGTCCGCGTTTAGCGCCCAGTCATCATAGTCCGGGGCACGGCCGTCATGCGGTTTTCCGTTTTCCAGCTTGTCGCCGATTTTCATGATGCACACGGCACCTTTTGCCTTTGCTATGTAATATTCGCGTTCTTTTGGCGTGTTGTCAGGGAAAATTTCGGCTAATTCCTCTGTGGTGACAAAGTAAATGTCATCAGGAAGTATTTCGTCTATGTAATCGTACTGGATTGCCATGTATTTCTCGGTATTCTGAAGGCACTTGTATACATTCCTGACAGTGTTTTTGAGGGTGTCGAGGGTTCTGTCCTCGCGATTGATGATTTTTTCCCAGTCCCACTGGTCTACAAAGACAGAGTGGATGTTGTCCGTGTCCTCGTCGCGCCTGATTGCATTCATGTCCGTGTAAATGCCTTCGCCGATTGTGAAACCATACTTTTTCAGGGCATACCGCTTCCATTTGGCAAGCGACTGGACAACCTCCGCGATGCGTCCGTCCTGTTCCCTGATATCAAAACTGACAGGGCGTTCCACGCCGTTTAAATTGTCATTTAAGCCCGACAGCGGGTCGACGAAAAGCGGTGCGGACACGCGTGCAAGATTCAGGTGCTGTGATATCTGGTTCTGGAAAAAGTCTTTTACTGTTTTGATGGCAATCTGCGTATCGTGCAGATTTAGCGCCGAATGATAATCCTTTGGAATGGTCAGGTTTTTCATTGCTGCATCTCCTTTTTCATTTTAAGTTTCCTACCGATATAGTATCGCACTTTATCCTGCGGAATTCAATCTCAAATACAAAAAATAATTAAATTTTGCCTGTTACGAAAAGTAATGTATTTTTGTTGCACTTGATTAATAGGATATGATATAATTTCGTCGACATAGTTGTTTTGGAGCGTATGGTATACTCACGACAGATGAAATCTGCCGTGGGTATTGCGCCAGTCGCAGCTGCAAAGCAGCATATTTCCTTATGCGGCTGTGTGCATAATTTTATACTGAGCGGTCAGTCTTTTTGACCGCTGGTATAACGTTTCAGGCATAGTGACGATTAATAGTAAGAGGGTACGGAATGAGAAAAAAGGTATTGATAATTGATGATGCGGAATTTAACCGTGAAATGCTCGCGGAGATTCTCAAGGAGGAATATCCGGTTCTTCTGGCGGAGGATGGAAAGCGGGGAATCGAGATGATTGAGCAGCATGCGCATGAAATCTGCGTGGTGTTGCTTGACCTGATTATGCCGGTTATGGATGGCTATGCAGTCATGAGGCTGATGGAACAGAAAGGGTATCTCAAGCAGATACCGGTGCTGGTCATCAGCGGGGAGCAGGCGGTGGATGTGGAACGCAGGTGTTTTGATTATGGGGTGACGGACTTTATCAAGAAACCGTTTGACAACTCGCTTGTCATGAAGCGCGTGAAAAATGTGGCAGACCTGTTTGCATACAGGAACTGCCTGGAGGAGCAGGTCGCGTCACAGACCAAGACGCTGAAACGTCAATATGACATGATACGCAGGCAGGCGGAGGAGCTCATAAAGCGAAATGAAAAGATAACGGATATCCTTGCGGAGGTTGTGGAGAGCAGGAATCTGGAGAGTGGGGAACATGTAAAGCGGGTGAAATCATACACACAGATTCTGGCGAGGGAAGTGATGGAACGCTATCCGGAATACCACCTTACGGATGAGGAGGTGCGTATCATAGAATCTGCGAGTGCGGTGCATGACATAGGAAAGATTGCAATACCGGACAATATCCTGCTAAAGCCGGGCAAGCTTACGGATGAGGAATTTGAGTGCATGAAGTCCCATACTGTCAGGGGATGTGAGGTGCTGAACCATATCAATGAAGTGTGGGATGATAACTATAAGGCTTATGCAAGCGAGATATGCAGACACCACCATGAGCGTTTTGACGGCAGGGGATATCCCGATAAGCTTGTCGGGGACGATATTCCGATAGCGGCGCAGATTGTCTCGGTCGCGGACGTATATGATGCGCTGATTAGTGAGCGGTGTTACAAAAAGGCATTTACGAAGGAGCAGGCGTTTGACATGATAATAAATGGCGAGTGCGGAAAATTTTCGCCGAAGCTTATGGAATGCCTGAAAAGTGCCAGGGAAGAGATGGAAAACGTTGCGCGGTAGTATTACAGGACAGCTGCTGCATTTCCCGCTTTGCGGTCAGGGTTATATGAATCGGGCATTGGATGGAATGAAAATGTCCGATTCAAAAAAGACTTGACATTTACCGTACAGGGGTATAGTATATAAAGTGCTGATGGAATAAGAAGAAAAAATACGCCAGAGGCGGATGGAGGTTTTGTATGGAAAAAGAAATGAACACAGAAGCTGAACAGGAGGACATGAAGACAAAAGAGCGTTCGGAAAAAGAATACAAGGATATGATAAACCGGCTCAGCCGCATTGAAGGGCAGATACGGGGCATCAAGGGAATGGTGGAGAAGAATGTGTATTGTACGGATATTCTGGTACAGGTTGCGGCAGTGAATGCGGCGCTCAATAGTTTTAACAGGGTGCTTCTGGCAAACCATATCAAGACATGCGTGACACGGGATATTAAGGATGGCAAGGAGGAGACGGTGGATGAACTTGTCAATACACTGAAAAAGCTGATGAAATGATAGGATAATGATAATTGGGGATATAATAGGAATAAAAAGGAGAAGATGGGGATGGAGCAGTACACAGTAACGGGTATGAGCTGTGCCGCCTGTAGCGCAAGGGTGGAAAAAGCAGTTTCAAAAGTACCGGGTGTCAGTGCGTGTTCGGTCAGCCTTCTTACAAATTCCATGGGAGTAGAAGGAAGCGCCGACCCGCAGGAGATTATCAGGGCAGTTGCAAAAGCAGGCTATGGGGCTGCACGCAAAGGCGGGGGAAATGCAAAGGGCAGTGCGCACGCAGAGCAGGAGGAAATGCTAAAAGACAGGGAGACACCAGTTTTAAAACGCAGGCTATGGTATTCGGTTGGTTTTCTTGTTGTCCTGATGTACTTTTCGATGGGACATATGATGTGGAATTTTCCGGTGCCCCCTGTGCTGGAAAACAATCATGTCGCAATGGGGCTGATTCAGCTCCTGCTCACTGTGGCAGTCATGGTCATTAACCAGAAATTTTTTATCAGCGGCTTTAAAAGTCTCTGGCATAAGGCACCCAACATGGACACGCTTGTGGCGCTTGGCTCGACAGCGGCATTTGTCTACAGCACGTATGCGCTTTTTGCCATGACAGATGCGCAGCTGCGTGGTGACGGGATGGCAGTCATGGAATATATGCACGAGTTTTATTTTGAGTCGGCGGCAATGATTCTGACACTGATTACGGTCGGAAAAATGCTGGAGGCGCACTCGAAGGGAAGGACGACAGACGCGCTGAAGGGTCTGATGAAAATATCCCCGAAGACGGCGGTGCTGGTGCGTGGCGGCAGCGAGGAAGAGGTGCCCATAGAAGAGGTGTCGGTGGGGGACGTGTTTGTGGTGAGACCAGGGCAGAGCATTCCTGTGGACGGCATCGTCCTGGACGGCACAAGCGCTGTGAATGAGGCGGCGCTTACTGGCGAGAGCATTCCGGTGGATAAGCAGGCAGGAGACAGGGTTTCGGCGGCAACGGTCAACCAGTCAGGCTTTATAAAATGCAGGGCTCTGCGGGTGGGTGAAGATACGACATTATCGCAGATTATCCGGATGGTGAGTGATGCAGCTGCCACAAAGGCACCGATTGCGAAGGTGGCAGATAAGGTATCAGGGGTGTTTGTCCCGGCAGTCATTGCGATTGCGTTTGTCACGATACTCGTGTGGCTGGCTGTCGGACAGACAGCGGGTTTTGCCCTTGCAAGGGGAATCTCCGTGCTTGTCATTAGCTGTCCCTGTGCCCTGGGGCTTGCCACTCCGGTGGCAATTATGGTTGGAAACGGCATGGGGGCAAAGAACGGCATCATGTTCAAGACTGCAGTGTCGCTCGAGGAGGCAGGAAAGGTTTCGATTGTGGCTCTGGACAAGACAGGAACCATCACGAGCGGCACGCCAGAGGTGACAGACATCATACCGGCGAAAGGCGTGTCCGTGGACGAACTGGTTGCCATGGCGTACACGCTGGAACAGAAAAGCGAGCATCCGCTTGCACGTGCCGTAAATGAATACGCAAAAGAATATTTTTCGGATAAGGCATGCAAATTACCGGACGTGAAGGATTTCAAGGCGCTTCCCGGAAACGGGCTGACTGCGGTGGCAGATGGCAGGCAGCTCTACGGCGGAAATGCGAAGTTTATCGGGGAGAGAATGGAAATTTCGCAGGAGCTCCTTCAAAAATCGGAAGAACTATCCGGGGAGGGAAAGACACCGCTGTTTTTTGCAAGTGACACGCTTGCCGGGATGATTGCCGTGGCGGATGTCATCAAGGAGGACAGCAGGCAGGCGGTCGAGGAACTAAAGAATATGGGAATCCACGTCGTGATGCTGACGGGCGATAATGAGCGCACCGCAAATGCAATCGGCAGGCAGGCAGGCGTGGACGAAGTGATAGCAGGCGTCCTTCCTGACGGAAAGGAAAGTGTCATACGGAGCCTGATGGAAAAAGGGAAGACTGCGATGGTAGGTGACGGCATCAATGATGCGCCAGCGCTGACAAGGGCTGACATTGGCATTGCAATCGGCGCGGGGACGGATATCGCGATTGACGCCGCAGACGTGGTGCTGATGAAAAGCCGCCTCAAGGATGTGCCGGCGGCGATTCGCTTAAGCCGGCGGACACTGACAAATATCCATGAAAATCTTTTCTGGGCGTTTTTCTATAATGTTATAGGAATCCCGCTGGCGGCAGGCGTGTGGATTGAGCTGCTCGGGTGGCAGCTCAACCCCATGTTTGGCGCCGCGGCGATGAGCCTGTCGAGCTTCTGTGTGGTGACGAACGCACTGCGGCTGAATCTGGCTGACATATACAGCACGCGGCATGACCGGAAAGGAAAAGCAGGCATGCGCGCACAGGCTGTAAATGATATCAAAATGAGTAAAGGAGAAAGCAAAATGACAAAGACATTGAAAATTGAGGGAATGATGTGCGGACACTGCGAGGCAAGGGTAAAGAAATGCCTTGAGGCTTTGGAACAGGTGACGGAGGCGGTCGTAAGCCATGAGGCGGGAACCGCGGTAGTCACACTGAATGCACAGGTCGACGACGAGGTTCTGAAAAACACGGTTGAGGAACAGGACTATAAAGTGGTTTCTGTAGAATAATTTAAAAATATTTAAAGCGGGCGGGAGAATTCCTGCCCGCTTTTGCGCATATGCACAAAGAAACGCAAGAACCGGCTGACAAATACATAGTCTTTAGGCATTGTGGCAAAAAAGTAAATTGATAATTTGTGAAATTTTACCCGAAAAAATATAAATTTAGCATAAAATAAATTACCATTTTCTATTGAAAAATGTAAAAAAAAGTTTATAATATTAGTTGTTAATATATAGGTGAAAAGCCTATATATTTTGAATTGCTATTTTTTTAGCAATACAGCATCAGGATCAGACATATTTTGCTGATCTGTGTGCCGCTAGATAGTATTTCAAAATTTGCTAAGGAATAGTTTAGGGGTAATGATTTCAGGTTTGCTATTAAGGAAGGGAGGTGAAGGATTGGGCAGAATGGGTGCACTATTATTTGGGACGGTATGTATTGGGCTGGCAGGAAGTCTGCTGGTTGCATGCAATGGCAGCCGGGAAGTGGATGAAAATTCTGTTCAGCAGCTAATGCCGCAATTTTCTGAGAGCGAGAACGCCACCGAGGAAGGAAAGAAGGAACTGGAGCTAATCGCTTTGGCAGAGAATCAGGAAGAGGCCGAAAAGATAGCGGAGCTCTACGGAATAGAGTTATCATCATTTTCGGAAGGTGTGGCAGTGTTTACGACAGACAAGGCTCTTGAGGAGCTAAAGGAACTGGAAGACATCAATGGGTATCCGACACTGACAGTAAACACAAATTCCCATCAGTTGAAAGAGTTTACGATTGAGACTGATATTGGCAAGTAATGGTGTTGGAACAATGTAGGAACTGAGTAAAAAGGAGAAAGTATCAATGAAACTGAAAAAAGCAAGGATTTTTTCTGCCGTGCTGGCGGCATCAATGCTTCTGAATTCGACAGGAATGACAGTTCTGGCAGAATCGAATAACGAAGGCATTGAGGCTGAGCTTGAGACAGAGACAAGTGTAGACGAGCAGGCAGAAAATAACAGTGAGCCTGAGGAGGGAGCGGCAGAATCAGACGGAGCGTCTGATGCACAGACTGTTGCGGAGACAGAAGAAGCGGCTGTAGAAAGCTCTGCCGTGACAGAGGAACAGCCAACCACAGAAGCAGCAGAGACAGAGGAACAGCCGGCAACTGAGACGACAGCTGCTGAGGAATCTTCAACAGAGGCTGGAACAGCAGAGACATCCTCTCCGGCTGAGACAGAGGAGAGTACCTCGTCAGAGAGTGAAACAACGACAGAAGGAACGACAGCAGAGGAGATAACGACAGAGGAAGAGACGACTACGGAGGAAGAGACAACAACAGAGGAAGAGACAACAACAGAGGAAGAGACAACGACGGAAGAAGAGACAGAGGAGCTGTTTCCGGGACTTCCGGAAAGCTATAAGCTCTCAGCCCGGCAGTTAGAAGATAAATTAGTGCTTGCAGACTATGCGGATGAGATCGTGGCGCTTGCGGACGACGACGGAAACTCGGATGCGTATGCAAAGGGTGAGGTAATATACATAGCAGACAGCCTTGAGGAAGCCGAGGCTGTTGCAGAGGGCTTTGGCGGAGAGTTAAAAAGCTTTGGAGAGGGCGTTGCCGTAATCAGGCTTGGAGAAAAACGCACCGTAGGGCAGGCAGTGAAGGCAGCATCAAGCAGAGCTTATAACTTGCCGGCTGTATGGCCAAATTACTACTACAGGCTCTTTGAGGAATATAATGATCCGGCGTTGCAGGAGTACAGTGATTATTACCAGTGGGCACACGAGTACGTAGGTGATATGTATGTGTGGGATGAAGGCTATAAAGGAGCCGGAGTCAAGATTGGTATTATTGATACTGGTGTACGGAGCACACATGAAGACCTGGCAGACAACGTAAAACAGAATGTTTCAATGGTGACTTCCAGCGCAACAGCAACGACATCGGATCCGGCTCAACATGGTACGCATGTTGCCGGTATCGCTGCAGCGGTCGACAACAATGGAAAGGGAGGAGCTGGTATTGCTCCTGATGCGCAGATTTATGCTTACAGTGTCATGGATGCTGACGGATATATGATGGATGAGTACATCTTAAGGGCTATCCTGAAGGCGAAAGCAGACGGTGTGGATGTTGTCAATATGAGTTTGGGAAGCGGATATTACAGCAAGCTCGAGGAAGACACGATAAAGAGTGCATACGAGAGTGGTGTTGCGATATTTGCGGCTGCCGGAAATGAATCGACAAACGGATATGAATATCCGGCATCATACAACAATGTATGTTCCGTAGCCGCACTGAATCCGGACGGAAGCAAGGCAGGCTTTACAAACTATGGCAACAAGATTGACCTGGCATTCCCTGGTGTAGACATTTTTTCTACAGTCAGCAACTCTGACCAGTCCTATACATTCATGGATGGTACAAGTATGGCTTGTCCGGTTGCGGTAGGTACGGCAGCAGTTATTTTATCCGGCTCTGATAAGGTGTCAGCCCTTAAGGGAAAGAGCGGGAAGGCAAAAGTGGATGCACTGTTCTCTGTCATGCAGAAGAATGTAATCAAGGCATCTTCCCCGCAGGTGGGTTCCGGTACGACATATTTACCGAAGGTATTTAACATTAAAGTGCAGGCTGCGGATGCGGTTCCTGCAACACCGGAGATCGTGGACAACAATACGACTACATTTACGGAAGAGTGGGTAGAAATTCCTGTTACATGCAGTTCACGCAATGTACAGTTATATTATTCCATAAACGGCAAAAAGCCTACTTATAAAAATGGTATTGTAACAAATGGCCAGCCGCTTTCGGGTGGTAAGGCAGAAGTGGGCGGTGCAAAGCAGGTTACATTGAACGTGATTGCTGTGAACCGCATAACAGGAAAAGCAAGCAAGGTGGCTTCAAAGAAATATAAGTTTGAGCCGGCTCCGCGTGAAGTAATCATTTCCTCGGCAGATTCTGTGAACCAGGTTGCAGCAGGAAAGAACCTTGCGCTAACTGCAACAGTAGTGCCTTCCTATGCGAAATTCGGGACTGGAAACAAGGTTGAATGGAGTGTAGTAAGTGGTGGCAGCAATGTTACAGTAAAGAATGGCAAGGTGGCTGTAGCAAAGGGTACACCAGCCGGCGAATGTGTTATCCAGGCTAAAGCCGGTGATAAGACCGCTAATGTTACAATTAAGATTCTTGACGCAGTCAAGATAACAAAAGTTTCTTTTGGTACAAAGAAATATACAATCTATACAAACGATACTAAGCCCCTGAATCTTGCAGGAGAGAATGATAGTAATATTACAGTAGAGGGCGGAAGCAAAGCAGACGTTGTATGGAGTAGCAACAATAAGAATGTGGCAACGGTAGATTCAAATGGAAACGTAACTGCACTGAAACCCGGTAAAGCCACTATCAAGGCAACTGCAAATGACGGAAGCAAAAAGGCAGCAAGTTGTACCATCACGGTTAAGCAGTTGGCAACAAAGATTAGATTAAGCGGACCAGAAAAGATTGCGGTAGGTAAGAGCGCAACAGTTAAGGCGACGATATCACCGTCAAATGTATCGAGCAAGAAGTTACTGTGGGATGTTAAGCCGGTAGGTTCTGCAAGCGGTACTGTAACTGTCAGTGCAAGCGGAAAAGTATCTGTCAAGGCTGGTGCAAGCGGAAAGTTCGAAGTAACAGCGACAGAAAAAGATGTTCCAGAAGACAAAACGCCTCAGACAGACAGCATCCAGTTTGAGGTAACGACAAATCCGATTACCAAGATTGAATTACCGAAAACAGCAAGTCTGTTCTCGACATCCGGTTACTATGATGCACCAAGATATATGAAGCTTGAAACAAAGGTAACAGGCGGCGACAGCAAGTCTGTGGAATATACAAGCAGTGCGCCGGAAGTCGTATTCGTGGATTCTGAAGGCTGGATTTATGCACGCGCAAACGGAAAGGCGACAATCACATGTGCAGCAACAGATGGAAGCAACAAAAAGGCAAAATGTAATGTCGTAGTAAGCGTTCCGATGTCAAGGGTTACCATTGTACCGAAGAACGCCAATGAAGGCATTGTATCCGTTGGCTCAAAGATTACACTTTCGGCAAAGGTCAGCAACAATTTTGGAAAGGCTGCAAACCAGAAGGTGAAATGGCGTGTAATGGAAGGCAGCAGCCAGAATTACATTAAGGTCAATGAAAGTACAGGTGTGGTTGAAGGAATTGCATCAGATGCCCTCACGACAGGACAGCTTCCTCAGGCTTATGTCATAGCGGAAGCGCAGGATGGAAGCGGTGTAGGTGCAGTCTATGGAGTCTATGTACTTCCAAAGGTTACGAAGTTTAGTGCAAACCAGATTGATGTAGTGGATTTCCAGCCTTATGTTGAATATGAGGGTGACGGCAGATTGCGTCCGGCAATCTCATATAATGTTGAGATAAGTGGTGGAAAGGACATTGGTTACCAGAACGACCCGGATACAGGAACATTTTGGCTTGTTCCGAAATGGACAACAACGAATCGTACTTCTGCGGAGATAATTGCGTCCGGCGGTATGGTTATGTCAAATGAAGTGCAAAAGGTTAAGGTCACAGTAACGCTGAAAGATGGTTCAAACAGAAAACAGGCAGTGAACGTTGAATATGTGGCAACAAAGGATGGAAAAATCTATGGAGTCAAATCGCATAATACAAAAGACTCAAAAACAGTTTATTCCTTAGATGTCCAATAAATTGAACGCAGCCATTTATCAATATAGCTGAATCTGAAAAACTGGTTAATAAGTGAATACTTATTAACCAGTTTTTTAACATGCACCATATACATCTTTCAGACAATAAAAAATTGATGAGATTATCTTTTCCATTCGATAATATTTTGAGTCATACGAATAGCTTTACAGAATCGCACGAATAATATATAATAATAGTGCGAAGGAGATGATTGGATGTCTATAACAGCAACAGAATTAAAACAGAATCTGGGAAAGTATTTATTGCTTTCAGCTAAAGAGGATATTTTGATAACGAAAAATGGTAAAATAATTGCCAAACTGACGAATCCTAACCAAAACAGGGTGGATACGGCGAAATCCCTGTTTGGGATGTTACCTGAAAATGCCAGTCTGGAAGCAGCGAAAGCGTAAAGGTTGAATACGAAGTAATGAGAATACTTGTAGACACAGACATAATAATTGATGCATTGACAGGAAGGGAACCTTTCAGGGAATCAGCAGAGCAGATAGTTCTATTGGCTGCAAATCAAATAGCAGATATGTATATTACAGCCAGCTCGGCTACAGATATTTATTATCTGGTAAGGAAACACTTGCACAATATGGAACAGTCTAAAAATACGATGTCAAAGCTTTATCAACTGTTCGGCATTTTAGATGTTACAGCAAAAGACTGTCAGGATGCATTGGTGTCAGACGTGAAAGACTATGAAGATGCAGTAATTTCCTGTTGTGCGAAACGTAACCAAATGGACAATATTGTAACAAGGAATATCAGTGACTATGAGAAATCCAGGGTTAAGGCATTATTGCCAGATGAATTGATTAAATTGGTATCACAAAATGCGGAATGATAAGAAAAATAATGCGATTAAGACAAAATTGATAATATGACTGGAGGCGTCTGTGTTTACAATGGAAGCAAAATATAACATGACTCAGGAACAAAATATTTTTCTGGCAAAGCGGAACATAGTAGATTATATATGGAAAAGCGCCAACCTTGAAGGAATTGGGGTAACATATCCGGATACACAGGCAATCTGTAATGGAATGTCGGTATCTGGATATACAATAGAAGATATTAATGCAGTAAATGACTTAAAACATGCATGGCAGTTTTTGCTTGAAAATATTAACGAAGAGATTAATATAAGATTTATTAAGAACGTTCATATGCTGCTGGGAAAATTTACGATAATAAATGCGGGGGCATTTCGGCGCGATGAGGTAAGAATAGGGGGAACGGACTGGATACCTGAACTGCCAGATGAGAAAAAAGCTGGCTGTGATATAATTGAGATCGTAAAAAGCAAAACGTCTTCGTTGGATAAGGCACTGGACATGGTGTTATATTTAATGAGGGCACAGTTATTTTATGACGGAAATAAGAGAATCGCAATGCTTATAGGAAATAAGATAATGATTGAAAACGGACAGGGAATTATATCGGTCGTACAAAGGGATATAAAAAGTTTTTATGAATTGCTGGTATCCTATTATGAGACTGGAAATCAATCCGAAATCAAACAGTTTTTGTATGATAATTGTATTGATGGAATGAAATTTAGTGAATAACGAATAAAATATTATCAGCAGAATGCATTGACAAATTGATGCGAAAAACGGTAAAATTATAAATAGGTTGTGTATATTTTGCATAAACATCCGCCAGATGGCTTTGGATGTGATAAAGGAGCTGATACATAGATGTATAGCAAAAACACGATATTGTTAGTTGATGACGAGGAAGTGATTAAAAGAAGGCTCAGAGATGTAATTACGGATGACTATGAGGTCCTTGAGGCTTCAAACGGGCAGGAGGCATTGGACGTTCTGGCGGCAAATGTTGACAAGGTGGCAGTGATTGTGCTCGACCTTATCATGCCGGTCATGGACGGCTTCCGGTTTATGGAGGAGTTTGGAAAGCATCGGGAATATGACAATATTCCGGTGATTGTGGCGACTTCAAATGATGACTGGCACTCCGAGCAGAAGTGCCTTGAGGCGGGCGTGTGGGATTTTGTCATGAAGCCATACAACCCGGTGCTTTTGCAGTTCCGCATTAAGAATGCCATCGACAAAAGCCGCATGATTATGGCGGAGCGGGATGCGGTGACAGGGTTATATACGAAATTTAAATTTTACCGCGAAGTGCGGACGCTGCTGGTGGAGGAACCGGACGAAACATTTGCGTTTGCGCGGTTTGACATTGACCGTTTTAAAATGATAAACAATTTCTATGGGATTAAGGAAGGGGACAGGGTGCTGCAAAGCATTGCCTCCGAGCTGCGCAAGGTTTCGACCGTGTTTGATAAATTTGTGTATGGGCGGCTGGAAAATGATATCTTTGCAGTATGCATGCCATATAAGGAAGAAAATTTTGAACTGCTGATAAATGCGCTTCAGATTAACATGAAGAAAGTGAATAAGGATTATAACATCAAGGTTTCCTGTGGTGTGTATGTCATAAACGACTATGACATGGACGTGTCAGAAATGTATGACAGGGCTTTTCTGGCGGCAAAAAGCTGTAAGGGAAAATTTGACAAAAATATTGCCTATTATAATGAAAGCATGATAGATGACATGCGTCAGGAGCAGTTTATCATCAATGAAGTCAACAGGGCGATCGATGAGGAACAGTTTGAGGTGTATCTGCAGCCAAAGATAAACCTTGTGACGGATCGCTCCTATGGTGCGGAGGCACTGGTGCGCTGGAATCATCCGGATAAAGGGATGATATCCCCGGGCGAATTTATTCCGGTATATGAGAGAAACGGAATTATCGGAAGGCTGGACCAGTATATGTGGCGCCATGTCTGTATTCTTCTGCGCAGATGGCTGGATGAGGGAAAGAACCCCAATCCGATTTCCGTGAATGTCTCGAGGGTCAATATCTATAATCCGCATCTGGTGAAAATTTTTAAAAAGCTGATTACGGAATACCAGATACCCGCAGAGCTTCTCAATCTGGAGCTGACAGAGAGTGCATTCATGGAAGACCAGGATCTGATTATGAAAACCATGAGCAATCTGCACCAGCTGGGATTCAAGATTATGATGGACGATTTCGGCAGCGGCTATTCTTCATTGAATGTCCTGAAGGACATGGAAGTGGATTACCTGAAGGTGGACATGAAATTTTTGCAGGATCAGGAGTTTAATGGAAAGGGCGAAAAAGTGCTGACATCCGTTATCCGTATGGCGAAGTGGCTGCACCTCCCATCGATTGTGGAGGGTGTGGAGACAGCGGAACAGGTTGATTTCCTGAAATGTATAGGCTGTGAGTATGCGCAGGGGTATTTTTACGCGAAGCCAATGACCATTTCCGATTATGAGAAGTTTCTTGCCAGGGAAGAGGAAATGGGGGCAAAGTGCAGCACGGACGAGAACATGACTATCGTCAACGAGCTGTGGAATACCCGGTCGAGTGTCAGCAGGCTTTTTGATATGCTCGAGATGCCGATTGCCGTATATGAATACCGGAATGAAAAGCTTGAGCTGCTCAGAACCAACACGAAGTATGAGAGTGATATTGTATTTGACATTGGTGTAAACGAGGAGGAGCATAACAGAAGGGTGCGGGCAGAAAAAGAACTTCTCAGCGAAGCGTTTGCCAAGATTGTGCGGGGAGATTTCTGTGGACCGATGGAGTATGAACTCACAGAGGACATATGGTACCGTCTGACTGTGAAGGTAATCGGGAAACGTGCTGATACGATGATTATGATGGTGACATTTTATGAGATAAGCCAGTATAAGTGATAGGACTATTTTAGGGCGCAACAGTTGTGGTTGCGCCTGTTTATCGCAGACCCTTGCAGATGAAATATGCCGCTAAGGCGGCGCATGGGTCGCATGGCGGGCGCTTGATTGATGTGGACGTCCAAAGGAGGTATGTCAGCAGGGAGAAGGACATTCCTGCTGGAAAGGTGGATATGGATGCAGAAGGACATGGATAATAAAACAGACATTAGGAGTATATTACAAAAAGTACAGGACGGCGTTATGACGGCAGCTGAGGCGGAACAGTATCTGCGCCCATTTCCATATGGACAAAGGGGTTATGAAGAAATGGGATTTGCAAAGCTTGACACACAGAGGGAACTTCGTTCCGGATTTCCGGAGGTTATTTTTTGTGCGGGAAAACCGGATGAATATCTGGTTTCCATCTACTGTAAGATGTATGAACAGCATGGGGAAGTGTTTGGAACGAGGGCAAGTGTGCAGCAGTACGAGCTTGTGCGGAAGGTACTTGCACAGGTGCAGTATGACAGTGTGTCACGGATTTTGAAGATAGAGGACAATGCGGCACAAAAGGCAGCGAACCGGATCGGAAAAATTGCGGTCTGTACGGCGGGAACAGCGGATATTCCTGTGGCGGAGGAGGCAGCGCAGACGGCGGAATATTTCGGGGCACATGTGGAGCGTGTTTATGATGTGGGGGTAAGCGGTCTGCACAGGCTGCTTGCGAATACGCAGACAATACGGGAGGCAAACTGCGTGGTGGCAGTGGCGGGCATGGAGGGCGCGCTGGCAAGCGTGATAGGCGGGCTTGTCAGCAACCCTGTCATCGCAGTCCCGACGTCCGTGGGCTACGGCGCGAACCTTCATGGACTGTCCGCGCTCCTGACAATGATTAATTCCTGCGCGAATGGGATTGCGGTAGTCAATATTGACAATGGCTATGGCGCGGGATATATGGCGACACAGATTAACAGGCTTGCGGTCTGAAAATGGGGATGACAAAAATGGAGGATTGTTATGAAAAAAGTATTGTATCTGGAGTGCTATGCAGGAATTAGCGGTGACATGGCGGTCGCGGCGCTGCTGGACCTGGGTGTGGACAGGAATTTGCTTGACGAGGCGGTGGATAGTATCAGGCCGCTTGTACCGGGATTTGAGGTTGCGGTAAAAAGGGTGCAGAAGGCAGGGATTGATGCCTGTGATTTTGATGTAGTACTCGACAGGGCACATGAAAACCATGACCATGACATGGCATACCTTCATGGGCATGATGGTGTACATGGCCATGTGGAAGGACACCATCATAATCATGCGGACGATGGCGGCATTCATGACCACGGACATGCGCATCACGAACACCATCACCATGAGCACCGGGGAATGGCTGAGATAACAGAAATCATAAATCAGGCGAAGCTTACGGATAGTGCGAGGAAGCTGGCGCTTCGCATCTTTGAGATACTTGCTGCCGCAGAGTCAAAGGCACATAAGAAACCGGTCGATGAAGTGCATTTTCACGAGGTCGGCGCAGTGGATTCGATTGTTGACATTCTGTCTGCTGCCGTATGCATGGATGCAGTCAGGGAAAAATACCAGATAACGGATGTTGTGGTATCGGAATTGTATGAGGGACATGGCAGTGTGCGCTGCCAGCATGGCATTCTTCCCATTCCGGTTCCTGCAACGGCGAATATTGTGGAAGCATATGGACTCCCCATGCACTTTATGGAGCAGCAGGGCGAGTTTGTGACACCGACGGGGGCGGCAATCGCTGCGGCAGTCAGGACAAGGGACAGCCTGCCACAGCAATTTAAGGTTGCGGCGCTGGGCATTGGCGCCGGAAAGCGGAATTATGAGAAGGCAAGCCTGCTAAGAGCCATGGTTCTTGAGGAGCTGTCGCAGGAAAAGGATGTCATATACAAACTGGAATCCAACATTGACGACTGTCCAGGCGAGGCATTCGGCTATCTGACGGAGCGGCTTTTTGATGCCGGGGCAAGGGATGTGTTTTATACGCCTGTCTACATGAAAAAGAACCGGCCGGCATACCAGCTGAATGTCATCTGTGATAAGGAAAGCATTTCCACACTGGAACAAATCATCTTTGATGAGACGACCACAATAGGCATCAGGCGTGTGGCGATGGAGCGCACGGTGTTAAGCAGGGAGAAACGTGTGGCGGCTACCAGCATGGGAAAGCTTGAAGTGAAGGCGTGCGGCGGACGGACTTATCCCGAATATGACTGTCTGGCGGCAGTCTGCAGGGAGAACGGCATTCCGTATCTCGAGGCATACAACAGGGTGTTTGCAGAGCTAAACCACGGAAGGCAGCACAATAAGAAAATAACAACTGTTGTTTTTGACCTGGACGGCACACTCCTGGATACGCTGGAAGACTTAAAGGAGGCCGTCAACCATGCAATGGATTTTTGCGCAATGCCAAGGCGCACATTGGACGAGGTGAGGCGGTTTGTGGGAAATGGTGTGAAAAAGCTTATGGTACGCGCGGTGCCTGACGGGGAAAACAATCCGGATTTTGACAGGGCATTTGACGCGTTCAAGCAGTATTATGGGGAACATTGCAATGATGCGACAAAGGCATATGACGGAATACCGGAACTTCTGGATGTACTCAAAAACAGCGGCTACACGCTTGCCATTGTGTCCAACAAGATTGATTCGGCAGTACAGGACTTGACAAACAGGTATTTTCCACAGGTGGATGTCGCAATCGGAGACAGGGAGCATTTGCAGCGAAAGCCCAATCCGGACAGCGTGAACCTTGCCCTGGAGGAGCTGGGGAAGACAAGGCAGGAGGCAGTCTATGTCGGGGACTCGGACGTGGACCTTGCAACGGCAAAAAACGCGGGTCTTCCATGTATCAGTGTGCTCTGGGGTTTCCGTGACAGGGAATTCCTCGTGGCGCACGGGGCGGAAACGTTCGTGGAGAAGCCAATGGAAATCATGAAAGTCCTAAAAGGGATGAATCTGTAAATAGAAGGTCGGGCAAATGAAACTGTATGATAAAAATAAGATAGACTGGAACAATATTCTCTTTGACAACAAGGCGTTATTCCTGCTGCTTGTGCCGATTGTCGTGGAGCAGCTGCTGAATTCCTTTATGGGGATGGTTGATACCACGATGGTATCGACAGTCGGGAGCGAAGCCATTTCTGCGGTATCGCTGGTGGATTCCTTCAACAACCTGATTATTCAGGTGTTTTCTGCCATGGCGGCAGGCGCGGCAATCATCTGTTCACAGTATCTGGGAAGCGGTGATACAAGACAGTCCAACAAGGCGGCAAGGCAGGTTGTACTGACAGTCACCGTGATTTCAGTGGGCGTTATGCTGATATGCCTGACAGGGCGGGAAAGGCTGCTCCGGCTGATATTCGGGGAAGTCGAGGAACAGGTAATGAGCGGGTGCCTTGTGTATTTTCTGATTACCGTGATTTCCTATCCGTTTCTGGCGCTTTTCAGCGTGGGCGCCGCGTTTTTCCGGGCGGGAGGAAATTCCCGGTTTCCCATGAAGGTGTCCGTTATCTCCAATGTTCTCAACATCGCGGGAAATGCCGTGTTTATCTATGGATTTCAATGGAGCGTGGCGGGGGCTGCGCTTGCGACGCTGATATCAAGGGTATTTTGCACGGCTGTGATATTCTATTATCTCAGGAAACCGCGCCAGGTCATCGTGGTCAGGGATTATTTCCGTATCAGGCCGGATATGCTGCTGATATGGAAAATAATGGCAATAGGCATTCCGTCCGGTATCGAGAATGGCATGTTTCAGTTCGGGAAGCTTGCGATACAGTCGACGGTCTCGACAATGGGAACAGTGGCGATAGCGGCACAGGCGATGGCGAACATACTGGAAACCCTGAACGGCGTTTTTGGCATCGGCATCGGAATTGGGCTGATGACAGTGGTCGGACAGTGTATCGGGGCTGGCAGGAAGGAGGAGGCAAAATATTATATTGTAAAGCTGTCAGGCGTTGCATGGGTGGGGATTCTTGTCTCCTGCCTGTTTGTGTTTGCCATCACAAAGCCTGTCACGTGGATTGCCGGCATGGAGCCGGAGGCGGCGCAGATGTGCTTTGAGATGCTTACGGCAATTACGATTGTCAAGCCGCTTGTGTGGGTTGGCTCCTTTGTTATATCCTACGGACTGCGGGCGGCAGGCGATGTGCGGTTTTCCATGATTGTCTCCACAATAACCATGTGGTGCTGCCGGGTTGTATTATGTATTTATCTTGTGCGGGTATACCATTTTGGCCCGATGGCTGTGTGGATTGGCATGTTCGCGGACTGGACAGTCAGGGCAGTTATCTTCTCGGCACGGTTTTTGGGTGGAAAGTGGATAAAGAGCCCGAAGTATGGATGAAATGCGGCTTGACTTCTTACTGCACAAATGTTAACCTATAAGAAGAAATAAGTTAACATAGGGAGGCAGGGTATGAGTCTTACAGAAGAATTAAAGCAAAAGATATACGAAGGAGCAGATATATCATATGATGAGGCAGCTGCACTGGCGGAGGAGCCGCTGGATGCGCTTGCGGCTGCCGCCAATGAAATCCGGGAAAAAATGTGCGGAAACCGTTTTGACATGTGCACAATCATAAACGGCAAGTGTGGGAAATGCTCAGAGGATTGTAAATACTGCGCCCAGAGTGCACACTACCATACGGACTGCAAAGAAACTTATCCGCTTCTGCCGACAGAGGCGCTGCTTGCGGGGGCACGGCATAATAAGGAGCAGGGAGTTCTGCGCTATTCTGTTGTGACTTCGGGGAGAAGCCTGAGCACGCAGGAGGTGGATCAGGCATGTGAGAGCATCCGGGAAATCCGCAGGAACGTGGATATTCAAATCTGTGTATCGTTTGGGCTTCTCGATGAGCAGCAATTCCGTAAAATAAAGCAGGCTGGCGCATCGAGGGTACACTGTAATCTTGAGGCATCGCGGGAGTTTTTCCCGAAAGTCTGCACGACACATTCCTATGATGAAAAAATAGCGACAATAAAAGCGGCGAAACGTGCCGGTCTGGAGGTCTGCTCGGGAGGCATCATGGGACTTGGCGAGACGATGGGGAATCGAATCGACATGGCGCTGGCGTTGCGGGAGCTGGGGGTAAAGTCGGTTCCTGTCAATCTGCTGAATCCGATAAAAGGGACACCGTATGAAAACAACAAAATCCTGTCAAATGATGAATTTTGCCGTATCGTTTCCATTTTCCGTTTCCTGATACCCGATGGGGTTATCCGCCTGGCTGGAGGACGCGGGCTTCTGGGCGACAAGGGGGAGATGTGTTTCCGCAGTGGGGCGAATGCCGCGATTTCGGGCGATATGCTCACAACTGCCGGAATCACAGCCCGGACAGACATGGCGCTTATAAACAGGCTGGGGTATGCGGTTAGATTGTAAAAATTTAATGATTTTTAGAGAAAAAATAGAGCTTGATGATTTATAATGTTTTTAGAAATAATTTTCCGAAAAATGAAACCTTTTGTCCCCTTTTTGCGTCTAATATATAGGGAGTGCAAAACTGCAAAAGATAATGTTATAGGAGAAGTACTATGGGAAATCAAGCGCGTCAGAGTCAGGAATTGGAATTGTGGCAGGTGGTCAGCCCGTCGGGGAACCGCAACAGGCAGGGGAGGGCAGTGAATGCCGGAAAACCAAGGACAGTGGAGCCAGTCAGGACAAGGAGCCCAAGGGCAGCGGAGCCTGTCAGGGCAAGGAAACCAAGAACGGCAGACCCGGTAAGGGCTGGGAATCCAAGGGCAGCAGGGCGGGTGAGACCGGCTGGTGCGGTAAGGACAGGGAACCTGAGAACGATAGAACCGATGCGGATGGGGAAGCCGTATAACAGGCCAGATAATATACGGAGACTGAAGCGGCAGAAGGTGAGGCGCAGGCAGAGAACGGTTTACCGCAGTCTTGCCGCCTTGTGGGTTGTGGTGTTGGCAGTAACCGTGTTTTTTATGGGAAAGATGCTCTACCGGAATGCAGGTGTGAAGGACAAGACCGACACGCCATTCCATTCCATATTGAATGACATTCCTGTCGTGGGCGACAGCAGTGACGCGAAAAAGCCTGAGATTGTGGAGGATTTCCTTACGATAAGCGAGTATAACCGCCCTGGAACGAAGCTTGGCAGTGTCAACAACATCTTTGTCCATTACACGGCAAATCCGAAAACATCGGCGGCGCAGAACAGAAGCTACTTTGAAAGCCTGGGCGAAACGCATGAACGCGCGGCGAGCGCACATTTTATCATCGGCTACGAGGGTGAGATTATACAGTGTATTCCGCTCGAGGAGGAGGCGTATGCTGTTGTGGACAGGAATAAGGACTCCGTCTCGATAGAATGCTGCTTTATCGAGGAGGACGGCTCGTTCACGCAGGAGACATATGACTCCCTGATTGCCATGCTGGTGTGGCTGACGGACAAGTACCACCTTGAGGCGAAGGACATCCTGCGTCATTATGACTGCGGCGGCAAGCGCTGTCCGTTATATTATGTGGATCATGAGGACGCGTGGGAAAAACTGCTCTATGACGTGGAACACTATAAGCTCTAATATAGAAAACCCCGGATGGAAAAATTTCCACCCAGGGGTTTTTTCTATTTCAAATTAAAAGCTTTTCAGTCCCGTGATGACCTCCTGTGAATTAAACGGCTTTGTAAAGAACAGCTCGGCGCCGTTTTTCAGCGCATCCATCAGCTTGTCCTTCTGACCGGCGGCAGAAACCATGGCAACCCTTGCCTCGGGGTCATATTCCTTAATCTGTTTCAGCGCCTCAACGCCATCCATCACAGGCATTGTGATATCCAGCGTCACATAGTCAGGTTCAAGGTCCTTGTACAGCTCGACACCCTCGGCGCCGTTTGTCGCCTCGCCCACAATGTTGAATCCGTTTTCGCTGAGCAGCTGGATGAGGATTTTCCGGATAAGGGCGGAATCATCAACAACAAGAACGGTAGGCAGCGTGCTTGACGTATCCGTGTTCAGCGTTGTTTTCTTCAGGTTCAGGGTATGTGGCTTGTCTCCCGGCTTGAAGGCAGGGTCGGTGGAGATAATCAGGTCAAATTCGGAATCATTGAAGTAAACGGGCATATAGTATGCACTGCCCGATAACCGCTGATTCAGGTACACTTCCGGCGGAACCATATCGATAGAGATGTCGTCGTCACTGAGAACGGATGCAAAAAGACCGTTATTCAGGTTGGCAAATTCGCAGACGGCGTCATACACCTCGTCGCTGTTTGAGATTGTGACTGTCCTGGCATAGTCTTTTGCAAGCCTGATAATACCGTCCAGCTCGTTTGTCGCGCCAAAACCGAGATAGACAAACGAATCCCCGAGTGATTTCTGGCCGGCAAGCATACTGTATGAGTAATCCGATGCCTTTTTCATTCTGCCAAAATAAAAGTTATTGTTGACAAATCTTGTCAGGTTACGCATTACAAGACCTGCGAGATCTGTGATTGCAGGGTCGCGCACCGTGGCAAAAAGCGGAATGATGGAGTCAAAATCGTCTTTTTTCAGGGCTTCAATTTCGGCTTCGGTAAAACCATGTACTTTCTGGAAAGCTGCAAGATGTTCCGTGATGGTGTCCAAAGAAATATCAAGGTTGTCTGTCAGCAGCTGGAAAAATTTCATGGCAATATTGCCCTGCTTGCCGAGAAGCTCCGTAATCTGCTCGTCTGTCAGATATCCCAGTTCCACGGCAATGTCACCGAAACGGCGGTCCTGCTGTGTCTGCTGATGGTTGATTTCCTCAGCCTGTGCCTCTGTCAGAAGACCGTCAGCAACCGCAATCGTTCCCAGTTTGACGCGTGTCTTCTGGATTTCCTCCTGAAAAGAGTCACGCTGCTCAATCGTGAGGACCGACTGCCCGACCAGATAGTTGCTAAAAAGTTGTATAAACATATAAATCCGCACCTCTCTATTCTATTTTGGCTATTATTACTGCCTGACTATATTTATTTTATAAAATTATTGGCAAATTAACAACTATTATTTTGATTTTTTTGGGTTTTTTGTTAATTTTCTACATTTTTGCCTCAAAGTATGTTATGATAGACAATATGGAAATAAATCTGCTGAAAGCAGTACATTAATGACAAAAAGGGGAAAAGAAATGGATGGACAACAGGTCAATAGTGGAAATAATACAGGAGAGGAAGCATTGCGCGGGATGGAACAGATGATGAAGAAGCTCCGCAGGGAGCTTGTGTTCACGAGAATCATGTGTATGATTACTTCCGTGCTGACAGTACTGCTGCTTGCCGGCGGGGCATATCTTTTTGGACAGGTGCGCACCATTGCGCAGCAGGCACAGCCTGTCCTGGAACAGGTGGCGGCAGTGGATGTGGAGAACGTGAACGAAACCCTGCGGCAGGTCAGAAATTCGCTGGAAAATGTCGATTTGGAGGAGGTTGCGGACACGCTCAGGCAGGCGGTCGACACGCTGGACGGGGTTGACATCGAGGCGCTCAACAGCGCAATCGAAGGGCTTGACACGGAGGAGCTTTCAAGGACGCTGGCAAACCTCAATGACGCGGTGGAATCCCTGCACAAGATGGAGGCATCGCTGAATAACCTGTTTAGGAGGTAAGGAATAAAGTTTGATGGAATGGAGCGTGATAGAATGCTGCACGATTTTCAGGTGGAATACAAGACAAAGCTGACGACTCCTGACGAGGCAGTGAAGGTGGTCAAAAGCGGTGACTGGGTAGATTATACAAGCTGTCTTGGCAAGCCGGTGCTTCTGGACAGGGCGCTGGCGAAGCGCAGGGATATGCTGCATGATGTGAAAATACGCGGCAACCTGATATCCGGACCGATTGCAGTGGCTGAATGCGATGAGAGCCAGGAACATTTTGTATACCACAGCTGGCACTGCTCGTCCTATGAGCGGAAGCTGTGTGACAGGGGACTCTGCTATTACATTCCTATGGTGTTTCATAACAATGCCGCGTATTACGAATTTTTTCTCACGGTCAATGTCGTGATGGTCAGTGTCTCGCCGATGGATAAGCACGGATATTTCAATTTTTCCGTTAATACGGGTGTAGCGGCGCCGATAACGCGCATGGCAGACATTGTCATTGTTGAGGTCAACGAAAACCTGCCAAAAGTGCATGGTGGATATGATGAATGCATTCATATTTCGGATGTGGATTATATTGTGGAGGGGGAGCATGAACCGTTTGTGGGAACGAAGCCGGTCATACCCTCCGAGACGGATCGGAAGATTGCACAGAAGATTCTTCCCTATATCGTGGACGGGGCGACACTGCAGCTGGGAATCGGCAGTATGCCAAACGCGCTGGGGGAGCTGATAGCGGAGTCAGACCTCCGTGATCTGGGGATGCACACGGAGCTTTGTTCGGATGCGTATTTAAGCATGTACAGGGCAGGCAAGCTGACAAACCGCAAAAAAAATATAGACAGGGGAAAGGGTGTGTTTGGCTGTGCAGTCGGCTCGCCGGAGCTTTATGAGTGGGTTGACGACAACCATGGCATAGCGGCGTACCCGCTCGAATATGTCAACAGACCAGAGGTGATTGCCCAGATTGACAACATGGTTTCCATCAACAGCTGCGTTTCCGTGGACTTGTATGGACAGGTGGCGGCGGAAAGCTCCGGTTCCAGGCAAATCAGCGGCACGGGCGGTCAGCTTGACTTTCTGATAGGCGCCTCTGCTTCCCATGGAGGAAAGGCATTTATCTGCATGAGCTCCGTGTACAGGGACAAGGAGGGGACATACCACTCCCGCATCCGCCCGCAGTTTGACGGTGACATCATCACGTCGCCGAGAAGCCAGGTTTACTTCCTGGCAACGGAGTACGGCGTGGTTAATATGGAGGGACGCTCCACATGGGAGCGGGCAGAAGGGCTGATTTCGATTGCGCACCCCGACTTTAGGGATGACCTGATAAAAGAGGCACAGAAGCGGAAGATATGGAGACGGTCAAATAAATAGTAACGGCAGGGATTTGCAAATGGACAAAACATTTACGACGGTGGAAATAGGCAGTAAAATTTGCCATATCTGCCAATATGGCAGTGTGTGCCATAAACTCCCGGTATTTTACTGGGGCATAGGCAGCGGGAATGAGAACCAGATTGTGACAGCCGTGTCATATCTGGAATCCTGTCTGAAGGAAAGAATGCCGGATGCCGGATTTTTAATCGTGGCATTTGAATCGGAGAACTGGAATGACGATTTTTCGCCGTGGAGGGCACAGGCGGTATTTGGAAACGAGGCGTTTGGCGGCAATGCGGACAGGACACTTGAGTGGCTTGTGGAACAGTGCATACCATATGTTGAGATGGCAGATTCGGCATACATAGGAAATGGCGTGGAGATTATGCGCTATACTGTCGGCTATTCCCTGGCGGGGCTTTTTGGTCTGTGGGCATATGGGGAGAGCAGTCTTTTTGCAGGAGCGGTCAGCTGTTCCGGTTCGCTATGGTATGATGGATGGCTTGCATATGTCAGGGATCACCGGGCGGCATTTTGCAGGAACAAGACGGACTGCATATACCTGAGCCTTGGCGATAAGGAGGAGCGGGCAAAAAACAGCCTGCTGTCAACAGTCGGGGACAACACCAGAAAACTATATGAAATGCTCCGCGCACAGCCGTCGGGCGCAAAAACCACGCTCGAATGGAATGCAGGCGGTCATTTTTGCGAACCGGATATCCGGGTTGCCAGAGGAATCTATTGGATTTTATCTTCCAGTGGTGTATAATAAAAACGATAAAGATTTAAGGAGGAAATCAAAATGAATATCCCAAGCAGTGAGAGGCTGGAAAAGGTTTACGGAGAAAGCACGAAGAGTGCGGCGCGGTTCGGTGCGCTGGCGGAGAACTTCAGGAAGAAATATGGGCATGACGAGGCGGAATTCTTCTCATCACCCGGAAGGACGGAGATTATCGGAAACCATACCGACCACAACGGCGGGAAGGTTATCGCGGGGAGCATTGACCTGGATACCATCGGTGCGGCGCAGGTCAATAACAGCAGCGTGATTCACATCACCAGCGAGGGCTACAGCAAGGAAATTGTAGTCGACATTGCAAAGATTGATGAAATTCCAAAAGTTGGCGGCACGGAATCGCTTCTGGCAGGAATGATGGAGGGCGCACAGAAGTTTGGGTTCCAGGTCGGCGGTTTCGACGCGTATGTGTCCACGAACGTGATTGCGGCGGCGGGTGTCAGCTCGTCGGCATCCTTTGAGATGCTCGTCTGCACGATTGTCAACCATTTCTTTAACAATGGCGCCATGACCTGTGCGGACTATGCCAAGATTGGCAAGTACTCCGAAAATGTATTCTGGAACAAGGCATCCGGCATGATGGACCAGATGGCATGCGCGGTGGGAGGTCCCGTACTCTTTGACTTTTCAAACGGAGTCCAGCCGGAATACAAGCCGCTCACGTTTTCGTTTGAGAAGAAGGGCTACCGTCTTGTCATTGTCAATACCGGAAAGGGACATGCGGATTTAAGCGAGGAGTACTCAGGGATTCCAAATGAGATGAAGGAGGCGGCAAAGGTTCTCGGCGTGGAGCTTTTATGCGAGACAGACCTTGACAGCCTGCTTGCCCATGTGAATGAGATACCAAATGACAGGGCAGTGCTCCGCGCAATCCATTTCTTTGAGGAAAACCGGAGAGTGGACGAGATGGCTGATGCGATTGAAAAGGATGATATCGACAAGGTCTTAAAGCTTGTCAATGAGTCGGGCACATCCTCGTGGGAGCTTTTGCAGAACTGCTATTCGTTACAGAACTGCAAGGAGCAGAAGATTACGCTGACCCTTGCCCTCACGGAGCTGTTCTTAAAGGGAATCGGCGACGGTGTATGCCGTGTACATGGCGGCGGGTTTGCCGGCGTTATCATGTGTCTGGTGCCGCTTGCCGAGGCGGACAACTATGTGAACTATATCGCGAAGTATGTCGGCGACAGCAATGTATATCCGATGAATATCAGGGCAGTTGGCGCTGTCAGAATCTAAAAGTGCATGGATGGGAAATGGGAGTGTTCAGAATTGGACACTCCTTTTTTTAATTTATTTATGCAAAATGTTGTCATTTGCCATATGTTTTTGTATAATGTGGGAAGCAAAGGTATATTTGACATTGAAGAAAAGGATAAAATTGGTGAACAGAGATGAAAAAATATTCATATTTCCTGCTTTTAGTCATTGGGATTCTGCTTTACAGCGCATGGGCAGGGAACAGCGGCATGGCAGCAGGGACCGGGGAACAGGCATTTGTCATAGAGGCGCAGGTATATCCGTCAAATACCCCGACCTATGACGTCCTGGTGACGATTGAGAATACAGGGGAGGACTGGGAAGGAGTGGCAAGGCTGACGCTGCGGGATTCCTATGGAAGCATGGACAACTGCTCATACGACACCGTGCTTTCCCTGCCGCAGGGCAGTAAAAAGCAGTTTACGGTCAGGATTCCCAAAAACAGCATGAGCCGGACGGATGGCATTGTCCTGATTGAGCTGTTTGACAACAAATCGAAAAAGACTGCGGAAAAGTCGTTTAACCGTCTTCTCCAGGGAGGGACGGATGCGCTGGTCATGGGCATCCTGAGCGATAAATATTCGTCGCTCACGTTCATGGACATGGGAGGAAACGAGGTATACTATGGCAGCCGCACGTATCCTGTCAAGCTGATGGAACTGAATCAGGACAGCCTTAAGGGAGCGCTGTCTGCCTTGAATTTCCTTGTAATAGATAATTATGATACAAATGTTTTGGCGGATGACGTGGTAAAGGAAATCGAAAAGTGGACGGACGATGGCGGAATGCTGCTGATTGGAACGGGCAGCTTTGCGCAGGACACGCTGAATGCATTTGATTATCTGGACATAGACTGTGTGACAGTGTATCCGCCGGGGGACAGCCCGAAAACGGAGGATGCCTATGTAGACATCGCAAAGCTGCACATGGCGGACTTAGTGCTGAAAACAGATGACTTCCGCACGGCATACGGCACGCTGGCACGCATCTGTCCGCAGGGGGACGGCGCGGTAGGGATTGTGCCATATGCACTGACGGATCTGGGAAGTCTGGACGTAAAAGATTATTCGGACGAAGAACCGGATGCAGGGGTTTCGGACGGCGGGGTGGAGGAGTTCGTAAGCTCCCTTCTGAATGATTTGGCAAACTCGTCAAATGGCAATATCAGCCAGAAACAGAGCTACTATAGTTCCTACCCGGGCAATAGTGACTATATGTTCCACAGCCTGTTCGAACTGTTCGGCAACGGAAGCGCGCGTCTGCACTTTGGCGGTCTTAAGATAATCGTGATGGTATATGTGGTTTTTGTGGGACCGGTGCTTTATCTGATTCTGCGCCTTGCAAAAAAGAGGGATTATTACTGGTGGACAGTGCCGGTATCGGCAGTTGTGGGGATTCTGCTGGTATACTGGGCAGGAAGAGGATTTGAGGTGGTGAATACAAGGGTGTATTCCGTGACAATGGAAAATCTTTCCGATGAGGGAGCGTATATAACATACCTGCATTGCTATGACGCAAGGCACAGCGAGTGGGATCTGGGGCTTGCGGAAGGATATCAGTATGCCGGGCTTGCCAGGGATAATTACTATGGCATTGACAGTCCGTATTATTACCATACCAGACAGGAAGGGGACAGGCTTTCTTTTGGGGCAGACCCGAACACAAGCTTTGAAGACTGCTTTTTTCAGGCGGGCGGTGTGATGCAGGCAGGAAGCGAGAGCATTGTGGGGGATGTTTCTTATAAGAACGCATGGGATCTCATGGGGACTGTCGCGAACAATACCAGCCAGGATTTTGCGTATTTTGCGGTGATAGCGGATGACAGGCTGTTTCTTTACAAAGACCTTCCGGCAGGAGCGGTCTGCGACCTGGAAAAAACCGAGGCGGTATACGATACGGATGGAAGCGGTGATGTCCTGAGGGATTATATGTATGACCACATCCGGGAAGTCTGCAATACGAAGGAAAGAACGGACATTGACACGCTGACGGCTCTCGGAATGGGGATTTGCACTGCATATCTGCAGGGAAGTTCCAACAGGACCGTCATTATCGGCGTCACGGATAACTGGAATAAGACAGTGGATGACAGCTGCAGCGAGGCGGCGTATGGATGTCTCTACGCTGTCCAGTGACAGGGCAAGAATGGAGGGATATTATGCTGTATATCAATGATTTGACCAAAAAATACGGGGCGTTTACAGCGGTTAACCATTTGTCGCTGCATATTCCGGAGGGAGACTTGTTTGGCTTTGTGGGACCAAACGGTGCGGGCAAGACGACGACAATCCGCATTGTCTGCGGGCTGCTCAGGGCGAGCAGCGGACAGGTGCGGATTGGGGGCACCTCGGCTCCGGTCGGCAGCAGGGAAATGAAGCGCCTGATAGGGTATGTGCCTGACTTCTTCGGGGTGTATGATAACCTGAAGGTGCGCGAGTATATGGACATGTACGGCTCCATGTACGGGATGCATTCGCGCGACATCGCGAAGCTGACGGATGACCTGCTGGAGCTGGTCAACCTTTCGGACAAGAAGGAAGTGTATGTGGACACGCTTTCACGCGGTATGAAACAGCGGCTCTGTGTGGCAAGGGCGCTGCTCCACAACCCAAAACTGCTGATTCTGGACGAGCCAAGCTCCGGTCTGGATCCCAGGGCGCGGGTGGAGATGAAGGAGCTGCTTATGAACCTTCACTCCATGGGCAAGACGATTGTCATCAGCTCCCATATTCTTTCAGAACTTTCTGAGATGTGTACGAGTATCGGAATCATGAACAGCGGGCAGCTTATCACGGCCGGACGCATTGAGGATATCATGCAGCAGCTTTCGGGAGGAAAGCGCATTCATATCCGGCTGGTATCGGGCATGGAGACTGCCGTGCGCATTTTGAAGGAACAGGCGGGAACTGTCGTGGAATCCGTGCGAGAAAATGAAATGATTATAACCAACCAGGGGACGGATGAACAAATCAGCGCCCTGATTGGCTGTCTGATACAGAATCAGGTCGTCCTGACAGGCTTTTACCGGGAAGAGGGCAGCCTGGAATCGCTGTTTATGCAACTGACGGGAGGTGGCGGACAATGAGGGTGCGATGGAATCCAATCGTGAAGAAAGATTTACAGATAGCAGCGCGCAGCATGCGTATCAGCTGGGGACTGTTTGCCTATGAGGCAGTCCTTACAATGACGTTTCTGCTGGCGCTTGCAGTGATACAGCAGCAGACAGGAAGCTTTTACAGTGACGGCAATGTTTATCATCATCTGATTTACCTGTTTCCAGTCCTTGCGATTGCACAGGTGTGCATTGTCACGCTGATTGTGCCGGTCATCACGGCATCTTCAATCTCCGGAGAAAAGGAGCGCCAGACGTTTGACATCATGCTTACGACCTGCATGTCCCCTTTTTCCATTGTACTGGGAAAAGTAGTGTCTGCCGTGATTCACATTTTATTTTATGTTGTGGGGGGACTGCCGATTATGGCATTGTCCTTTGTGGTCGGCGGAATGGACTGGAGCAACCTGTTTTATTTTATCCTCACGATTGTCCTGCTGTCGGTGTTTTCAGGAAGTATCGGAATTTTCTGTTCATCGGTCTGCCGCAAGTCCATATCGGCAGTGGTGCTGTCATACGTTTTTTACTTTGTGATTTTTGTGCTCACATTCATACCGGCAATCATTAAAGGCCTGTTTGTCAATAAGGGCGCAGGTGAGACCATGCTGTTATGGCTGGTGAATCCAATCATATTTTTTGAGGAATTCTTTATGCAGATAATGTCGGGGGAGTCCCTTTTTGCAGGCAATTTTGAGAAGGGTGATGTGGGATTTCTGACATTTCAGCTCGCAAGGGGAAAAACGTGGATGTTTGTGTCCGGGGCATGTATCTTACTGCTTTCCGTTTTGTTCCTGCTTGCGGCGGCATGGAAAGTAAATCCCATGCACACATCTTCCGTAAGAAGACCAGGCAAAAAGAAGTGAGGGAATGGATGGATAAAAAAGAGTTTTTGAGGGCGGTACAGGCGTGCCGGCGAAAGATGAATACCGCGTCCTTTCTGGATAAGCTGGTGTCTGCGCTGAGTATTGGCGCGGCAGTCGGAATACTGTTCTGGGCGGCAGCCTTTGTGGTTCCGCTTTATTATGCCGGTCTTTACGCAGGACTGGCGCTGTTTCTTGCGTTTTTGACGGCAGTGCTGATTTCTGCTGCCGGGCGTGCCGGCATGGAGCAGGCGGCTCTGAGGATGGACAGCTTTGGGTTTGAGGAGCGGATTGTGACGGCACATGAAAACCTGATGAAGGATGGCGAACTGGTTGCACTTCAGCGCGAGGATGCCATGCAGCAGCTAAAGGCACATGGCGACAGGATAAGGATTCCGATTCTTCCATCCAGAAAAAAGATACTTGTTCTTGCGGGGCTGGCAGTCCTTCTGACAGTGCTGGCAGTTGTCCCTTCAAAGACAAAAGAGTATGCGAAGGAGCTTCACGCCCTCAGGGAAGAAATCAGGGAGAAAGAGGATGCGGTAGAGGAAGTGATGGAAGGCCTGGAGCAGCTGGCACAGGAGGAGCTGACACCGGAACAGCAGGCGGAGATTCAGGATATGATTGAAAGTCTGCAAAATTCGCTGTCGGAGTATCAGCAGGCATCCTCGCAGGAGATGGTGTCAGCGGCATCAGAAAAGCTAAACTACAAGTATGAGAGCATCAACGCACAGCTGTCAGCCATGGCGCAGAGTATGCAGAATGGGGCGTCTGTATCCATGGCAACGGCAGAATCCATGGAGGCGATGGCAGACAGGCTGCGGGAAATGAGCGGACAGGAACTTGCATCGGCGAACGGTGCAGGGACAGGTGACGGTCAAGGCAGTCAAAACGGAAATGGCGGAACGGACGGACAGGGTGATGGAAGCGGAAATGGTGACGGACAGGGCGACGGAAACGGCAATGGACAGGGTGACGGCGACGGAGATGGAAGCGGAAACGGTGATGGACAGGGTGATGGCGATGGAAAAGGTCAGGGAAAAGGCAGGGGAATAGGAAGCAGCAGTACTCCGCACGATTATGTCAGCATTCCCAATGCCATTGCCGACAGTGGAAACCTGACGGGAAATGCTGTCGACCATGATGATTCAGAATACTTCTATGCACAGAACGGTCTGAGCTGGGAGGGAACGCACATGTCCCATGAAGCGGTAATCGGAAGCTATGAGCAGAACGCATATGAGGGAATTGCCGCCGGAAAGTACCCGAGCGGCATGGAAGATGTCATTAAGGAATATTTTTCCAGTTTTAACAGATAGAATTAAGAGAGGAAAAGGATATGGGTGAATTGGACAGCGGTAGGTTACAGGAACCGGCATATATGGCGCAGCAGATAGCCGCGTGTGAGGCAGAAATTCAGAAAGGGATTATCGGACAGCGTGAGATTATCCGTCAGGCAATGCTTGCCATGCTCACAGGGGGCAATGTGCTCCTCGAGGGTATGCCAGGGCTTGGTAAGACAAGGCTGGTAAGTACAATCGGAAAGGTGTTTGACCTGTCATTTAAGCGGATACAGTTTACGCCTGACCTGATGCCAAGCGATGTGACCGGAACCAATATTATTATTAAGAATGAGCAGGGAAGCGCTTTTTCCTTTGAGCGCGGCCCCATTTTTGCCAACCTGATACTGGCGGATGAAATCAACCGTGCCACGCCGAAAACACAGTCGGCGCTGCTCGAGGCGATGCAGGAGCATACCGTGACCGTGGGAAATGACAGCCACGTGCTCGGGGAACCTTTTTTTGTACTGGCGACGCAGAATCCTATCGAGAACGAGGGAACCTACCCGCTGCCGGAGGCGCAGCTGGACCGCTTCATGTTCAAGATATTAGTCCGTTTTCCGTCCAAGGAGGAGCTGCGGGGAATTGTCGGGCTGACGGAGGGAAACCAGGAACCCATGATTGAAAAAAGGATGGACGGCAGGGGACTGCTTGCGGCGCGGGAGCTGGTCAGCCAGATTCCGATTGCCGATGCGGTGATGGACTATCTGCTTGGGATTGTCATGGCGACACATGTCGCGAACCCGCATATCAGGGAGGGGGCAAGCCCGAGGGCGGCGCAGGCGCTGATTCGCGCGTCAAGGGCAAAGGCATTTCTGGAGGGACGCTTCAACGTTTCCTTTCAGGACGTGGCGGAAATGGCATATCCTGTCCTCAGGCACCGCATCATTCCGAGCTTTGATGCCATCAGCGAGGGAACCACGGAGGACGATATTATCCGTGCCATTTTGGAGGCGAATGGAAAAGTATGATAGCAGATGCGGCTTTTTTTGGGAAACTGTCCCGCCTGCGGTTGGCAATGGGGCATAAGGCGTCCATGAACCTGACCGGAAACCGCAAGTCGGTACAAAAGGGCTCCTCCACGGAGTTTTCGGATTTCCGCGAGTATATGCCAGGGGATGACATCCGGCGGATTGACTGGAATGCCTACGGACGCCTGGACAGGCTCTATGTAAAGGAGTATATGGAGGAAAAGGAGATGGCAGTGTCCGTCCTTCTTGACACGAGCGCCTCCATGGATTATGGGAAAAAGAAAAAAAGCGAGCTTGCCTGCCTGCTTGCCGCGGCGTTTTCTTACATGGGGCTGAACCACATGGACCGTGTGATACTCTATGACATGCAGAAGATGCAGTCGCCGTTTGTGGCAAGGGGCGGAAAAAAAGCGCTTCCTGTGATTACGGACTGGCTGGAACAGCGTCATTTTGACGGCACGGCGGATATAGCCGGGGCAGTCCGGCAGCTTCCGATGAAAGGACCGGGGGTGACCCTCCTTATCAGTGATTTCCTGCAGGACATTTTCCTCGAGGAGTCCGGGGAACAGACCCGAAAGCTTCTGCGGTTTCTCGATTACAGGAAGCAGAAGGTGGCATGTCTGCATGTGCTGGCGGGGGAGGAGCTTTCGGTGCGTTCCTGTGAGGAACTTACGGGGACGCGGAACCTGATTGACATGGAGGACAAAAGCACATTGCGCATTACCCTGGATGACGGGAGTATCAGGGTTTATGAAAAGGCGCTTGAGGAGTATCTGGCGCGGCTGAGAAGGGAATGTGCCAAAATGGGGGCAGTCCATGCGGTGTGCAGCACGGAAACGGATATTTATCAACTGATTTTTCAGGATTTAAGGATGCTATATGATATTTGAGAGCTTATGGCCGCTGTTATTTCTGGCAGCGGTTCCTGTTATTATAATTTTATACCTTCTGAAGCCAAAGGGGACGGACTATCTGATATCGTCCAGCCTGCTCTGGAAAAAGCTGCTGAAAAATGAGCAGTCGCGCACCTTTTTTGAGAAGTTTGTCCATAATATTCTTATGTACCTGCAGATTCTTATTATCGCGCTGCTGGTTATTGCACTGATGTCTCCTTTTATTCAGGCAGATGGACAGGGCGGCGGCAGGAAGATACTGCTGTTTGATACAAGTGCGAGTATGCAGCATATGGCAGGCGGCGCAAATCAGGGGAAAACACGCCTTGAGGAGGCCGTTTTACAGGCATGTGATTATGTGCGCACTGCCCAGAATACGCGGTTTTCCATATTGACGACCGATGACACGGGGACGAAGCTTCTTGCGGTGGATATTGCGGATGCAGGCAGTCTGGTACAGACCTTGCAGGGCATTGTGTGCAGTGACAGCGGTGGAAGCCTTGAGCAGGCGCAGGAGCTGCTGGACACGCTGGCAGGCGTCGGCACAGAAAACGCCGTGGCGGATAATGCAGCGGATGTCATCGTGTATACGGATGGCCAGGGGGCATCCGGTTTTGACAGGCTGCACAGCATGGCAGGGAAAGAGCTTCATGTGATGGGGGCGGCTGTCGGAAATGTGGCAAATGAATATACTGTTTTCACCAGGCGGGAAGACGGATATTATGATGTGATGGTGAGTGTGGCGAACCATAGTGATGCAGCGGTCACGTTCGATGTCAGCCTGTATGATGGCGGCGGTCAGGGCAGTAAGCTGCTCGCCCTGAAACAGATGCAGCTTGCCCCGTCCGCAAGCAATTACTGCCTGTTTGAGGAAGTGCACTGGCAGGGGGAGACGATGGAATCCCGCATAGACGGAATTTCGTTTGCAGGAGGCACAGCAGACAGCCTCGTGGCAGATAATGTGTCATATGCCGTCAAAGGCAGCAAAAACCGGATGAAAGGGCTTCTTGTCGGGGAGGGCAATACATTTATCGAAAAGGCATATCTTGCCGTGACTGGGGAGAGCATTGCAAAGGCAAAGACGGACGCTGCGGTGGAGGAGACCGGTATCGGCAAACGGACGCCTTTTTCCGAAATGGATTATAATATCATCATATATGATGCCGGGCAGCAGCCAAGTGCGGCTGACACCAACCGGCTGATTTTTGGAAATGCAGGAAACGCGTCTTCTGAAACGCTGGAAAACGTGGTGCTGGATATTGCCGACTGCGATTTGACGGCGGGGCTGTCAGGGTTTACGATAGGTGTCAACAAGGCGTACTGTTTTGCGGTTCCGGAGGGCGCGAAAAGCTTTCTGGAACACGATGGGAAATGCGTCGGGTACTACATGGAACAGGATGGAATCAAGGAAATCGTGGTGGGATTTGACATACGGGAGTCCGATTTCCCGCTGCGCGCGGAGTTTCCTGTCTTTCTGGCAAACGCCATGATATATCTTTCTGACACCTCGTGGCTTGCTTCAAATGTCTATTATGCCGGGGAGGAAATTGCCCTGCAGCCGTGGGCAGAGCTGGACAGAAGCCAGTTTGACAGCCACCCCGCAAAGGCAGGGCTGTACCAGCTGGGAAACGAGGATTATCAGGAACAGTATATCGTGCGTTTTTGCACGCCGACAGAGTCGGACGGAAGGGAAGTGGCTGCGTCTGTCCAGGATACCAATACGCCGCAGCGGCAGAAGGTAAGGCAGACCATCCGAAACCTGTTTCTTTTGCTGGCACTGGCGCTGCTTGTGGCAGAGTGGATCGTCTATGTGCGCCAGATGCGTTATAAGGGAAGGTTTTATCTTGTTGTGCGGGGCATTGTTTTTCTCTGTGTGCTTCTGGCACTTTTCGGGTTAAAAATCCGCCTGGGAAGCAGTCAGACTGCGACCGTGTTTGTGGTGGATTTGTCCGATAGTAACGAAGAACATCTTGAGGAAGCAAAGGATTATTTGCAAAAAACCATTTCCCAGATGCCGGCAGGCAATGTCCATGGGATTGTAACATTTGGCAAAAATGCCGTTGTGGAGCAGTTCCTGACTGCGGAGCGTCATTTTGGCGGCATTATGACACTGCCGGAAAAGACGGCGACAAATTTTGAGGATGCAATATCCAGGGCGCTGACGCTGGCTTCGGGCGATTACAGCAAGCGGCTGGTAGTGCTTACGGATGGTAAGGAAACGCGCGGGGATATTCAGGGCATGGCGCAGGCGCTCGCGGCAAGCCATGCGGAATTTCTCACATTGCTGTACGAAAACGAGGAGACGCCGGACGCCTATGTGGGAAATGTGCTGCTGCCGTCGTATCTGCATCCGGGGGACAAGTATTCCGTCACAGTGGTTGTGGAGAGCAATTACGATACGGACGCAGTGGTCACGCTTTATAACGGAAGCCGGCAGATGGCTGCAAACAAGGTGCACCTGGACAAGGGAAGCAGCCGGTTCGTGTTCGAGGCGCAGGTCGACGCTGGCGCGGAGAGCGGCATGATGGAGAATCTGCGGGTACAGGTACAGGCAGAAGGGGATACGTGCCAGGAGAATGACTTTTTTAATGCCTATTCCGTGGTGGAGACACCGCCGAGAATCCTGGTCATCTCAAGCCGTGACAGCAATATAGCCGGATTTGCATCCGTGCTCAAGGCGGCAGGCTGTGACTACAGCCTTGTATCCACGCGGAATGCGCCGGACAATATCAATGATATGCTTGACTATAAATCTATCATACTGGTGGATACCTATATTGATGACCTGCCATCGGGTTTTCTGGAAAATCTGGAGACCTATGTTAAGGATTACGGATGTGGATTTGTCTGCTGCGGCGGAGAGAACAGCTTTGCGCTGGGCGGCTACCGCGATACGGTATTGGAGACCGTCCTCCCCGTGGACATGCAGCTTCGGAGTATGAACGAGCTTCCGTCGATGGCGATGGTCATGGTAATTGACCGTTCCGGGAGCATGACAGGTCAGGCAGGCGCCCTGGGAGCCAGCAATTTAGATGTCGCCATCCGGGCTGCAACGGTGGCGGTCGACAATCTTCAGGACACGGATTATGTAGGCGTCCTGACCTTTGACGACAAGTTCAGCTGGCAGGTGGAGCTTAGGCAGGCGGACGACAAGGCAGCGATTAAGGAAGAAATCAAGAAGATAAGTGACGGCGGCGGAACGACGATTAAGCCATCCCTGCGCGAGGCAGGCAGGGTACTTTCCGAGAGTGATGTATCTGTCAAACACGTAGTCCTCCTGACGGACGGCATGGGGGAGACATCCAATTTTAATGACGTGATAGACGTTTACACGGATAACAAGATAACCCTGTCCACCGTGGCAGTGGGGAGCGGCGCCGACAAGACACTGCTCAAAAGGCTTGCCGATAAGTGCGGCGGCAGGTATTACTATTCTGACGAATCCAACGATATTCCCAGAATCTTCGCACAGGAGGTATTTCTGGGTGGTGACAGCTATATTCAGAATGGCGCGTTTTCCCTGTCCGTACAGAGCGGTCATGAACTGACAAACAGTCTGTTTTCCGGCGGATGGCCAGTGGTTTACGGATATATTGCCGCGACGCCAAAGACCGCGTCAAGCCCTGTGATTGTGGCAGGGGAAAAGGCAGACCCGGTTTTGACGGTATGGCAGTACGGACTGGGACGGACGGTGGCATGGAACAGTGATGTCACGGGCGAGTGGACAGGCGCATTTGCGGGGCAGGAGGACTATGTCCAGCTGTGGAAGCGCATCGCGGACTATTCGACCGGAAATGCCAATATGGGCGAGGACAGCGTGAATGTGGTGACCGCAGGGGAGCAGACAACAGTGGATTACCAGACAGACGACTATGGCAGCACGACAGGGATTGAGGTGACCATGATTGACCCGGATGGAAATACAACGGAAGAAAAGCTTCATGCCGCCGCTCCGGGAAAATACACAATAGACCTCCCGACATCCCAGGCAGGGCTGTACCACTTTAATATCCGCCGAATGGAAGACGGACAGATACAGAATTATATGACGACAGCCGCGGCAGTCCAGTTTTCCGACGAGTACAAGTTTGACGTGACGACCGATTCCTATCTGAGGTTTGTGGAGCAGTACGGAAAGCTCATCACAAAAGAAGACCCTGTCTGGACGCGGATTTCCACAGGGGCAAGGGAGGGGTACCCGCTGACAAACTGGCTGCTGGCGCTGGCGGTCATCCTCTTTCTGGCAGACGTCGCGATGCGTCGTTTCCAGTACCAGCCCAAATGGACTATTATGAACGGCAGGACACGGCGCCAAAACATGAAAAACGAACCGCAGGCAGCACGACAGCAGGGGATGCCGGAAACGGAGGACGCATCCGAAACAAAGAATGAAAAGCCTGTGGAAAATAAGGAAAGGAAGCAAAAGAAAGCAAGGAAGACAAAGCAGGCAGAACAGACGCTGGACACTTCCCAGCTGTTAAAGAAGAAAGACGACCGCGGAGGGAAATGAAGATGAAAGGATTTCGTTTTGATGTGCAGACGCTCTGTAAGATAATACTGACCGGAATAATTATCACAATGTCTGGAGCGACAATCCTGCTGTACCTGATATCGGGCAGCAAAGAAATTCTTTTTTCGGGCATCGTTTTTACAATGAGTGCGGCATTATGGAATCTTCTGTTAATTATTATTTTCCGGATGCGCCTGACAGCGTTTGTGGCAAAACTGTGCAATATTCTGGACCGCATGATGAGCGGTGAGGATGTGAAGGGACTTACAGACAGCGAGACACAGTTTGCGCGGATTTGCCATCAGCTTGAACGCTTTAACCAGATTTCACAGAAAAACAGATACAAGCTTGACGAGGAACGTAGGGAGCTTCAGATGCTGGTGTCAGATATTTCACACCAGGTAAAAACACCGGTGAGCAACCTGAAAATGGTGACGGAGACGCTGCTGGAAAAACCTGTTACGGAACAGGAACGCACAGAGTTTTTACAGGGAATCCGCAGCCAGACCGACAAGCTTGATTTTCTTTTCCAGGCACTGGTGAAAACCTCTCGCATGGAGGTGGGGGCAGTCCACCTGGAAAAGAAGGATATGCCGCTGTTTGGCACGCTGGCAATGGCTATGAGCGGTATTGTATACGGTGCGGAGAAAAAGAACATTGCCGTCACCGTTGAGTGCCCGGAGAAACTGCATCTGCCCCATGACAGCAGATGGACGGCGGAAGCGATTTTTAATCTGCTGGACAATGCAGTGAAGTACACACCTGACGGCGGCAGAATCCGCGTCTCGGTGGAACAGTGGGAAATGTATGTCAAGCTGGATGTGGCAGATACCGGGAAGGGCATTCCGGAGGGCAGTCAGGCAGCTGTCTTCCGGCGCTTTTACCGGGAGGAGGAAGTGCACGACGAGCCAGGAGTGGGTATCGGTCTGTATCTGGCACGCGAAATTATCATGAGACAGGGCGGCTATATCAAATTGTCTTCGGAGTTACATAGGGGCTCTGTCTTTTCCGTGTTTCTGCCTGTCCAGTAAGCAAATCCTGCGTGGATTTTTATCTGTTGCCGGAATGGGGCACGCTCTAATACACACGACAAAAACAAGCAGATTTCAGTCTGCTTGTTTGAAAGTGCCATAATTATAATAAGGTTGTCTAATAATTAAATTCAGTTGAATCAATTACTTCCCACGTTTTGTCAGAAATCTTAAAAGCCAGCTCCTCAAGCTTTTCTACGGGTACATAGAGAATTCCTGTAATCAGTTCTTCATAAAATTTTGCGATAAGCGGCATCGCGTCTCCATCCTCAAACTTGAGAAGAGCCTTGCCAAGTGCAGCGATTATAAATGGAGGATATCCTATGGCTTTGCAAATTTCCTTCATGTCTTTTGCTTTCGTCGCTTTCGTGACGGTATCATGTGCAACGATTCTTGCAGTTTCCCATCCGTTATTGAGGTTATCTGCCATAGCCTTCATAAATGCACTGTGTTTGATGCCGGCTAAGTAAGCTGCCCGAAAGGCTATTGCATCCGGATAACAGATACATGGTATCCGCTTGCAGATGCCGTTTCCCGATGCCTTGGCGAACTGCTTGCGCCAGTCATCAAATAACTTATGTAAATCCGTATGCTGCCAGGACTGAATCGGACAGCATGTGTAGTCAGGAGCGCTGTCATACTCGGCTGCTTTCTCGGGCAGCAGCGCCACCTGCTTGACTATGAAATTTTGTTTTTGATAAACGATTTTACCATATGGTCTCCAATCATTTGGTTCAGCTTTCATTATGCATCCTCCGTTGATAAAAAATAAAATACCCTCTTATATTTATCGACATAATCTGAAAATAATTTAGTCTGTTTTTCTTTTAAAATTTTGGGAGGAAAAATGTCTGTGCAACGATACCTGCAAATCTGTAAAATAAAATTAGAAAAACAGTTGATTCTTTTGCGTTTAAGACCGATATATCATGTAGAGGCGGCGGGGTATCAATAACAGAGTATATATGGGAGCCAGTACATTTGGCAGTATGGAGGGGGAGCATGAATATTTTTATGAATGACGGGTCCGGTTTTATGCTGCATTCCGGATGGGGACTTAAGAGTACCGAGGAGAAGCAGGAGCGGATTCAGAAGACACAGGCACAGGTGGATTTTTTTGAAGGAAAAAAGGCAGATTTGAAAAATATGCACTGTGATACGCTGGAAGAAATCGGAAAGAAGCTGGAATTGTTTAACAACTATAATGACCAGATAGATGCGGTAAAAAGGCAGTTTAACTATGAACAGATGATGCACTGCATGGATGAGGCAGAGGAGCTTGGAGAGAAAATCGCAAAGGCGGCCGAGGAGCTCGAGCCAAAGACAGCCGAGGAAAGAAGAGAAGAGCTTGCAAAAGAAGCACTCGGCATCGAGGACGACGGCGGTATGCTCGATGAACTGCTTGAGGATATTGAGGAGATGCCGGAAGAGGTGCTGGAGGAGACCCTTGAGGAGATGCTGACAGACAATGCAGAATCGGAGAAAGGGCTCGAGGAAAAGCTTCCGGAGATTGTCGAGCAGGAAAAACTGACCGAGATGTATCTTGAAAGACAGTATGTTCCGATTGACATTAAGGCATAAGGGCAGGTGCAGTTGGATTGTAAGGGGACAAAATTTCGTACATGCTGATGGATGATAAATATGAAAGACATATCAAACAGAATTATGAGTGCATGAAAGCAGACGGTTATCAGGTGGAAATCAGCCAGAGACTGTATTACAGGGCGGCAAAGGATAAGACAATCGGAAAGTGGCTGGAACAGAATCTGGATATGCTGCCTGACTGTATGAAAAACTTAAGGGATATGATTTCCGTTACCGGGGGGAAAATTGTAAGCTGTGTCTGCCGCATGGAAAATTACAACAATATCAGCACAGAAATAGGTGCGGCAGATAAAGTAAGTAAACAGATAACACGTTCCACCATTAGGACGACAAATGTCAGAGAAATTGAGGCACAGGTAAAATATAACAGTATATTCTGGGCTTCGGAGACAGAGAGCGCAGGCTTTCATGCAAAAGCATAAATCATGTTATACTGGCGGTCGAAAAGACTGAACACTCAGTATAATGTGATATCAAGGTAACATATTAACAAGGTACCAGCTAAAACGGATGTTGGCTGTAATAGGATCAGGGAGGGATGAGCTATGAGTACCATTTCCGCGGGAATGCCCGCTGTTGCAGAAAGCGTTTCGGCTTACTACAACACATCAAAAACAAGCAGAAAATCAAAGACAGACGAACCGAAGGAAGACATCGTGGTTACAAAAAAGCCGGAGGAATCCAAGGAGACTGTCAAAAAGACACCGGTTGGCGGAAGGACAATCGGAAAACCTGAGCTGAGTGAGGGCGCTGCAAAGTATTATGAGGAACTGAAGAAAAAGTACGGAAACCTTGACTTTATCCTTGTGAGCAAGGATCAGAAGGAATTTGCCAAGGCAACCGCATCAAAGTATGCCAACCCGAACAGGATGGTGGTTTTGATTGACGAGGAAAAAATTGAGCGCATGGCAGTGGATGAAGAGTACCGCAAGCAGTATGAGGGCATTATCTCACAGGGTGCAAGCGGGCTGTCACAGCTAAAGAACAAGCTGGCAGGCATGGGCATGAATGTGAAGAACTGCGGCATGAAGGTCAATGACGACGGAGCGGCATCGTTCTTTGCGACGATGGACAAATCTTTCCGGGCGCAGAACAAGACTGCCCAGCAGAGACTGGCAAAGAAAAAGGCAGCGAAGAAAGCGGAGGAAAAGAAAGAGCAGAAGAAGGCAGAGCAGAAAAAGCAGCAGGAGAAGCTGGAAAAGAGCCGTGAGGAGCGAAAGGATATTGAGGTGAAGGACGATGAAGTGACTTTCATGGCAGACTCCATTGACGAACTGATTCGGATTATTGAGGATAATGAATACCTGTTCGAAAGCGGCGGCTTCCTGTCAAACCACGAAAATCAGGTTGGACGGAAAGTGGACTTTGCGGTTTAGTTCCTTGGGCTGTGTTTGAATGGCAGGGAAAAAGAATAATGACATGGCTTTCATTTCATGTTATACTGTATGTAACGGTTCAGAGACTGGATCGTTACATTTTTTATGCACAGCCCCATGCAGAGGAAGTATGCCGCTAAGGCGGCGCATGGGGCGCGCGGCGAGTAGGGAAAGTCTTCCCTACTCGATTGCACAGCCCCATGCAGAGGAAACATGCCGCTGAAGCGGCGCATGGGTAATACACATTACAAATGACAGAAATGGAGGAAGAAAATGAAAGGTGGAATGGTAGGGGGAATAGTTGCGCTGGTAGTGGTTATTATTTTGATAGTCCTGCTGAGTCTGGGCTATGTGAAGGCGCCGCCAGACATGGCGTTTATTATTTCAGGTATCAAGAAAAAGTCAAAGGTTGTAATCGGCAAGGCAAGCATCAGGATTCCGTTCTTTGAGAGACTGGACAAACTGAACCTGCGGCTGATTCCGATTGATGTCAAGACAAGCTGCGCAGTGCCCACGGCGGACTATATCAATATCAATGTGGATGCCACGGTCAATGTCAAAATCAGCAACCAGCCGGACAAGCTCAGGATTGCGGCTGAAAATTTCCTGAACAAGAATATCGAGTACATAGCAGGGGTGGCGAGAGAGGTTCTCGAGGGCAATGTACGTGAAATTGTAGGACGCATGCGCCTTGAGGAAATGGTTTCGGACCGTCAGAAATTTGCGGAGCTGGTAAAGGAGAACGCGGAGCCTGACCTTGCAGCCATGGGGCTTGACATCATAAGCTTTAACGTGCAGAATTTTGTTGACGGGAATGATGTCATTGAAAACCTTGGTATTGATAATATTGTGAAGATTAAGAAAGCGGCAGCGATTGCCAGGGCGGAGAGCGAAAGGGACATCAAGGTTGCGCAGGCAGCGGCAGACAAGGAGTCCAACGACGCGGCAGTGGCAGCACAGACGGAGATTGCGAAAAAGCAGAACGAGCTTGCCATCAAGAAGTCCGAGCTCCAGATGGAAGCGGACACCAAGAAGGCAATGGCGGATGCCGCGTATGAAATCCAGAAGGAAGAACAGCGAAAGACCATCGAGATTACGACTGCCAATGCGGATATCGCAAAGCAGGAGCGCGAGATTGAGCTGAAGCAGAAAGAGGTGGCAGTCAAGGAGCGTGCCCTCGAGGCGGAGGTAAAGAAACAGGCGGAAGCCGAGAAGTACGCTGCACAGCAGAAGGCGGATGCGGCGCTTTACCAGAGGCAGAAGGAAGCGGAAGCACAGCAGTTTGAGGCACAGCGTGAAGCGGAGGCGAAAAAGGCACAGGCAGAGGCAGACAGGTACTCGAAGGAACAGGAAGCGCAGGGTATCCGCGCCTTTGGAGAAGCAGAGGCAGCGGCAGTCCGCGCAAAGGGTGTCGCGGAGGCAGAAGCCATACAGGCAAAAGGTCTGGCGGAGGCAGAAGCCATGGAGAAAAAGGCAGAGGCATATGCAAAGTATAACAAGGCAGCAGTTGCCGAGATGATGATTAAGGTGCTTCCTGACATTGCCGGAAAGATAGCAGAGCCGCTGACACAGATTGACAAGATTACAATTATCGGCGGGGATGGCGGTTCCAATGGTGTCGAGCAGGTGGCTGGAAATGTTCCGGCAGTCATGACAAAGCTTTTCGAGTCCATGAAGGAGACAACAGGCATTGACCTTGCAAACATTATAAACGCAGAGTCGTATGATGCAAAAGTCAACAGGAACATTACCGTCAACGGAATTGACGGGGTAAACCTGACAGTGACCCAGAAACCGGCAGACAATCAGCCGGGTTAAAAAGAGAATTGTGCCTGATGCAGGAATTGTTTGAAAAAAATCGACAATTCCTGCATTTTTTGGAAAATGGCTATAAAGATTTTCCATTCCGTTACCGATATATATTACATAAACAGCCAAACAAAACAAATTGTATTTACCTTATAGACAGTATCGGAAAGGATATGGATGTAGAATGAAGATAAACAGTTTGAGAAACTCGTTGTTGAGGGCAAGAAATTTAAGAAGCGCCAGAAGAAGCCGTGTCGGACATATATTAGGCAGCAGGACTTCCAAGACAAACAGCAGCTCCAGGTCAGGCTCCACAAAACGAACCACTTCCTCGACGACATCATCAACAGCCAAGATAAAACAGCTTGCCATGTATGAGAAAGTGGAGAAGGCAGCAGATGATATTCAGGGCAGTGTCAAGAAGATGCTTGCAATCGGAAAAATGACCTATACGGATGATGAGGCGGGCAAAAAGGCGCAGGAGAATGATAAGGAAAACCTTTTCAAAAACATCAAGGAGTTTGTTTCGGACTTTAACACCGTCCGCGATGAGCTGACTGACATTGGCGGCGTTGCAAATCTCGCACTCAGAAAGACACTGGACAGTATTGTATCGACATATACAAGTGACTTGAAGGACATTGGCATCACGGTTTTAAAGTCAGGTGAGATTTCCCTGGATGAAAAAGCGTTGGAGAAGGCTGATTTTGACAAGGTAAAGGCATTGTTTACCGGGGATGGCGGTTTCGCGGAGAAGATAAGCGTGAAGATGGAAACCATAGAAAAAGCAGCAGCCGACAGTGTGAATACCTTAAACAAGCTGTATGGTGCCACATCCACCTATAACAGATATGGAACGAGTAACTCATACCTGAACAGCGGCTATAATAATTACAATTATAATAATTATGGCAATAATAGCAGCTGGTATTTCTGATAGATAACAAAGCTCCTAAATAATCCTAAAAATAATTCCAAAACAAAAGAAGCAGTTGTAAGTTGACTGCTTCTTTTGTTTTGGAATATTTCGTTTAACGCTCGAATTTCCGTTTTTCCTTTTTATCCTTTTTGTCATTGTACATGATTTTGTCAGCCCTGTTGTAAGTATCCTCCAGGTTTTTGTCAATATCCGGTGAATATGTGGCACATCCGTAGGCAATCTGCATTTTTAAGTGTTTGTGCTTGCTTTCACGGTTGGAGGCATCCACGCTCGATTCAAGCATTGCAAGATAATGTGTCATGTCTATGGACGAGGAGTTTTCAACAAGGGTCACAAACTCGTCGCCGCCCACCCGGTAACATTTTCCGATTCCGTTAAATATTTCATAGATAATGGTGGCACAGCTTCTGATGTACGCGTCACCGACGCTGTGGCCATAGGTATCGTTGGTATATTTGAGGTTATTGAGGTCGAAATCAATAACGGCTACATCATGCGGATTCTCTGATAATTTGGCAAAATCCACGTTAAAGCAGGTACGGTTGTTGAGTCCTGTCATCTGGTCTGTGTATGCGAGCGTCTGGTATGCGTCCGCTTCCTGCCCCATTTTCATAAGCGTGACGGATTCCCGCGTGGAAGCGATGCCGAGTACGATGATATATGCGAGAAAACCAAGACGTCCGAACGTATTTCCGTCACCAATATTAAGAAAATAAAAGTCAATCAAATCTACAGTGAGGGAAAGACAGCATATAAGGACGCATGCCATATGCACTTTTACCATATGGGTATGTATTTTGTTTTTTATAAGGGAGTAGGACTGCACTACGATGATAATCCCGAGCGCACACAGCATAATGTGCGTGGTCCAGAGCGTTTCCCTTAAATCTGCGATACCCGTAAAAGCAAGCACAAGACAGGCAACGATTTGCAAGACATCAGCCTTGCAGAACAGTTCCCAGAGCGGGCTGTTATCCTCGTAGAATGTTTTGACAAACAATGCGAATGGGAGGGCAAGCACCATCAGCGCAAGGAATGACAGATAGGATGTCACCAGATTGTTTTTTAGTATCATCGTCGTAATGGTACATTCATTGACGGACCAGATGGACAAAAAAACAGCAAAAATTCCAAGCTTTACAAGTTTTCCATTTGTACTGATATTGTGCGCTACGACTACGTGGTATGCGATGAGCACGATACCCAGAATAAACATGATAATACAGAGGGCAAACGGAGCAAAATTTTCTGTGATAATATATGTAGGAAGGGAAAACGGATTTCCCATATAAAATACCGGGACTGTTTTCAGGTAAGAAGAATAAGGAGTAGAGAAAACAATTTCGATATTATTAGTCGTATAAGGAAGGTTTACAAAGTTCCAGCAGTAACCCGGAGAGTCAGACAACGGGTTATTGTTTTTGACAGGGTACTCATAGATAAGCGTCGTGTTTGAGTATACCTTTACATTTTGGTGAACAGTGTAAAAAGCAAGGATGTTTCCGATGGACGGGTCTACCCGGATTGTGCCTGAAACCACAGTCTTTTTCATGCGGAACTCTTTCTCGAAATCCGTCCATTCTGCCACGGCATAGGCAGACTGCTGCTGGCGGGTGTCTGTCTTTTTGTCATATATAAAGATTGCGATTAAAAATATGCAGATAATAACTGAACAAATAATGTATGTTACATAGGTTTTCTTACTTATGTTTGTATTCATTTGTAGCATTACTCCCTAGATGATTTATTTGTAATACCGTTTGGTACACATAGATGTATATATGATTTCAAATCATTTCATTTATTATAACATCAATGACAACTATATGCCATTTAAATTTTGTAAAAATAGAACATTGTACAAAAATAAATTAAAAAATATGGTAAAATGTACAGACAGAGGTCTGATTTAAACACAAAATTGTTACATTATGACTCGGAAAGTGTCTGTGATATTGCCGATTCGTCGACAAAATAGTCGCTTTATGTACTTAAATGAGATTAAAAAAATACATTGAAAAAAAATGACAGATAGTATAAACTATTAAGTAGGTAATTGTCGGAAAATAAATTGCGAAAGGAGATTTACCGTGAAAAAGAAAATTTTAATGACAGTACTGACTGCTTCACTGCTGGCGGCTTCACTTGCGGGCTGCGGAAATAACAATACAGATGGCGGCAATCAGGCAGAGACAGAGCCTGTAGATGATGGTGCAGATCAGGGCGATGCGGACGGACAACTGGAATCAGGCAAGGTGGCATTGAGGGTCTGGGTCGAGGAGTCAAACATTGCAAATCTGCAGAAAATGATTGACAGCTTTAAACAGAAGTATGCCGGACAGGCTGATTTTGATATTACAATTGAGGTATCTGGTGACGCGGATACAAGAAAAAATGTTCTGGGTGATATTCACAATGCGGCAGATATCTTTTCAATGCCGGATGACCAGCTGTACAGTCTGATAGCAGGCGGGGCGCTCTCGCCGGTGGTTAATCAGGATGAGGTGAAAAACGCTAATTTGCCGGATGCAGTCGATGCAGCTTCCTATCGCGGGGATTTATATGCATATCCGTACACTGCGGACAACGGATATTTTCTGTATTATAATAGTGCATATCTGACAGCAGAAGATGTCCAGACGTTTGACAGGATTCTTGAGGTTGCGGCAGAAAACGAAAAGAAGGTATCCATGGAGTTTAACTCAGGGTGGTACCTGTATTCTTTCTTTGGCAATACAGGTCTGGAGTTTGGCATCAATGAAGACGGTGTGACAAATCACTGCAACTGGAACTCTACAGAAGGAAGCATTAAGGGTGTTGATGTGGCGCAGGCGCTGCTCAGTATTGCGACACACCCTGGGTTTGTGGCACAGCCGGATGCCAGCTTTGTGGAGATGGCACAGTCAGGCGAATGCATTGCAGGCGTAAGCGGCGTATGGAATGCAGTTGCCATACAGGAAGCGTGGGGGAATGATTACAGCGCCTGCAAACTTCCTACATATACCTGTAACGGACAGCAGATACAGATGTCTTCTTTTAAAGGATATAAAATGTTTGGGGTAAATGCATATTCCGAACATCTGGCATGGGCGCATAAACTTGCAGACTGGATTACTAACGAGGAAAACCAGATTCTGCGGTTTGAGGAGAGGAGCCAGGGACCGTCCAATATCGTTGCGGCTTCCTCCGACGCGGTTGGAAAAGTTCCGGCAATAGCTGCCGTAATTGACCAGTCACAGTACGGTGTCCTTCAGAGAGTGGGAAACAGCTACTGGGATGCGTGTACAAGCTTTGCCGACACATTGGCAGCAGGAAATCCGGACAACATGCCTTTGCAGGATCTGATGGACAGACTGGTAAAGGGCATAGCAGCTTCGGTGGTACAGTAAGGAGGGGAATAAAATGAATGGAAAGAAACGATTAAGTATTACAATAATCATTTTGGTTCCGGTTTTTATTCTCGGAGCATTGGCGATTTATTCAAATATAGCGGCAATCAATAACCTCAAACGGGTGAATTCGACTGCCGTGACAATTTCTGACGAGCATATGGTAAATATTTCCCAGCTCAGCAATATTGAGAAGGAACTTCAGGAAATCCATAAGAAGGCACTCTCCCATATCATAGCAACTGATTTGGATACCCTGATTGCGACAGTGGCTGAGGTTCGTGCGGAAGAGGAGATACTGGACGGATACCTGATAGAATACAAGAACAGCCTGCTGGAGGCGGATGCTGCTGCGTATGATAGCCTGGTAAAAAATTACGAGACCATGAAATACGAGATAGCGAACCTGATGGCATTTAGTGGAAATGCGGAGAAAGAGACAGCATTTGCCCTTGCAAACGGAACGATTAAGCAGTGCAGTGACGAGATGCAGCGTCAGGTTGAGATTATGATGGAATATGCACAGGAGAGTGCGACGCAGGCAAGCGATGCTCTGACGGCGGAATACAGCAAGGCAGTATTTAAAAATACGGTCATTGTTGTCCTGAGTGTTGTTGCATTGTTTATCACACTCTACAGTGTATTTATACTGATTATCAGAAAGCTGATTGTTGCAAATCATGAGATTAATGATATTATCAATGGCATTGACCAGAGCCAGGGCGATTTGACAAAGCGAATCAGCATCTTGTCCAACGACGAGATTGCCGATCTGGGAAATGGTATCAATACATTTATGGGCAAACTGCAGAGCATCATGAAAATGATTATCGAGAACTCCAGAAAACTCGAGGAGGTTGTCAGCGAAGTGCAGGAGAGCGTGCGGACTTCCAATGACAGTGCTTCGGATTTGTCAGCAGTCACGGAGGAGCTGTCTGCCACGATGCAGGAGGTCGGGCATTCTGCGACGATTATCAACCAGAATGCGGACTCCGTGCGCAGCGAGGTTGAGATGATTGCCGATAAGTCAAGCAGCATCAACGACTACTCTAAGAAAATGAAAGAAAATGCCGATAAGATGGAGTCGGATGCGAAGACAAACATGCAGGAGACAAGCACGAAAGTTCAGGAGATTCTTGAGGTGCTGAATCAGGCGATTGAGGACAGCAAGAGCGTTGAGCAGGTCAATGGGCTGACAAATGATATCCTCAATATCTCCAGCCAGACAAATCTTCTTGCGCTGAATGCTTCCATAGAGGCGGCGCGTGCAGGGGAGGCTGGAAAGGGATTTGCAGTTGTTGCGGATGAAATCAGGCAGCTTGCCGCTTCAAGCCGTGAGACGGCGAACCGCATCCAGGAGATTAACGGTGTGGTTATCAACGCGGTTCACAACCTTGCAGGGCACTCCAATAATCTGGTAGAGTACATGACGGACGCGATTCTGCCGGAGTTTGAGAATTTTGTCAGCAGCGGAGAGCAGTACCGGGATAATGCCACATACATAGAGGGTGTCATGAATGAGTTTACCGCAAAGACAGACGACCTCAAGCGGGCGGTTGATGAGATTGCGAAATCGATTGAGACCATCACGGATGCAATTGAGGAAGGTGCAAGGGGAGTCACTGGCGCTGCGGAAAGCACGCAGGTGCTTGTTGAGGATATGGAAAATATCAGCAACAGGATGGATGAAAACCAGCAGATTGCGGCAGCCTTGCAGAAAGAAACGGATGTGTTTAAGAACTTCTGATTCTGATTATAATAATGTAGAACAAAAAGTTCGCCAGGCTTTGGCTTTGGCGGACTTTTATTCTGCACATGGGCGTCCGAACAAAATATGTCGGCAAGCTGACGGACGTCCGGCGAGTAGTGGAGAGAAGCACTCCCCTACTCGGTTTCAAAGACATGAAAGGACAGAGAATAATGAAAAAGTGTGTGATTGTAGGTGCAGGCGTGTGTGATTCCGGGCAGTTAAGGAAGCGGGCGGTAATCAAGGAAGGAGACCTGTGTATTGCGGCGGACGGGGGACTGGATTATCTGCTGGAAGCCGGAATAACACCTGATATTGTATTAGGGGACATGGATTCCCTGAGGACGCAGGAGGCACTCGCTGCCTTATCTGTGAAAAGGCTCCCGGAGGAGAAGGACGATACTGACATGCTTGCGGCAATCAAGGAGGGACTGTCCGCAGGATTTCGGAAATTTGAGCTTTATGGTGCACTTGGCGGGCGGCTGGACCATACACTTGCAAATGTCCAGAGTCTTTTATACCTGTTAAACCGCGGCGCGCGCGGTACGCTTTATGGCGACGGGCTGTCGGTTTTCCTGATTCGGAATGAGAGCATTTCGTTTGTGGCAGATGAAGCGAAATGCGGGAGAAGGATTTCTGTGTTTGCTTTTGGCGGAGATGCAGACGGCGTTTCCGAGGTGGGGCTGAAATATACGCTGGACCATGTCCTGCTAAAGCAGGAGTTTCCGGTTGGGGTGAGCAATGAGTTTACGGGCGGACATGCCATGATAGAAGTGCAGAATGGCATACTGCTGATATGCATGGAAATAAAATAATATTTTTATGAAATAATGGTTGGAAATCATGGAAAGAAAAGATACAATATAGTTATGTAGGATTTACAATCAGGAGGAGTATCAATGATATACACATTTTCAACATGGCTTCTGTTTTTTTACTTTTACTGTTTTCTGGGCTGGCTGTGGGAGACATGCTATGTGTCTGTATTAAAGGCAAAATGGGTAAACAGGGGGTTTATGCGGGGACCGTTTCTTCCGATATATGGCTCCGGGGCAATCGTCGTTTTAATTTTTACGCTGCCCTTTCGGACGAATGCAGGGCTTGTGTTTGTCGTGGGAATGACAAGCGCTACATTATTGGAATATTTTACCGGGGCGGCAATGGAAAAGATGTTCCATGTCAGGTACTGGGATTACAGCAGGCAGCGCCTGAACCTGAATGGTCATATCTGTGTCACGTCGTCGCTTGCCTGGGGGTGTTTTTCAGTCATCCTTACATTATACGGACATACGCCGGTGGAACGCTTTGTGCTGAATATGAATACAAATGTTTTGGAGGTGTTGGTGTTTGTGCTCACGGTCTATATTTCCATTGACATGGCAGAAAGCATCCGCGAGGCGATTAACCTCAAAGAGGTTCTTCTTGGGCTTGAGGAGAACAACGAAGATTTCCGCAGGCTCCAGAAGCACATTGAGGTTGTTTCGGCATTTTATGGCGGCGAGATAAAGGAGAAATCGGAAGCAGGGCTTCGCAGGATTAATTCGGCACTGGAATCAGGAAAGGAAATGTATGACAGGCTGGGTGAGAGCAGCAGAAATTCAAAAACGGCAATTATGGAAAGGGTAAACAGTGCAAGAACAAAAAGGGAGTATGGACGTATGAGTTCGCTTTTGAAGCGAAATCCACAGGCAACATCAAGAATGCATGAGGAGGCATTTTCCAGGTTTGTTGAGTTTACAGGAGAAAATACGGACGATTAGGCAACAGGAAAGCGTAAACAAGTATATGAAGAGTGGGGATAAAAATGGTACAGAAAATAAAAGACAGGTTTGGAAAATATATTGCAAGGACAGATTCGCAGCTGTGGATTTACAACACAATTATCTTAATAGAAATTTTAGCGCTCACCATTCTTGTGGCAATAGAGTTTTTTATGGGATACGAGCAGGACGGGCTTCTGGTGATGGTTGCCCTGTGGATTTATCTGGTAGCCATGGCACTGCTGGCAAATTGTTATCCAAAAAAAGTTCAGCTTTTTTATGCGCTGGTTGTGGCTCCTGTAAACCTTGTGGTTTTTCCTTTTATGTTCCTGTGGGCTGAGGGCGGCGGCATCGAGTCGGGAATGCCGGTCTGGCTGACATTTGGGATTCTGCTTGTATGTATTATGACCAGCGGGATATATTTTAAAATACTGCTGGTGCTCACGGTGGTGACGGACGTGATGATTATCCTATACGGTTATTTCCACCAGGAGACCTTTAAGTATATTGACAATGATTTTTATTACTATCAGGATAACCTGATTGCAGTCCTGGTAGTGGCAGGTACGATTGGGCTGATTTTAAAATACCAGCGGTATGTACAGACCAGGCAGACAAAAAGAATCGAAGATGCTGTCATGGAAGCGGAACAGGAGAAGCTGAATGCACAGAAGGCAAATGTTGCAAAGACAAACTTTCTGGCAAACATGTCACATGATATCAGAACACCGATGAATGCGATTGTCGGCATGACGGATATCGCGAAGTATAATATTGATGACAAGGAAAAAGTACAGGAGTGCCTGAATAAGATTACCGCATCTTCTACGCAGCTGCTGAACCTGTTAAACAATATACTGGATATGTCCGAGATTGAGATGGAAACGTTAAAGCTGAAAGAGGGGCAGTTCAGTATGACAGAATTGGCGGAAAACATTCAGGTTGTGCTGGCGCAGATGGCAAGGGGGCGGAAAGTCGAGTTTGAAATGACGTGTGATGTGGAGCATGAAAACCTGCTGGGGGATTCCGTCCGGCTGCGGCAGGTTATGATGAATATCATCAGCAATGGCATTAAGTACACGGATGCATTTGGAAAAGTGAGTGTTTCTATTACAGAGGCTGCAATGAATGACAGTGACTATGCAGAATTTGATATTATTGTGACAGACACTGGCGTCGGAATGACGCAGGAGTTTATCGAGAACCATATCTTTAAACCATTTGAGCGTTCCGAGGACAGGCGGGTGCAGAAGGTCGAGGGCAGCGGTATTGGCATGAGCATTTCAAAAAGTATCATAGACGCCATGGGGGCAACGCTTGCGATTGAAAGTACGGTCGGTGTCGGCTCAAGGTTTTCCATCCATGTGCGGCTAAAAAAAGATAAGAATGTACAGAAAAATTTCAAGGTGGAGGATGGCATAGCAATACTTGATGCCTCAGGGAAAAATATACTGGTCGTGGAAGACAATGACATGAATATGGAAATCATAAAGGCGATTCTTGAGCGTACCCATGCACATGTGATTTGCGCGTGGGATGCTGAGGAGGCAATTGATATCTTTGGTAAATCAAAGGAGGGGCATTTCGACCTGATACTGATGGATATCCAGATGCCAGGGATGGACGGATATGGTGCGGCGAGGGCGATACGCAGTATGGACAGAAAGGATTCCATGTCGATTCCCATCATGGCAATGACGGCAAATGCGTTTGCACAGGATGTGGAGAAGGCTTTTGATGCCGGAATGAACGCACATCTTGCAAAGCCGATTGATGTGGATGAGCTGTTCCAGAAGATGTATCATTTTTTCTATACATAATAATTTCACGGAAAGGGAAAAACTATGCAGACAATTGATAGAAACAGGCTTTCCCGATTAGGAGAGCTGCTTGAGGAAAGTGTGGCGGAAGGTCAGATTGCCGGAGGGAATCTGTGTGTAATGTACAAAGGAGAGGAGGTATATTATGCGGAGTCGGGCTATGCTGACATTGCAGGCCGGAAAAAGATTGCAAGGGACAGTATCTTTCGTCTGTATTCCATGACAAAGCCGGTGACGTCGGCGGCGGTGATGCTTCTGATGGAACGGGGCGTTGTTGACTTGCTGGATCCGGTATCAAAATATATACCGACCTTTGCCGGCATGAAGGTGGCAACACCAGAGGGCGATGTGCCTGTAAAGCGGCAGATGACAGTAAAGGACTGCCTGTCCATGACATCCGGGCTTACATACAATTGCGACCCGGATCCTGCAAGCCGTGACTGTGCCGCTGTCTATGAGGAGCTGGACAAAAGGCTTTACACGGACAATCCGATGACAACGATGGAGGCGGCGTCAAGGCTGGGGCAGGGGAGGCTTGCGTTCCAGCCGGGTGAGGGATGGCGCTATGGGACAAGCGCTGACATTCTTGGCGCCGTCGTGGAGGCGGCATCCGGCGTCCGTTTTGGGGAGTTCCTGAAAAAGGAGTTTTTTGAGCCGTTAAACATGGCAGATACAGGCTTTGGACTGGATGCGGAAAAAAGGGAGCGCCTGACGAAAGTGTACGAGACATCGGCGGATGGGCTTGCCGAGTATCATGGAAACCATCTAGGAATCTGCAATCATATGGATGCTGATGTCAGATTTGAATCAGGCGGTGCGGGTCTTGTCTCCACGATAGAGGATTACAAGCATTTTGCACAGATGCTTATGAATAAGGGAACGTACCAGGGAAGGAAGTATCTGTCCCCGGCAACCGTTGCGTACATGACAGGATGCCGTCTGTATCCGCACCAGCAGGAGATGATGCTTGGCTGGGACAATCTTGCGGGCTACAGCTATAGTAATTTGATGCGCGTTCTGGCAGAGCCGTCGCTTGCCGTGATAAATGGTTCTAAGGGAGAGTATGGCTGGGATGGCTGGCTGGGACCATATTTTGCCAATATGCCGGAGGATGATGTCACATTCCTGATGATGCTGCAGTTAAGGGATTCAGGAACGTTTACACTGACGAGAAAACTGAGAAATGTGCTGGCAGCAGCAATCGGAAGGGAATACATTTAAGAAAAAGCAGGCAAATAATAAAGCCTGCTTTTTCCATAAACATATATATTTATTACACAACATCCTGGAGCTGCGCGGTGTAGAGTCTGTAGTAGGCGCCTCTTTTTGCCATAAGCTCCCGGGCATTTCCTTCCTCCACGATGCCGCCGTTGTCAATGACAAAGATGCGGTCTGCTTTCTGTATGGTGGACAGTCGGTGTGCAATGACAAATGAGGTACGTCCTTTCAGAAGGGCTTCAATGCCGTCCTGGACCAGCAGCTCCGTCTTGGTGTCAATGCTTGAGGTTGCCTCATCCAGAATCAGTATTTTGGGCATACTGACCATTGTCCGTGCAAAGGCAAGTAGCTGTTTCTGTCCGACGGACAGACCGCCGCCGCGTTCCTCGAGTTTCGTGTTGTAGCCGTCAGGAAGCTTTGCGATAAAATCATGTGCATGGACTGCCTTGGCAGCCGCGATGATTTCCTCGTCCGTGGCATCGAGCTTTCCATAGGCGATATTTTCGCGGATAGTGCCTGTAAATAGGAAATTGTCCTGCGTCATAATGCCCATCTGCTGCCGGAGACTTTCAATGCTGACACCCTTGATATCATGCCCATCAATCCGGATAATCCCTTTCTGGATATCATAAAAACGGCTGATGAGGTTGACAATGGTTGTTTTTCCGGCGCCAGTCGGTCCCACGAGGGCAATTGTCTCACCTGGCTTGATGTGGAAGCTCACATCATTGAGAACGTTTGTGTTTTCGTCATAGGAGAACCCGACATGTTCAAAGTCTACTGCACCGATAATTTCCGGCATCTGTGTCACGCCGTCGGCATCCACGATTTCCGCGCCGGTGTCGAGAATCTCAAAGATTCGCTCTGCGCCGGAAATGTTTGTAATCAGCTGGTTATAAAAGTTGCTCAGGTTCATGATTGGCTGCCAGAACATAGAAATATAGGTGCCAAATGCAACAAGGGTACCCACGGATACGTTATTGACACCGAGTACCATGATGCCTGTAAACCACAATGATACATTGCCAAGCCCCCAGCAGAAATCCACGACAGAACCAAAAGCATCTGCGTACCGCACGGCATCCATGAAGGAGTGCTGGTGCTCATCGACAAGGGAACGGAACGTCTCTTTTGTTTCCGCCTCCGCCGTAAAACTCTGGATAATCCGTATGCCTGACAAATCCTCATGCACAAATGCATTGAGGTTGGAGGATTTCTTGCGGAATATCTGCCAGCGCTTATGCGAACGCACCTGGATGAACCATACGCCGACCATCATAAGGGGAATGCTTACCAGTGCCGCCGCGGCAAGCTTTGCATTCTTGAAAAACATAATGCCGACGACCGCGCAGATTGTGATAAAGTCCGGTATCAGTGTCGTGACACTGTTGGAGAGTACATCCTTCAAGGAATTGATGTCTCCGATAATGCGGGCAAGAATTTTTCCTGTCGGCCTGCTGTCAAAAAACTTGAAATCCAGCGTCTGTATATGTGTGTAGAGCTGCTGCCGGATTGTGACAAGTACCTTGTTGCAAACCTTTGCCATAATGTACATGCGTGCCTTGACCAGAATAATCAGAATCGCATTTAACACAAGCGCGATGGCAGCAAGGCGGTACAGGCCGTTGTAGTCGCCAGTTGAAATATGGTTGTCAATGGCAGATTCAATGATGAGTGGGTTTATGAGACTCACACATACACAGTATGCCATGATTAACAGGACAACAAATATGGAAACCTTGTGTGCAAGCAGATAGGAAAACAGTCTTCCCAGTGTTTTGAGCTTGCCGACTTCCTTTAGGTTTTCGTCTTCTTTATAGGAATTAATTGCCATGGTATGCGCCTCCTTCCTCGGACGCAGTGGTGATGCTGATGTCAGACGGTTCACCGTACTGCGATACATAAGTGGTATAGTAGAGCCCCTTTTTGGCAAGCAGCGTGTCATGCGTGCCACGCTCCGCGATGGAACCGTTTTCCAGGACAATAATTTCATCTGCGTGGCGCACGGCGCTGATGCGGTGGGCAATAATCAGCTTGGTGGTATCAGGCAGCGCATTCAGGGTTTTTTGTATCTCATGCTCCGTTTCCATGTCAAGTGCGGATGTCGAGTCATCCATAATCAGTATGGGCGTATGCTTTGCAAGCGCCCTTGCGATGCTGATGCGCTGTTTCTGGCCGCCGGAAAGCCCGACGCCGCGCTCGCCGATAACGGTCTCATACTCATCCGGCATCTTTTCGATAAAGCTGCTTGCCTGTGCATCCCTGGAAGCCTTTCTCACGATTGCCTCATTAATATAATCCCTTTTTCCTAACTTCACATTTTCATTGATGGTGTCTGAGAATAAGAATACATCCTGCATCACAATGGAAATGCTGCTCCGCAGCTGCTTTAATGAAAGCTCCCTGATGTCCACGCCGTCAAGGCGGATACATCCGTCAGTGGCGTCATAGAGCCGCTGCAATAACTGTATTACCGATGTCTTGCCCGCGCCCGTGGCACCCATGATGCCGATAGTGGAGCCTGCATCTGCCTCAAAAGTGATGTCATGCAGGATTTCGTGCATGTCTTCTTTGTGGAAGGAGACATGTGAGAATTCAATCTTACCCTGTACCTTATCCAGTATGGCAGGATGTTCCGCTTCGGTAATGGCAGGCTTCTGCGCATAAATTTTGACAAGCTTCTTGTTGGAGGCGATGCCGGCAGAAAAGCCGTTTGACAGCCACCCGAGCATTTCCATGGGCCACACGATATTGTTGGAGTACTCAAGAAACGCGCCGAGCACGCCAAGCGTAATCGTGCCCTGGATGACAAGGCGTCCGCCAAGCAGGAGTATGGTCATGGGCAGAAGCTTTGTGATAATCTGCAAATATGGATAGTAGCGCACAAACACTTTGGACTGTCTCATGTTGAGCTCGTAATAGCGCTGGTTATGCGAGAGGAATTTGTTAATCTCAAACTTCTCCCTTGCAAATGCCTTTACGGTTCGCACGCCGGCAAGATTTTCCTCCGCCACGGTATTGAGCGCCGCATTCTCCTCGCTGATGTCTTCATAGATGGAGCCGAGATGGTGTTCCATGCTGACGGCAATGAATGCGGAGATGAACATGGCAATTGTCGGTATGACGGCAAGCGGTGCATGGAGCCGGTACATACAGAAAAGAACAATGCATGTGTGGAAGATGACTTCAATAATTAACATACTGACATAGGACAAGGTATCCCACACCCTGTCAATATCGTCCTTGACACGTGCCATGAGCTCCCCGGTATTTGTCTTGTCGAAAAAACTGCTGCTCAGACCCTGGATGTGGTCAAACAGGTTTTTGCGCATGTCTGACGCGATGGAGGAGCCCACCTTGTCAAAGGTGTATTCCTTCGTGTATTGGAATATGCAGCGCCCGACACCGACAATGAGGATTCCGCCAAGCAGATAGGGCAGTATCGCCAGATTGCCGCCCAGTATGACATCATCAATGATATGCATGGTGAGCATTGGCGCCAGCATGTCAAGGGAAACACTGACAATCAGTGATGTAATGGCAAAGAGGTAGTGCCACTTGTATTCCCAGATATAGGTTGATAGTTTCTTTCTCATAAAAGTTCGATTCCTCCCTCTGATTATCCGCAACAGGGAGACAACGCCTGGACTGTTACGGTTTTCTCCAGTGTACTTGACTGATAAAAAGGTATAAAAAAACCCCATGGTAAAATCACCATGAGGTCAAATGACAATACGGATTTATCAGATGTGGAATACCCCGGAGATAATTTTACTATTGAAAAATATGATAGAGTGATTGTTGCCGGCATTGTTTAACTTATTTAACATAGTACTACCTCCTTTCTGAAATGACAAATAATTGGTTACTTCATTAAACATACTCTCATTTGAAATGAATGTCAACTGATTTTTATCGAATCTTAAAATATTATTTTTGAAATGATTGCGCATGTATGGAAAAAAGTGTATACTTTATACGGAGTATCAAAATGTGTTATTTCAAATACTATTTTATTATGATATAAAAAGGAGAATGAAGATGAGCAAGAAAACAACCGTATTAATGATTCTCGACGGCTACGGACTGAATGAAAAGACAGAGCACAATGCCGTAGCAATTGGGAAGACACCCGTTATGGACAGGCTGATGAAGGAGTATCCGTTTGTAAAGGGAAACGCAAGCGGGATGGCAGTAGGGCTTCCTGACGGACAGATGGGCAACTCCGAAGTGGGGCATCTGAATATGGGTGCCGGAAGGATTGTCTATCAGGAGCTGACAAGAATTACCAAGGAGATTCAGGATGGCACGTTCTTTGAGAATCCGGCGCTGATGGAAGCAGTTGAGAACTGTAAGGCAAAGAACTCTGCGCTGCATCTGTTCGGACTTTTATCAGACGGCGGTGTACACAGTCACAATACACATTTATACGGACTGCTGGAGCTGGCAAAAAGGAATGGGCTGTCAGAGGTATTCGTGCACTGTTTCCTTGACGGACGTGATACGCCCCCGGCATCCGGAAAAGGGTTTGCGGAGGAGCTTGAGGCAAAGATGGCGGAAATTGGCATCGGCAGGATTGCCTCTGTCATGGGACGCTATTATGCCATGGACAGAGACAATAACTATGACCGTGTTCAGAAAGCATATGAGGCAATGACCGAGGGCAAGGGCGAGCAGGCTGCATCCGGTCCGGAGGGAATCCAGAAATCCTATGACAATGATAAGACGGACGAGTTCGTGCTTCCTACCGTTGTGGCAGAGGACGGAAAGGCAATCACTACAATCAAGGACGGTGATTCCGTTATTTTCTTTAATTTCAGGCCTGACCGTGCAAGAGAGATTACAAGGGCATTCTGCGATGATGATTTCAAGGGATTTGACAGAAAGCGGCTCGACCTGAAATATGTCTGCTTCTCAGACTATGACCCGACGATTCCGAATAAGTCCGTTGCATTCCACAAGATTGCAGTGACAAATACCTTTGGCGAGTGGCTTGCCGCCAACAATATGACTCAGGCAAGGATTGCCGAGACAGAGAAGTATGCGCATGTCACGTTCTTTTTCAACGGCGGCGTGGAGGAGCCGAACAAGGATGAGGACAGGGTGCTTGTTCCATCCCCGAAGGAAGTGGCGACTTACGACCTGAAACCGGAGATGAGCGCCTATACGGTATGCGACAAGCTGACAGAGGCGATTCGCTCTGGCAAGTATGATGTAATTATCATTAACTTTGCAAATCCGGACATGGTAGGACATACCGGTGTCGAGGAAGCGGCAATCAAGGCGGTTGAGGCAGTGGATGAGTGTGTCGGCAAGGCAGTGGATGCAATCCTTGAGGTAAACGGTACCATGTTTATCTGTGCAGACCATGGCAACGCAGAGCAGCTTGTCGATTATGAGACGGGCGCGCCGTTTACGGCACACACCACGAATCCGGTTCCGTTTATCCTTGTAAACTATGATCCGGCGTATACGCTGCGGGAAGGCGGATGCCTTGCGGACATCGTTCCGACGCTCATTGAGACGATGGGAATGCAGCAGCCGGCAGAGATGACAGGAAAATCATTGCTGGTGCGCAAATAATACAATAATTGCTGCAAAAATAGATAATTTGCAGATGAAAAGCAAGGTGTAAGGTCTTGGCGGACTGTTAAGGCATTACACCTTGTCTGGCTTGGATGATAAGGAGGGGTCTTCATATGGATGCTTTAAAAAAAGAAGATTTTTATACAATTGAGGATATTTATGCATTACCGGATGGGGTGCGTGCGGAGCTGGTTGATGGAAAAATCTATTATATGGCGTCACCAGGACGGACGCATCAGAAACTTCTGCAATTTTTTAGTAAAACAATAGGAAATTATATTGATTCCCATAATGGCGGATGTGAAATATATCCGGCTCCATTTGCCGTTTTTCTTGAGAAAAATGACACGACTTATTTTGAACCCGACATTTCGGTAATCTGTGATACCTCCAAGCTGGATGAAAAAGGATGCCATGGCGCGCCGGACTGGATTATCGAGATTGTGTCTCCTGGCAACAAAGCCATGGATTATTTTACGAAACTGATGAAGTATCAGGCTGCGGGCGTCCGGGAATATTGGATTGTCGACCCGTCAAAGGAACAGATTATGGCATATCAGTTCGAGGGAAAAGTAATGATGGAGCAGTATTCCTTTGGAGAAGATGTGCCTGTCGGAATCTATGAGGGATTTTCCATTAAGGTGCAACCATAAGAAAAAGTGTTAACAGTTCAGCCCAGGACTTTGCACTGTGCTGCAAAGTCCGTGAGAAAGCGTAGTGGCTGAGATGCATCAAGCCACCACGAA
>DKUL01000007.1:0-16800 GCA_002490665.1 Lachnospiraceae bacterium UBA7205 | reverse complement strand
GCCGAAGGCTGAACTGTTACAAAAAATGCACAAAGAATAAAAATATATTGGAAAAAATTAGTCAACAATGATATACTATTTATGATAGATTCCTAAAAATATTATGGAATTCTTATAAAAATGACAATGCCATGGGAGATGAGGCTGGTGATAAATATGAGGATCGCATACAATTTACTGATTCTTAGTATATTATTGGTATGTATATGGTTTGTGTATGTCAGTGTGGACAGTAAGGCATATTACAGGAAAATTTTCAGGGGGATACTCTGGGCGGCAGTGGTGATGTATATCAACAGACTGGTCGGCGTCGCGTATGACGAGGGATTTCTGCCCTGTGTGGAATGGCTGCTTGTGATGGAACGGACAATCCACTATTTCCTTACGCTTGCCATATATACACTATATGCTTACTTTATCTTCTGCCTTGTCGGACAATTCCATTATTATCCAAGGAAGCGTAAAATCACATTCTGGCTGTTAAATTTTGTGATGAATGCACTGATACTGACATCGCCGTGGACACATGCGATATTTTATGTCGAGGACGGTGTGTCTTACCATGGAAAGCTCTTTTTTCTGCTCGTGTTTACAAGAGGGCTATATGCAATTATGGCAACTGTGTACGCACTGATGAAGCGGAAGCTTATGATAAAAATTTTCGGGCAGAGCATCATACTGCTGGCAGTCTTTACCGTAATCCAGGTGATAGAATATCTGATTTATCAGGATGAGACACTGTATTACTCAACCTTGATTGTGAACATCATTATTTTCCTGCTCACGATTACCATGGTGGAGTTTTATAAGGACGGAGCGACAGAGCTTCTCAACAAAAGGGCGTTTCGGCAGTTTATAGACAGGGAGATAGGCAAGCCGGGGACGCGGGTAGTCTATCTGATAAAATTAAAGAATTATGAGTATCTCCGCCAAAACTGCCATGAACCTTCTGTCATGGTACTGGTGAAACAGCTTGCGGAATACATGAAAGAATACGCAATGCTGTCATCCATCTATTACTTTGATGACGGCAAATATGGGATTGTCGTGCGGCAGAGGGACAAGTTTGACGAGACGGCATTCCTTGAAAAACTAAAGGAACGGTTTTGTGTGCCATTTGAGTTAAATGGCGCAAGAATTAATCTGTCACTGTTTGTTGCCATGATGGATGTCAGCGAGGGAAAAATCAATAAAAATAACTTTTACCGGTATTTTGCGGCATGCGACGATTTAAAGTACAAGAGTTCGGACTTGATAGAGTTTGTCCGCAGTGACAATCTCGGACTGGACGAGCTACAGAAGTACAGGAATATTGAGGATGCCATTGAGCGGGCGCTTGTGGAGAATGAGTTTGAGATGTACTACCAGCCGATTATTTCCACACGGACAGGAAGGGTGGTCTCCGCAGAGGCGCTGATCCGGCTAAAGGACCGTGTATTGGGATTTGTCTCGCCGGAAGACTTTATTCCGATTTCAGAAAATAATGGCAAGATTCTGGAAATCAGCGAGTTTGTCATAGATAGTGTATTTCGCTTTGTCAAGGAAAATAATATTGCGGAAATGGGGATGGATTTTATTGAGATGAATCTTTCTGCAATGCAGTGCATGGATAAAAACTTGACGGAGAAGCTACAGTATTACATACAGAAATATGATATTGACCCGCGGCAGATTAACCTGGAAATCACAGAGACTGCGACAAATTTTGACGAACAGCGCCTGAAAGAGCAGCTTCTGGATGTCAAGAAGCTGGGATTTACTTTTTCACTGGACGATTATGGGACGGGATATTCCAATCTCGTGCGCGTGCTGGAATACCCCGTGGATGTGATTAAGCTTGACAAAAGCATTGTGTGGGCAGCATTTACGGACCGTGACAGCTTTGTGACCATCAAGAATTTGATTTCCATGTTTCATGACGTGCGCAGGAAGCTTGTCGCAGAGGGTGTGGAGAACCGCGAGCAGATGAGCACACTCAGGGAGCTGGGATGTGACTACATACAGGGGTACTTTTATTCCCGTCCGATTCCTGCAGATGAATTCATAGAATATACCAGGAACATGAATAACGAGTAGACAATATAAAAATATATGATACAGGAAACCGCTGCACGATGGTTTCCTGTATTTTTTCTGCCAAATTGGGAAATACTGTCTATGATATGGAATACATTTAATAATCAGGAGGTCGGCTATGAAAACAATACATTTAAAGATTACGGATGTGCATGCGCGGGAGGTGCTGGATTCACGGGGGAATCCGACCGTGGAGGCAGTCGTCACAGTCAATGACTGCTGCGAAGGAAGGGCAAGCGTACCGTCGGGTGCAAGTACTGGTAAGTTTGAGGCAGTGGAGCTTAGGGATGGCGAGATGCGCTACATGGGACTTGGCGTAGAGAAGGCGGTCAATAATGTAAACACCAAGATAAAGGATAAGCTTATTGGGATGGATGTGTGCAACCAGAAGATGATTGACCATGTTCTTGTCGATACGGACGGAACGGACAATAAGGGAAATCTGGGTGCGAACGCCACACTGAGCGTATCAATGGCAGCAGCACGTGCGGCGGCAAATGCGCTTGGAATGCCGCTTTACAGATATCTGGGCGGTGTCAAGACGGACAGGCTTCCTGTTCCCATGATGAACATTTTAAACGGCGGAAGGCATGCGACAAACACTGTGGATTTTCAGGAATTTATGATTATGCCTGTCTCTGCGGCGAATTTCCGCGAGGCTTTGAGAATCTGTGCCGAAATTTACCATAACCTCAAAAAAATCTGCCAGAAAAGAGGGCTGTCGACAGGCGTGGGCGATGAGGGTGGATTTGCGCCGGATTTGCCGGATGCGTTTGCGGTGCTTGACCTGATTGTGGAAGCAGTCAAGGCTGCGGGATATGTTCCGGGACACGATATCAAGATAGCGCTGGATGTGGCGGCTTCCGAACTGTATGATGAGGCTGACGGAAAGTATCATTTCAGCGGGGAGACAGAGCTGAAACGCAGACAGGCATCTGCAAACGGAAACGGGGCATGTGCATGCTATGAGGCAGGCAAGGAGTTTGACGTGAAAGACAATGAACCGGTCATCACACGCTCCACGGAGGAGATGATTGCCTACTATGAACAGCTGATAGAGCGGTATCCCATTATATCCATTGAGGACGGTCTGGCAGAAGATGACTGGGACGGATGGGCGGAGCTTACAAAACGCATCGGTGACAAAGTCCAGCTTGTGGGGGACGATCTCTTTGTGACAAATACAAAGCGTCTGGATGCCGGAATCAAGAAGAAGGTTGCCAATGCCATTCTCGTAAAGGTAAACCAGATTGGTACGGTGAGTGAGGCGATAGAGGCCGTGGAAATGGCGCAGCACAATGCCTACAAGGCTGTTATCAGCCATAGGAGCGGAGAGACAGAGGACTCCTTTATCGCGGATCTGGCAGTGGCGATGAATGCCGGGCAGATAAAGACAGGAGCGCCATGCAGGAGCGACAGGGTGGCGAAATATAACCAGCTGCTTCGAATTGAGGAGGAGATTGACCTTGTCTCAAAGTACCTGAATCCCTTTAATAAAATATAGTTTCGAAAAAGGGGCGGCTTACGCCTCTTTTTTTGAAATGAAAAGAAAATTGAGATAATTTTCAGACTTTTCACGCATGGACATGTTTAAAATAAAAAATTAACATAAATTTTTGAAATAATATAATAAATTACAAAAATTTTCCGATATATATAATGCGCAGCAAAATATTAGTTAAAACAGCTGTAAGAGATGTGAAAACAATACCCTAATATGCCAAAACATGTTTTATGGCTGTTTAATTAATAAATTATTTTGATACGCGCTTGAAAATAACTTGAGAAAAACAGTTGAAATGTATTCCTGTTTATGATAAACTGTTCTTTATCAGTGGGCTTTGGGACATGAAGTCTGCAGGTCGTCGATAAGGAGGTGTGAAGATGGCAGCATTGAGAATCGTTCTTACTATTATTTTGATATTGGTTTCGATTGCTTTTACAGTGATTGTTTTAATGCAGGAAGGTAAGTCAGCCGGGCTTGGCGCTATCAGCGGTGCAGCAGAGACATATTGGGGCAAGAATAAAGGCCGCTCCATGGAAGGCGCGCTGGTCAAGTTTACGAAAGTTTTAGGCGTTGTATTTATGTTGCTTGCTATTGTTTTAAATATAAATTTTTAAAATGCTATATATTTAAGATAAAACCACGAACACTCTTGTAATAAGAGTGTTTTTTCGTAATTTGGAAACAGAGGGAGGGAGCAGAATGTCTGATAAGAGGAAAAAGGTAATCATGGATTTGGTGGCGGCTGATTTTTATGTGCCAATGAAAGAGAAAGAACTTGCGATTATGCTACAGGTGTCCAAAGAGGACAGGGGTGAGCTGAACCGCATTTTGAATGAACTGCTGGCAGAGGGGAAGCTGTCACTGACCAAGAAGGGGAAGTTTGTCAAGGCAAAGCATACAGATAAGGAGTTCATCGGGACGTTTATCAGTCATCCGAAGGGCTTCGGGTTTGTCGAGGTTGACGGCAGGGAAGAGGATTTGTATATTCCGGAGAATTATGTAAATGGCGCATTTCATAAAGACACTGTAAAGGTGGCGCTGCTGTCAGGAAAGAACGGCAGACGCCAGGAGGCACAGGTCGTTGAAATCATTGCCAGGGGAATGAAGCAGATTGTGGGCATCTTTGACAAGAGCAACAAGAATTTTGGCTTTGTCATTCCAGATAACACGAAAATCAGCGAGGATGTTTTTGTGCCGTCAGAACGCTCAAAGGGAGCGGTGTCCGGTCATAAGGTTGTCTGTGAGATAACGGATTACGGCAAAAACAACCGGAAACCGGAAGGAAAGATTACAGAGATTCTGGGGCATGTCAATGACCCGGGCGTGGATATCATGTCCATTGTAAAAGGGTATGAGCTTCCGGTTGAATTTTCGGAAAAGATTATGCGTCAGGTGGAAAATGTCTCAAATGAGGTCTCCGAGGCAGATATGGCAGGACGGCGTGATCTGCGCGACGTGCAGATGGTGACAATTGACGGCGAGGACGCGAAGGATCTGGATGATGCGGTCAGCCTGGCAAAAGAGGGGGAACAGTACCTGCTTGGCGTGCATATTGCGGATGTCACGAACTATGTGCAGGAGAATTCGGCGCTTGACTGGGAGGCAAGGGAGCGCGGAACCAGCGTCTATCTGGTGGACAGGGTGATTCCGATGCTGCCGCACAAGCTTTCCAACGGCATCTGTTCACTGAACGCGGGGGAGAACCGGCTTGCACTCAGCTGCCTGATGACCATTGACAAAAAGGGCGAGGTCGTGAGCCATGAGATTGTGGAATCCGTGATTCGGGTTGACAGGCGCATGTCGTATACAAGTGTCAGAAAGATTCTTGAGGACAGGGATGAGACAGAAATAAAAACATATGAAGAGCTTGTGCCAATGTTTGAGCTGATGAAAGAGCTTGCGGGAATTCTGCGGGATAAGCGCAAAAAAAGGGGCTCGATTGATTTTGATTTTCCAGAGAGCAAGATAATTCTCGACAAACAGGGGCATCCGGTGGAGATAAAGCCATATGAGAGAAACGTCGCGACGAAAATTATAGAAGATTTCATGCTGATTGCAAACGAGACCGTTGCAGAACATTTTCACTGGATGGAGTTGCCGTTTGTCTACCGGACACATGATAACCCGGATCCTGAAAAAATAGACAAGCTGGGAACATTTATCCGGAATTTCGGGTATTCCATCAAGAGCAGGCAGGAGGAGATTCATCCCAAGGAGCTGCAGAAACTGCTCGCGAAGATAGAAGACACGCCGGAGGAGGCGCTGATTAGCAGACTGACACTGCGGAGCATGAAGCAGGCGAAATATACCATAGACTGTACGGGGCATTTCGGACTTGCCTGCCAGTACTACTGCCATTTTACATCGCCAATCAGGCGTTACCCGGATTTACAGATACACCGCATTATCAAGGAGCAGATTCGCGGACGGCTGAATGAGAAGCGCATTGACCATTACAATGAAATCCTTCCGGAGGTGGCAAAACATTCCTCGGAGATGGAGCGTCGTGCGGACGAGGCGGAGCGTGAGACAGACAAGCTCAAGAAGGTTGAGTTTATGGAGAACCATGTTGGCGAGATTTTTGAAGGAGTCATTTCATCCATCACGGCATGGGGTGTGTATGTGGAGCTGCCCAACACAATTGAGGGGATGATTCACGTGTCCATGCTTCCGGGAGATTATTTTTATTATGATGAAGAAACCTACGAAATGGTGGGGCAGGCAACGGATATCCGGTATAAGCTCGGACAGACATTGAAGGTCAGGGTGAACGCGACAGATAAGATATTAAGGACAATTGACTTTGTCATTCCCCAGGACTGGGAAATGGACGAGGAAGGGTAAGGAAAGGCTGGTTGGAACAATGGCAAAAAGTGAGGCAATGAAACTGGTGGCAAACAATAAAAAGGCATACCATGATTACTTCATTGAGGAGAAATATGAGTGCGGCATCGCGCTTCACGGTACGGAAGTGAAGTCGCTGCGTATGGGAAAGTGCAGTATCAAGGAGGCGTTTATCCGGATTGAGGATGCCGAGGTGTTTGTGTATGGCATGCACATTTCTCCCTATGAAAAGGGAAATATTTTTAACAAGGATCCCCTGCGCGTGAAAAAGCTGTTACTGCATAAGCATGAGATTCAAAAGCTTTTGGGAAAGATAAAGGAAAAGGGATATACACTTGTGCCTTTGCAGGTTTATTTTTCAAATGGCAGGGCAAAAGTCGAAATTGGTCTTGCACGGGGTAAAAAACTGTATGATAAGCGTGAGGATATCGCGAAGAAGGATGCAAGGCGTGAGACAGAACGCGAGTTTAAGGTCAAAAATTTATATTGATTCATGGGATTAAAAAAGGAGCTTTGCTCCTTTTTTAATCCTCTCTGCTGCGCGCAGTGATAATCCATGGCGCCGGGTCGGACTTGAATGTGTTGTTGCTGCGAAGCTTCGTCACGGAAACCTGTATGGTCTCTACGTCAGCAAGGCCAAGGTCGTGAAGCGTGTCAGGCAGGCTGGCGGCAGCCTTAAAGTCCAGTGTATAGATGACCACATTGATGTTTGGGTTTAATTTCAGCAGGCATTCAAGCTCCTGCTCCGTGCTTGCCGAGGCAACGAGGAATACGAGGGAGGGGACAGGACACTGCGCCATTGTATTGTCATCAACATGGTCTATAATCTTGATGTTGTGGAGGTCAAAGTGCGCCACATTGTCCTCCAGGGTAGAGCGGTCGTCCCTGCTGTATTCCACCGCGATGACGGAGCCTTCCGCGGCAATAAGGGCGGCTTCGATGGCGATGCTTTCCCCGCCGATGACGCAGATATCATCCTGTGGGTCGACCATCATTTTGCTCAGGATAATCGAACGGATTTCACTTCCGACATACTGAATCGAACCGCGCTGCAGCTTTTCATTGCTCAGGCCGATGCGCGTTGAATTTCTGGCATTGGGATTGAGGATAAGCATGCCGGCGGAGGCGTTGATACCACGGTTAATCATGTCCTTTACCTGATTGTGCAGGATTTCCCCGCTCGGGTCGGAACCCTCATTGTACCATACCTCACATTCCCCGAGACCCGCGTTCCACAGGCGGTAAAAGATATCCTCGATTCCGGCGTTTGTAAACACGAGCGTCGTCTTGTGCGCCTCGACAGTCGGGATGACGTTCTTGTTTTTCTTGGTGATGTCAATGATTTTGACATGCTCCAAATCAATCGGGGTGTTCTGCGAGTAGTACTGAAGCCAGCTTAAGATGATATCATTTGTGAAAATTTGTTTTTCCATAGTCGTAAGCTCCTTTATTATATTTTTAAATAGAAATCTCTATTTGATTCCCTTCAATTCCGATGATGCAGCTCTCATAATAACCATCGCCCGTCGTTCTCGGGCCGCTCAGCACTTCGTAGCCGTCCGCTTTTAACTGCTGTGTCAGTTTATCGACGTTTTCCCTGCTTCCAACAGAAAATGCCATGTGGATGTAACCTGTATGTGCCAGTTCCCTGGTGCCGTCGGTCATTTGCGGTTTTTTCATTATTTCCAACCGTGCACCATCGTCAAAAGACAGGAAATAAGAACGAAAATCAGTTTTTTCATTGTGATACCCATCATTGGAAACAGCGCCGAAATATTTTATGAAAAAATTTCTGGCATTTTCCAAGTCGTTTACGTATAGGGCTATATGTTCTATTTTCATATTACCTGTCTCCTAGCTGTCCGCCCATTTTTTTAAATTTTTTACCATATTGATTTCGTGATGCCCGGTTCGGTATGCCATGCCAGTAGCATAGAAAACAATTACTAAAATCTGTGCTGCGCAGCGTTTTAAAAATCGTTTCATTTTTAACTCCCTTCCAAACCCTAATATTGACTACAACGTTTATTATATTATAACTATACCACACTAAAAACAAAAAAACAGCAGGGTATGATAAAAATTATCCTAGTTTTTTGTGAATATATTTGTTACACTATAAAAGTGCAAAACATATGTAATCAGGAAAGGACAAGATAATAAAATGGGAAAGATATTTAAGTTTCAGCAGGACGTTGACACAGACCAGATTATAGCGTCACAGTATATTATATTTCCGACAATTGACGAGATGAAAGGGCATGCATTTGAGTCGCTTGACCCGGATTTTGCCTCTCAGGTACAGCCGGGGGATTATGTCGTGGCATCGGAAAACTTCGGATGCGGTTCTTCGAGGGAGCAGGCGCCGAGCGTGCTGAAGGCGCTTGGGGTTCAGGCAGTCGTGGCAAAATCGTTTGCAAGGATTTTTTATAGAAATGCAATCAACATCGGGCTTCCGGTGATTGTCTGCAAGGATTTGCACGACAATGTGAATGCGGGCGATGAGATGGAGCTTTCCATGCAGGAGGGCGTAGTACGTGTAAACGGAAAAGAATATGCCTGCACGAAGCTGCCCGAATACATGCAGGGAATCCTTGACCAGGGCGGGCTGATTGCGTCATTAAACGAATAATATTATACTGAGCGGTCAGTCTTTTCGACCGCTGGTATGACTTTTATGGGCTGCAGAAAAGTATAGATAAGTGGAGGATTTGAATATGGGAATGACAATGGCAGAAAAAATCATTGCGGCGGCGGCTGGCGTGGCGTCTGTAAAGCCGGGTGACATACATACCGTGGAGCTCGACCGCCTGATGAGCAACGATGGGACGACACATCTCACAATCGACATGTATAACAAGCTGAAAAATCCGCGTATCGCGGATGTAAATAAACTGGTCTGGATTGTAGACCACAATGTACCATGTGACAGTGTAAAAACAGCGGCTTCGCACAAGAAAATGCGTGATTTTGCAAAGGAGCATGGCATTCAATTTTATGAGGGCGAGGGTGTCTGCCATCAGGTGATGATGGAGAGGCACGTCACCAGTGGCGAGCTGATATTCGGCGCGGATAGCCATACGTGCGCATACGGCGCAGTCGGCGCGTTTGGAACCGGCGTAGGGTGTACGGACTATCTCTATGCCATGGTGACAGGCAAATCATGGCTTCTGGTGCCGGAAACCCTGAAATTTAACCTGACAGGAAAGTTAAATGACGGTGTGTATGCAAGGGATTTCATTCTTTCCATTATCGGAATGATTGGCGCAAACGGCGCAAATTACATGGCGATGGAGTTTGGCGGGGAAGGATTGAAGACGCTGAACATGAGCGACAGAATCTGTATCTGCAACCTCTGTGTGGAGGCAGGTGCGAAGACCGCGCTGATGGAGGTGGACGAGATTACGCTCGACTATCTGAAGGCGCATGGCAGGGAGCCTAAGCATAGTTTCAAGAGTGATGAAGATGCTGTCTTTGCAAAGGTTTATGACATTGATCTGTCAACCATCAAGCCGATTGTGGCAAAACCGCATTTTGTGGACAGCGTGGCAGACGCAAAAGAATGTGCGGGCACAAAGATTGATGAGGCGTTTCTTGGCTCCTGCAATAACGGACGTATCGAGGACTTAAGGGTAGGTGCAGCCATAATCAGGGGGAAAAAGGTGCATCCCCTTGTCCGTTTTCTGGTCGTGCCGGCAAGTGCGGAGGTGTACAGGCAGGCGCTCGCAGAAGGCATTATCGACACTTTCATGGAAGCGGGCGCAATTGTCATGAATCCGAATTGCAGCGTATGCTGGGGAAGCTGCCAGGGCGTCATCGGCGAGGGTGAGACGTTAATCAGCACGGGAACCCGCAATTTCAAAGGACGCGCAGGACACAAGGATTCCTTTGTATACCTTGCCTCCGCGGCAACCGTGACGGCATCAGCAGTTAAAGGTGAGATTGCAACGGCGGATATGGTTTGATTTTATAGTAAAGGAGTTGGAGTACAATTATGGATAAGTTTACCGGAAAAATATGGGTTCTGGGGGATGATATAGACACAGATATCATTATTCCGACAGAGTACCTTGCCTTAAAGACTGTACAGGATATGGCGCCATACGCATTTTCACCGCTGCGCCCTGAGCTTGCAGGGCAGATAAAGGAGGGTGACATGATAGTGGCTGGCAAAAATTTTGGCTGCGGCTCATCAAGGGAACAGGCGCCGGAAATAATTAAAGCGCTTGGCATCAAGTGTGTAATTGCAAAATCCTTTGCGCGAATTTTCTTTAGAAATTCTATTAATAACGGACTTTTGTTAATAGAAAATGACAGGCTGCGCGACAACGTAAATGAAGGTGATGAGATAACTGTCACCATCAATGAGTCCATAGAGCATCATGGGAATCAGTACCCGATTACATCATTGCCACAGAACCTGGTTGATATCATCAATGCAGGGGGGCTTGTAAAAGCAATGAGAAAACTGAATGGGTTGGATTAGGAAAGGCACAGGTGTAAAAATGGGTTCAACAATTATAGAAAAAATTATAAGAAATAACATCGGAAAAGAAGTTCATTCCGGAGATATTGTTACGGTAAATGTGGATCGTGTGATGATACATGACATATTTATTCCATTCGTGGCATCCAAGTTTGAGGAAATGGGATTTACCAGAATATGGGATGCAGACAAGGCTGTTTTAATCTATGACCACCTTGTGCCTGCAAGCCAGGTGGACGATACCAGGCACTTTTGCATCGGAAATGCGTTTGTCGAGAAATATGGCATGAAAAATATCCACCGCGCAGACGGTATCTGCCATCAGCTGATGACGGAGGCAGGCTATGTAAAGCCGGGAGATATCGTCTTTGGCACAGACAGCCATACGACTACATATGGCTGTGTCGGCGCATTTTCTTCAGGCATCGGCTATACGGAAATGGCAAGCATTCTTGGAACAGGAACACTCTGGATACGTGTGCCGGAAACAATCAGGGTAAACATCACAGGGAAACTTCCTGAAAATGTCATGGCAAAGGATATCATATTGAAGCTGATAGGTGACCTGGGCGCGGATGGTGCGACTTATGAGGCACTGGAGTTTGCAGGGGATACCGTGGAAAATATGACAGTAGCGTCAAGAATGTCGATGTCAAACATGGCAATTGAGGCAGGCGCGAAATGTGCGCTTTTCACACCGGATGAAAAAACTGCCGCATATTGTGGGATATCCCTTACAGATAAGGAAAAAGACCTTGTCGGGGATGCAGATGCACGGTACTGCCGCGTAATGGAATACAGGGCGGAGGATTTCGTCCCGGTGATGGCGTGTCCGTCTAATGTGGACAATGTAAAGCCTGTTTCCGAGCTTACAGGGAAGGAGATTGACCAGGTGTTTATCGGATCCTGTACAAACGGAAGACTTGAGGACTTGATGGCAGCGGCAGAGGTACTGAAAGGAAAGCATGTAGCGCCTTTTGTGAAATTGATTGTCACGCCGGCAAGCCGCAAGATTTACAGGGAGGCGGCTGCAAATGGGACGATGGCAGTACTTGCAGAGGCAGGTGCTATCATCACGCACCCGAGCTGTGGCCTGTGCTGCGGCAGAACCGGTGGTATCCTGACAGACGGCGAGACCGTGATTGCGACAAACAACCGCAACTTCCTCGGACGTATGGGAACGTCCAGGGTAAATATTTACCTTGCTTCGCCCAGGTCAGCGGCAGCCTGTGCAATTGCCGGAAAAATAGTAAGTCCATAACTGTCTGGTTGTACTACAATTTGGACAAGGAATCCAATGACAAAATTTGCCAAATAAGGTATTCTCTAGTTGACACAAAAAATGCGTCAGTATAGGGGATGCCTTATTATTTTGCGCGGAAACTTATTTTGAACGGAGGAGGAACATATGAAGGCAATAAAAATAGGTACAAAGGTTGAGATTTACAATGATACGGTTACAACGTATAACAAACTGCCGGCGAAGACTTATATCATTAGGTTTGAAAAGATGCTGGGGTTTTATCTGGACGAGTATGCTGACATTGAGGTAAAGGAGGATAAGGTCTATGGAGAACATATGCAGAAGGTAGAGAAGGTGCTGCGGTCATATGAACAGTTTGACAGAAATCTCGGTGTTATCCTGAGCGGGAACAAGGGAATTGGAAAATCAATGTTTGCAAAACTGTTGTCAGTGGAAGCGTTGAAAAGTGACATACCTGTCATAATTGTGGACAAATACATTTCAGGGATAGCATCTTATATTGAGACGATAGACCAGAGCGTGATGGTTTTGTTTGATGAGTTTGACAAGACTTTTGGTGATGTCAGGGTTTCGGATGGGGAAGTCGAGGCACAGGCGGCGCTTCTGGGACTGTTTGACGGAATCAAAAAAGGAAGAAAATTGTTTGTCATTACCTGCAATGACATTAGAAAGCTCAGCGATTTCATTGTGAATCGTCCGGGGCGTTTTCATTATCATTTTCGTTTTGAATATCCATCTGCCGGAGAAATAAGGACGTACCTTTATGATAAACTTCAGGAAGCCCATTATAATGAAATTGAGCGGATTGTTGCCTTTTCGAGAAAAGTTGATTTGAACTATGACTGTCTCAGGGCAATTGCGTTTGAAATCAATAATGGGGAAAGCTTTCAAAGTGCGGTCGGGGATTTGAATATCATCAACCTGGCACAGGAATGTTATGATTTTACCATATATTTTAAGAATGGTTCTCCGATGTGTGTCAAAAACAGACAGGTTGATTTCTTTGTTGATGAGGAAATCAGCATCTGTTTTGCCGAGGATGACTATAATGAAATTTTGACAATAGGGTTCTGGGCAAAGGATAGCGTGTATGATGCAAAGAGTAATTGTGCCATAATCAGTGCGGATAAATTGAAGGTAAAATATGATGAAGAGTATGATGAGAAGCTTGTGGACAGGATAAAGAAATTAATTCCGGATTATCTGGCAGTGAAAAAAGTCCGCGAAAAGAACCTGCATTATGCAGTGTAGGCGCCAGGGCTTACACTGCACATAACTGTATGGCTATAGTTTGTCCCTGTCATTTTTGAGGATATATGCCAAAAGCCCCTTGCAGCCCTCAATGACATCGGCGTAAGTGGCATCAAAATCCCCTGTATACCATGGGTCGGCAACGTCCTGCCCGGAGCCGGAAAAGGAGAGGAGCTTATAAATTTTTCCCTTGTTGTCGCCACCCGCGATACGTGTCATATTTCTGATATTTGCAGTGTCCATGCCAATCAGATAGTCATATGCATTGTAATCCTGCATGGTCATCTGCACTGCGCGGTGCGCAATTACTGGTATTTTCATTTCGCGCAGCTTGCCGACGGTTCCATGGTGGGGAGGATTGCCGATTTCCTCCCGGCTGGTGGCGGCAGAGTTGATGTAAAAGGACTGCTCCATTTTCTTTTGTTTTACGAGGTACGTCATGACGCTTTCTGCCATTGTGCTGCGGCAGATGTTGCCGTGGCAGACGAAAAGTATCTTTATCATAATAAAAATTCCTCCTAAAATGCGTTAGTTTGCTGTGCTTTGGTATGTTTTGCCAGGTAAAAAATTATATTATCACATACTTCGTGTCTCTTCCTCTGCCTTCAATTTTCACAACACCTTTTTACCCATTTCTTTCAGTAATTGTGTTGTCTTTGAGTTACCAAACGAGGCGTAAGGAGCAATTTCGCTAATTGATTTCAGCATTGTTTTGCATCTGACAGACCTATGATATTACCATTGCCATCAATGCCGAAAAAATTTCTCCACCATCGTAATTCGAAAAGGCACTTACTGTTTTTAAAAATGTATTTGTTATTATTTCTTTGAACTCTGTTGTTCTTGTTTCACGCATACACTGATCCCCTTTTCAATTTTACTGTATGCATTATACACAGAAAAACGCAAAAAATCAATCGTATTTTTTACGTTTAATTTTCTGCGTGTTTTGGGTCATTACGTTTTAATTTCCTGTCACGTCAAGGCTCTTTTGGAAATGGTGTAGTAAATTGCCTTTCCTCGCTGCGGAATCATTGATTTACTGGCTTTTTTGGGGTATTTTAAGATGTTGCCGTGGCAGACAAGGAGTATTTTTATACAATAAATTTAGTTCATTAAGTAAATCATAAAATTCAGATAACCGGCAAAGGTTACCCACAGCAGGTACGGTATTTGCAGATAGGCAGCTGTGGTGTCAATCCTGCTGAATTTAAATATCATTTTCAGGATGCCGGTCCACAGAACGACTATCCATATAAAGGCAAACAAAAAGGTATGCATGTTGAAAAAGATTATAGGCCAAAGAAAGTTAAAAATCAGCTGGAATATGTAGCTGAGCATGGCGTCAAAAACGTCATCAGGATATACGGCTTTCTGCTGGCAGACACGCGCGCTGCTGATGCCCATCAGTATGTAGAGGGGAGTCCATACGATTGGAAACAGTATGGCGGGGGGCGCCAGGGGTGGTTTGCGCAGCAAGTCATAGATATAGACATTATCACGGATGAGAAATGCAGAGAGACTGCCGATGCCAAGGGCGATGAAGATAGAAATAAAATAGGGTTTCAATTTATCCCACATAAAAAACCTCGTAACAGAAAAAGATTTTATCATATTTTATGCAATTGCGAACTTTCTTATGTGGGAAGAATATTTACTTTCTCTGGTGGACGGAATAATGCAGGCTTTGGAGCAGTGTGACGGCTTCGTCCAGGGCATCCTGTTCATAAAGCTCAATCCGCAGCACGCCCTCCTCAAAATCCCGGTTATGTACAATGCCAATATTTTTTATGGAAATGTCTGCCTTGGCGAGCAGGGTCGCGAGTGCAGCGATGGAGCCAGCCTCGTCGGGAATGTCCACGTAGCAGGCAAATACCTTTTTCAGCGGTCCTTTTGGCAGGTCGGCAAAAGAATCGCGGTATTCTTTGGATGCGGTAAATAAGTCATAAGTAAATCCTTTTTGTCCGGAGCGGACGGCCTTGCTGACTGTCTGTAGTGAGGCAATGTAGTCATCCAGCAAATCCGCGATATTTTCCGTGTTCGACATACAGACGGATTCCCACATTTCAGGGGACGAGGAGGCGATGCGCGTGATATCCTTGAAGCCCCCGGCGGCAATCATTTTCATGGTTTCCTCTGGGGAATCATGGTCGTGTACCAGATTTGCGAGGGTGGCGGCGACAAGATGCGGTACATGGCTGATTGCCGCTGTTACATAGTCATGCTCCCTGCAGGACAAAATCAGCGGAAGTGCACCCATTTTTTTCACAAGGGATAAGTATTCGGCGACAGCTTCTTTTGGGACGGCTTCGGTTGGCGTGAGGATATAGTAGGCATTCTCCAGAAGGATGGGATTGGCATTCGCAAAGCCTGTCTTTTCGCTCCCTGCCATCGGATGACCGCCGATAAAATGGCTTTCTAGTCCCAGGCGTGAGACTGCCTCATGGATAGTACCCTTGACACTGCCAACATCCGTGATGATTGTCTTATCACCCAGTATGGGTGCAAGCTGTTCCAAAAAACTGTTATTAACGGCGACAGGACCGCATAAAAATATCATATCACAGTCAGAAAAAAGTTCGTTGATTTCAGTCGTTCCAGTGTCAATTGCGCCAGCTGCGGCAGCCTCGTCCAGTGTGGACTGCCTGCGTGCGTAGGCTGTGATGTGCGCAGTGGGACAAATCTGCCTGATTGCAAGCGCGATGGAACCGCCAATCAACCCCAGGCTTAAAAAACCAAAATTTTTCATACTCATGTGCGCATGTTCCTTTCAAAACATAGATTTTATTCATATACGATTATTACACTTTAAAGCATTAAAGTCAACGCTAAATATTTTAACGTTTATTAGACAATTATCATGAAAACTGGAAAAGTATTTTATGCAAAATGCTATATACAAAATGCACAAAAAAGATTGAATTGTCTGATAATATATAGTAAAATTGTAATAGTTCAGTCATGCAAAGCGGATTGTGCAGGCTGTTTTTATGCGCAGCCCCATGCACAATGCGTATAATACACGCATGGAAGTATGCCGTAGAAGCGGCGCATGGGGCGCGGGTCGAGTAGGGAAGATGTCGAATCCTGAACTGGCATGGTGGACGATCATCACAAATTAAGAGCATGATCAGAAAATTTCGAGCGTGTTCTCACAAATAGGAGGTAGCTGCAATGAATATTTACACAACTGATAAGATCCGAAATGTAGTATTGTTAGGTCATGGCGGGGCTGGAAAGACAAGTCTCGTGGAGTCAATGGCATATCTGTCAGGAATCACTTCGCGTATGGGAAAAGTGGAAGACGGCAATACAGTCAGCGATTATGGCAAGGAAGAGCAGAAGAGAAGGATTTCCATTAGTACTTCTGTC
>DKUL01000029.1 GCA_002490665.1 Lachnospiraceae bacterium UBA7205 | reverse complement strand
CTTCGTGGTGGCTTGATGCACCTCAGCCACTACGCTGTTTCACGGACTTTGCAGCAAGTGCAAAGTCCTGAGCTGAACTGTTACTACCTATAAACAATTTATTCAAAATCACTTGATTTTCATATGCATTCATAGTACAATTTATATAAAATTGATAGTGCTTACACACCTTGTTACATCCAGCAGACGTACCAATGCACTACCTTATCCAGCGTCAAAACAGACGAGAAAGGACACTCGCATGACAATATATGATGTTTCTGAGAAAGCCGGTGTATCCATCGCAACAGTATCGCGCGTGTTAAACGGTTCCAGCAACGTGAGCGCACAGACCCGCCAGAAGGTTCTCGCTGTCATAGAGGCGTGTGACTACACGCCCAACGCTTTTGCAAGGGGACTTGGCTTAAACTCAATGAATACAATCGGCATTCTCTGTGCTGATTCTTCTGACCTGTATCTTGCCAATGCCATATACTACATCGAGCAGGAATTAAGGGAAAACAACTACAACTGCATTCTGTGCTGTACCGGCTATCAGCTTGAGGATAAACAGAAATACCTGAATCTCCTTGTCAACAAAAAGGTTGACAGCGTGATTCTTGTGGGCTCCAACTTCATCTCGGATAACGACACTGAAAACGATTACATCCGTGACGCAGCAAAGGAAGTCCCAGTCCTTTTATTGAATGCCGATTTTGACTGCGAAAATGTATATTGCAGTCTCTGCGACGACTTCAAGTCAACAATGCAGGCGACCACGTACATGATAGAAACCGGAATCCGGGATATCCTCTATCTGTACAACTCAAAATCATTTTCCGCGCTCAGGAAATTGTCCGGCTACCAGAGCGCCCTGACACAAAAGGGCATTCCGCTGCGCATGGAATATATCCAGTATTTTCCGGGAAGCCATGCCAACCTTCCCGCAATCGCGGATTTTCTTACCGACCTTGACAGTACTGTCAAGTACAGGGCTGTCGTAGCGGCAGACGACAACCTTGCCATCGGCGCCGTCAAGTTTGCGCACAAAAAAGGCCTGACTGTGCCCGGGGATTTGTCAATCATCGGCTACAACAATTCTATCCTGAGCACCTGCTGCGAACCCGAGCTCACAAGTGTCGACAACCGTCTCGAGACATTGTGCCACCATATTGTCAAGACGCTCATCGGAATACTAAACAATAAGGAAATGCCCCAGAAGGTCATCTTCTCCGGCGAACTGATTAAAAGAGGGACAACTCTTTAATAAATACACCATTTAAAATATAGGAGGAATCAACATGAAATCATTTATGGATCAGGACTTTTTGCTCCAGACCAGCACAGCAAGTGACCTTTTTCACAAGTATGCGGAAAAGACACCAATACTGGACTACCACTGCCACATCAATCCCGCCGAAATCGCAGAAGACCGCAGATTTGACAATATCACGCAGGTGTGGCTTGGCGGCGACCACTACAAATGGCGATTTATGCGCTCCTGCGGCGTGGACGAAAAGTACATCACCGGCGACGCGTCAGACAAGGAAAAATTCTTCAAGTGGGCAGAGTGTGTCGGAAAGGCAATCGGCAACCCGCTCTACCACTGGACACATCTGGAGCTGCAGCGCTATTTTGGCTACACAGGCGTCCTCAACAAAAAGACTGCCGAGGAAGTGTGGACGCTCTGCAATGAAAAGCTTAAGGAGGACAGCATGAGTGTGCGTGGCCTGATTAAGCGTTCCAATGTCACATTAATCTGCACAACCGATGACCCTGTAGACTCCCTTGAATACCACCAGAAGATTGCGGCGGATGACACGTTTGATGTGAAAGTGCTTCCAGCATGGAGACCTGACAAGGCGATGAATATTGAAAAACCTGATTATTTTGAATATCTTGACAAGCTTTCCGCAGTGAGCGGCGACCCCATCAACTCCTTTGCGGATTTAAAGGCCGCACTGCACAACCGGCTTGACTTTTTTGCTTCCATGGGCTGCTGCGTGTCTGACCACGCGCTTGAGTATGTCATGTACCAGCCCGCATCCGACGAGGAGATTGAGGCCATCTTTGCAAAGAGAAAGGGCGGCGCGGCGGTTACAAGGCTTGAGGAGCTGCAGTACAAGACTGCGTTCATGCTGTATGTCGGCAAGGAATACCACCGCCTGAACTGGGTGATGCAGCTCCACTATGGATGCAAGCGGGACAACAACACCCTGCGCTATGACCAGTTAGGTCCTGACACGGGTTACGACTGCATCAACAACTATGCCCCGTCCGCCGAGCTTGCTGACTTCCTCAATGCACTGATAAAAACGGATGAGCTGCCAAAAACAATCATCTACAGCCTGAACCCGAACGACAATCAGGCAATCGGTACAATCCTTGGCTGCTTCCAGGACTCCACGGCATGTGCGAAAATCCAGCAGGGCAGCGCATGGTGGTTCAACGACCACAAGACAGGAATGCAGGATCAGATGATTTCCCTTGCCAACCTCGGAAACCTCTCAGGATTTGTCGGTATGCTGACAGACTCAAGGAGCTTCCTCTCCTACACAAGACATGAGTATTTCAGGAGAATCCTGTGCAACCTGGTTGGAAACTGGGTCGAGGACGGCGAGTTCCCTGCTGACATGGAAACACTCGAGGAGATTGTCAAAGGAATTTCCTACAATAATGCGGTGAATTACTTTGGATTTGACCTGGAAACGGTATAATCATATCATGTGCCCGGATAAAAAGGCTGCCAGTTTACGGCAGCCTTTTTATCCGGCATAAATATCTCCCCATCTTCACAGCTTCACCACTTTCCGGTCATAGGTCATAATGCCGTTAATTTCTTCCTCAATGTCTGTCAGCTGGGTGTAGACAGATGCACACAAGCCTTCCTTTCTTAGTTCCTGTACCCGCTTGTCAAGCGCTTCATATGCGGACTTCAGCGCTTCCATATCCCCATGGCTTCCATATCCGAAATACCGGTCGGAATACGTGTGATTTGGTACTGCAAGGGACATTCCGCCAAATTCTGATATGACATACGGCTTTTTGCCCCTTTTTGCCACGAGCTCGAAGAAATAGATGTGTTCGCTCTTTAAGTCGCCTGCATCCTGGTCAAACCAGCCGCTGTGCGCGTCAATTATGCGCGTGTCGTCAACCGTGCGCACCATGTCGGTGTTTTCCTTCGCGTCAAACTGTCCCCATCCTTCGTTGAACAGTACCCATGTGCAAATCGAAGTACAGTTGTAGAGCTGTCTGACCGTCTCGATGCATTCCTTTTTCCACTCCTCCCTGCCGTTTTTGTCTGCCCTTGACGTATAGCCGTAGTCGTTGTCCCGTTTATGCCGGAGCGGAAACAGCACGGTAGGTATATAGCAGGTCTTTACCAGGTTGTAGGTTGTCCCGCCGTTAATCATGTCCTGCCAGACCAGCATTCCCAGTCTGTCGCAGTGATAATACCACCGCATCGGCTCTATCTTACAGTGCTTGCGTATCATGTTAAAGCCCTTTTCCTTTGCCGTTTCGATGTCGAAAATCATCGCCTCGTCACACACGGGTGTCAAAAGGCTTTCGGGATAGTAGCCCTGGTCAAGGATTCCTTTCTGGAAATAGGGATGGTGGTTGAGACAAAGCCTTGGGATTCCGCTGCTGTCCGGCTCCGCGGTGAAAATGCGCATGCCAAAATAGCTCTCCACCATATCCTCTCCATATATAATGCGGATATCATATAAAAACGGATGCTCCGGTGTCCAGCTTTTCTTGTCTGGAACATCCATCCGAATGACCGTCCTTTCTTCCGGCAGGACACGAACGCTCCGCTCCCCCGCGACCCGGTTCTGGTCAAATAACAGAATTTTGCAGGAAATTGGGTGCTGCCCTGTCTGGCTGTCTGTATACTTATTGGATGTTATCTCGACAGACACGCTGTCATTGTCATAATCAGGTGTGATGCGCAACGCCCGGATATAAGTCTCGGGCACCCACTCGCACCACACCGTCTGCCACAGTCCGCTCTGCGCGGTGTAAAACATTCCGCCGTTTTTGAGCATCTGCTTTCCCCGCCCATGGTAGGAGGTGTCACTTTTGTCCTGCACGCAGAGCCGCAGTGTGTTCCTTCCGACCTGTATGCAGTCCGTGATGTCGATGGTGAATGCCTGATAGCCGCCGGAATGCGTTCCCGCCAGTGTATCATTGACATAGACGCGGCACCGTTCGTCACAGGCACCGAAATTCAGCAGCAGCCTACGCTCCGTCGGAATCCTTTCAATCATAAGCTTTCGCTCATACCACAGGTATTCATCCGGCTTGAGCTGCCGCTGCACACCTGACAGGTATGTCTCCGGAGAAAATGGCACGCGGATATCGCCATCCCAGAGCACCGGCCGTTCATCATCGCCCGTGAATGCGTATTTCCAGATACCATTTAAGATGATATGGTTCTTCCGCGCCATCTGTGGCCTTGGGTATTCTGTCAGCACAACCTCTGTCTGCTCCTGCGCAATCCGCTCTCCCCATGGCGTCATCAGCTGGTTATACTTTCTGTCGCCCTTATCCAATAATTTATTTAATTGAAGCGTCTCCATTATTTCCTTGATTTTCATGTCAATCTCCATGCCGCCTTTGGCGGCTTCTTTCCAATATAAAGCTCCTTTTATACTGGCGGTCAAAAAGACTGCCGCTCAGTATAAAGTTATGCATACAAGCCACAGTCTGAAAAATATGATATGATAATTTTTCAGATAGGAAATATACCGCTTTGCGGCTGTGGCTGATGCTATACTCATGGCAGATTTCATCTGTCGTGAGTATATTATATCCAATTCCAAAAAAAGTGTAAAGCCTTATATTGTGTCCTGGGAACGTTCAAACAAGGCGCTAACCTCCATCTTATCCACAATTCCCTGCGCATTGACCCCCGGGTGCGTCACGTAAATACGGCACACCTGTTCCACAAAAGCACGCTCGACGTCCAGCTTTTTCGCGATGGCATCCACCTTGTGCCCTGCACGCATTTCGCGGATAATGATTTCCACCGTGGATTTGAGACAGCCTTCTGCAACGCCGCGAACCGGTCTGTTTTTCGCGTTGTCGGCTAAATCAATCCGCCTGACCTGCCAGGCGCCGGTTTCCTCCTCAATCTCAAGGACAGCCATTGTCACAGGCAGCCGGAAACGCCTTGGTCCGCAGCTTCCCGGATTCAGATACCGCACACCGTCAGCCGTTGTCTCCTCATATTTGTGCGAATGACCATAGATAACCAAATCGATTCCGCCCAGGTTCCTTTTTCTGTGTTTTATGTTGTGAACCATGTAAATGTGCAGCCCAAACAGCGTAAGTTCGAGTTCTTCCGCTATCTGAGCTGCCCAGCCCCTGTCATTGTTTCCGCGCACTGCATGAACCGGAGCAACTGCCTTTAGCTCGTCCAGCACCTTCCGGTTGTCAAAATCCCCTCCGTGCAGTATCACCTCGCAGGATTGTGCAATCGCACTGACTTTCGGGCGGAGCAGTCCATGCGTATCTGACAGAACGGCGATTTTATGTGTTTTCATCCGCCCCCTCCTTTCATGCCGCGATTTTCTCACAAACTGCTGGCTTTTATGCAGTTTTCATGTAATTCACTGCCTCCTTCCAGTATGATTATACTATACCACAGAAAATGCAATCGTGTAATCTGCTGCTTAAAAAATCCTTATAAATCCGTCAGATATTCCCTTTCACTACCACCCTCGTTCCCATGCGGCTCAGCAGTTCGTTTGTGATGCTCTGTGCCTGCTCTGCCACCGCCGGAGCCGTAATTTCTGCGTCACCGTCCCTGCCAATCAGTGTGGCAGTCATGCCGACACGGATGTCAGAAAGCGCCGTGATGTCCACCGCAAGCTGGTCCATACAGATTCTGCCGGCAACCGGCGCCTGCTGCCCATTGATGAGCACATAGTGCCCCTTGCCTGACAGGATTCTTGGAAAACCGTCTGCGTAACCGATGGACAATATGGCAATGCGGCTGTCCCTGTCCGCCACGAAAGCCCTGCCGTAGCCGACACTTTCTCCCTCTTTTATGTCCCGAATCAGGACTATCTGCGCTTTCAGTGCAAGGACTGGTCTCAGGTCAGGATGCAGCTTTGTCCGTGCATCTGCCGTGCTCAGCACACCATACAGCGCAATGCCTGCCCTGACAAAACTGCACTTAAGCTCCGGATAATTCAGCAGACCATAGCTGCTCTGGATATGGGTTTTCGGAATCTGTATGCCCTGCTTTTCCAGCCTTTCTAACACCCTGTAAAATCCTGCAACCTGCTGCCGGGTGAACAGGACATCTTTCTCCTCCAGGCTGTCAGCCACACACAGATGCGTGTAAATACCATTGATGACGAGATTTTTCATCGCAAATACCCGCAAAAGCTTCTGTATTTCTTTCCCGGCATTGCCATCCACAGGTACCCCAAATCCCAGTCGGTGCATTCCTGTGTCCAATTTGATATGTGCCCTGACCCGAACGCCCTGTGCATTCAGCCTGCACGCATAATCGTAATTGACCAGTGTCTGTGAGAGGTCATATTTGTGAAGCGCCCGCACCCGCTCAGGCGCTGTGTATCCCAGTATCAGAATCTCGCCGCGAATGCCGAATCGGCGCAGTGCAATCCCCTCGTCGATTGTCGCTGCCGCAAACGCCCTGACACCGATTCTGTCCAGGTGCGTCGCAATCTCAAACATGCCATGTCCATATGCCTCCGCCTTCACGACTGCCATCAGCTCGCATCCCGGCGGCATTACCGCACGCAATTCCTGTACATTGTGTGTCAGGTTGTCCAGATTAATTTCGATGTAAGCCCGGTCTGCGTATTTACATGGTCTTTTCTTTTTACATCCGAACCGCTGCCAGAATGCCGCCGCCACACTAAATGACACAGATGTCACAACCACGGCAAGGAAATGCACTGCGCTGTTCTCCACAAGAAGCGCCTGCAAATGAAGCACCTTTGCAGCCATCCGTATGACCACAATCATCATCGGGTGAATGATATAGACAAGGAGCGAGACATCGCGCAGCCAGACATGGCGTTTTCCCCTGAAATACAGCAGGGCATGGAATAGAAAATACATACATGGCACCAGAGACAGATACATGCTGTCGTGGCGCTGTAATTGAAAAGAATGCAAAATCAGCCCTTCTGCAAGCATGAGCAGCAGCATGCATAAAAACATCGTCCACGCCGTCGCCTGCCGCAGACGCGTTCTGCCCTCCGCAATCCACCCGCCCAAAAGGAAAAAGACTGGCGCAAAGAAAATGCCGTTTCTGGTGTAATCCGACACCTGGAAGCAAAGCGTATAAAATTCGCTGATTACAGGTATTTTTTCTGTCAGCCCATAATAGCTGTCGCCAAACAGACCAGTCAGATAGAGTGCTGCCGCGACCGCAAACGCCCTGCGAAAGCCAAGCCTGCGCACCAGATACCATGCAAGCGCACCGCCGGTAATGGATGCTGGCAGATACCACAGGTGATACAGCGTCCCGTCAAACACAATGTCCTTTATGATATTGGGCAGCAGATTTTCCATGTTGAAATAGCCATTATATAAATTGACTGGTATGTAGAGCACGATTGCCACAGCATAAATCTGGGCTGTCTTTCTCACAAAGGCACACAGTCTGTCCGCCTTGAAACTGTATCTGGAAATCAGAAAAAAACCGGATGTCATAAAAAAGAACGGAACTGCCATGCGGGCAATCACGCGTGTCAGGATGAAATCCCCCCATTCGCTGTATGTGCCAAGCGGCGACGTGTGAATCGCAATGATAAGCAGTGCCGAAATCATCCGAAAAAAATCGATTCCTGTGTAACTTTTGTCCGTTGTCTTCATTTTTGCCCTCTTCCTGACGGATTCCTTTATCTGCCACCATCTTCAAGCGCCTGGCTGATAATCCTGTCCACCAATTCAGCAAAGCCATAGCCTGCTGCCCGCATCATGCCCGGATAACGGCTGTGCTCCGTAAATCCCGGTATCGTGTTGACCTCGTTGAACACAACCTCTCCCTCCGGGGTCAGGAACATGTCCACCCGCGCAAAACCGTCACAGTCCAGCGCGCGGTATATCCGCTTTGCCGTCTCCTGAATCTCCTGTGCCTTCTCTGCCGGAATCCTTGCCGGCACATAAATTGCAGCCGTCTTGAGCGTATATTTTTCCGTATAATCAAAAAATCCGTTGCCGTTTTTTGTTTTATAAAGCGCAATCTCGTCGACCGCCCCGACAATCAGCTGACCGCGCCCACACACTGCACAGCCCACCTCAAATCCGTCAATTGCCTCCTCTAAAATGACACGGTTGTCATAATCAAATGCATGGGCGATGGCAGGCGCAAGCTGCTCCATTTCCACAACCTTTGTCACGCCAAAGGAGGAACCCGCCTTTACAGGCTTTACAAAAACCGGAAAACCGATTGTCCTGGCAAATGCACACGCCTTGTTCATGGCAGTGTTGTCCGTCAGTACCATTGCCCTTGGCACGCGCACGCCTGACAGCCCCGCAAGCCTGTGCGCCCTGTCCTTGTCCATGCACAGCGCGGAAGAAAGCGTCCCGCAGCCAACCAGCGGAATCCCCGCAAGCTCTGCAATGCCCTGAACTGTCCCATCCTCACCGTTTCGCCCATGCAGCACCGGAAATACAGCGTCCACAGGAATCGTTTCACAGACAGATAATCCGCGAATTACAATCAGGTGATGATATGTCCTGTCCGGCGAAAGCACTGCCGGCGCACAGTCCGTCTCATTGCACCATGTGTCATTTTTTATCCTGTCTGTTTCCCCTGTAAAATAATACCATTTTCCTTCCCGCGTGATGCCGACTGTCACCGGGTTGTATTTTTGTCTGTCCATACTGCAAATTACTGCATACGCCGACTGCAAGGACACCTCGTACTCCGACGACGCGCCGCCAAACAGGATTACAATATTCTTTTTATTTTCCATCTTTTACTCCTCTGTTCTTAGAACCTATAAATCTGTCCTGATACCGTCATTGTATCAAAACAGGTTTCCCAATGTTTTTCGATTTCCTGTCGCTTTTATAAACTTTTTCTCCCGAAAAACTTACAATTTTCTTACAGCTCCCCAGTCACACACTGGCGCTCTTTGTTCGCCATATCAGATTAAACCTCCCTGTACAATTGTATATTGTCTAAATGACGTAAAAATGATACAGTATAGTTATACTTGTGGTCGAAAAGGCTGACCACCAGTGTAATGTGATGCACGCAACCACAGGGGAGGACTATGGTATGAACAGGAAATTAAAGCTTCCGACAGGAATTGAAAATTTCGAGGAAATCCGCACGGCAGGATTTTACTACGTGGACAAAACCGGATTTATCAGGGATTTGCTCAACAATCCGGGAAAGGCAAACCTGTTTACGCGCCCGAGACGTTTTGGGAAAACACTGAACATGAGTATGCTCCAGTACTTTTTTGAGATTGGAAGTGACAGTACGCTTTTTGACGAGCTTGAGATTTCCAGAGAAAAAGCGCTTTGCGATGAGTACATGGGGAAATTCCCTGTTATTTCTATCAGCTTAAAAGGGGTAAGCGGCAGAAACTTTGACGAGGCAAAGGATATGCTGCGGATGCTCATAGGAACGGAGGCGCTGCGGTTCCAGTTTTTAATGGAGAGTAATAACCTACAGGATACAGAGCAACAACAATACAGAAAACTTATTGAATTAAATGACAAGGGTGAATTTGCCATGTCAGATGCCATTTTAAGAAGTAGCCTGTCTATTCTGTCACAACTCCTGAAAAAACACTATGGCAGAAACGTCATTATCCTAATCGATGAATACGATGTCCCGCTTGACAGGGCTTACCAGTCAAAATATTATGATGACATGGTGGAATTCATCAGGATTCTGTTCGGTCAGGCATTAAAAACAAACAACAGCCTGCAGTTCGCAGTACTTACAGGCTGTCTGCGGATATCAAAGGAAAGCATTTTTACAGGGTTCAATAACTTTAACGTCTATACGGTAAAAGATGTACTATACAATGAATATTTCGGTTTTACTGATGATGAAGTCACATCCATGCTTGAATACTATGGTTTCATGGAAAAATATGACGCCATAAAAAAATGGTATGACGGCTATCAGTTTGGTTCTGTTGATGTATACTGTCCATGGGATGTGGTGAACTACTGCCATGCATTGAAAATGAATATGTCCATAAAACCTCAAAATTACTGGATAAACACAAGCAGCAACAACGTCGTCCGACAGTTCGTAAACATGGCAAAACCAGCTACTAAAAATGAAATAGAAAAATTGATTGACGGAGAAAGCATTACAAAAAAGATACGGCAGGAACTAACCTACCGGGATTTAGAGTCCAGTATCGACAACCTTTGGAGCATTCTCTTCACAACCGGCTACCTGACACAGTGCAGCGAAACAGACGAAAACATGACACAACTTGTCATACCGAATGAGGAAGTGCGCTCGATATTCGTGGAACAGGTACAGGAATGGTTCAAAGCGGAAACCGCAAAGGACAGCAAAAATTTAGAGACCTTCTGCCGCGCATTTGCGGAAAACGACGTAACTGCCATTGAGGAAGGCTTTACCGCATACCTGAAAAAGACCATCAGCATCCGCGACACGCATACCAGAAAGGAAATGAAGGAAAACTTCTACCATGGCATCCTGCTCGGACTCTTTGGGAACATGGATGACTGGAGCGTCCAGTCAAACGCCGAGGCGGGCGATGGATACAGCGATATTGCCGTAGAGATTCTGGATAAGGACATCGGTATTATTATTGAATTAAAATACGCCGAAAATGCGCAGTTTGACGCCGCCTGCAGAGAAGCCCTGAAACAGATTGATGACAGAAACTATGAAGAATTGCTGATAGATGACGGCATGAAAACTATCTATAAATATGGTATTGCCTGCTACAAAAAACGCTGTAAGGTTGTTACCACATAAAATATGATGTGCACGGCGAGGGGGAAGATTTTCCCCCGAAATTTTTTACAGTTCCTCTATCACACACTGATGTTCTTTCTTCGCCGTTTCATAGCTGAGTCCAACCGCAAGGATATGTTCTACCTTCTCTTTCCTTAACTTCTCGCAGTACTCCTTGCCCCTGATTTGGTCAATTGCTGCTTCGGGCGTATCATCCGCCTTTAACTCAAGGATGATTCCCGGAAAATTCTTCTGTTTTGGATGAAAGATAAAATCCGCAAAACCTTTCCCGCTTTTTTCTTCCCGCTCCATTCTATATTTATCCCGCGCTGCAAGATACGCAAGCGTCACCACACAGGATAAGCTGTTTTCATCATTGTATTTCAGGATTGGAAGTTCACTGTTATGAATGTTGTGTAAATAGGATGCCACGATATCACTCTTTTTTTCCAGGGTAGCATTCAGAACCTCGTTGGAATTCCGGACGAGCTCTGCCACATAGCCAAAGTCATCATCCTTTAGTGCTTTCTGAAATTCCAGCATAAGTTCTTTATTTGGTATCGTTATCATTCCATCATGATATGACAACAAACCATAAATAATCATTGCAGAATAAATTTCCTCCCTGTTTTGGGGACTTTTTTGTCCAGCAGCATGTTCTTCATTAATATCAATTATGACAGGCATGTCATTTACCATCTTCACGACATCATCCCGCACTTCCCCGATATTATATTTCAGGAAAAACAGCACTTCATCCATTTTTCCGGTTCTGGTCCAGTAGCTCTGACATGCCGCATCCTCAAGTGCACAAACCACAGACCTCGGATTATATAGCCGCTCCCCGATTCGTGTCTGATAGCCATTGTACCAGTCACGAATCTCCTCCATTGACAATGCCGTCTGTTTTTCGCAGAGGGCTTCCACCTCGCTTTCCGTGAATCCAAAATATTCTTCAAAAAACGGATCCTTGAGCATGGTATATTCCCGAAACATATTTAGTGAAGAACCGGTGCTGTATTTTTTTATGGGCAGTACGCCTGTCATGTATGTCAGTGCTACATAAGCCCGGTCCTTCAACAGATTCCGCAGGAATTCCAAGAACGCACTGTGATGTTCGGGAAACAGTTCATGGCTGAACAGATAGTCCCACTCGTCAATGATAAATATAAACTGCTCCTTTGTCGCCATGAGCAGATCTGAGATTTTGTGAAACTTTTTCTCTCTCAGTTCCGGGTACGCCTCCTGAATATCATTTGTGATGGATTCTTTAATCAGTCCGATGTAGTCCTCATAGGTACATCCGTCGTCGGGCAGATCATTCAGGCTCAGACGGATGACATTATACTGATTTAAATGTGTCCTGTATGTCGCGCTCCCGCTGATTTTCAGACTGTCAAATATGCCCTTTGAATCATATGCCTTTCCATAATATGCACCAAGCATATTCAGAATCGACGTTTTTCCAAATCGGCGCGGCTTTGTGATGCAGATATATTTCGTGTTTGTACGGATGCGCCTGCTAATCGCTTCAATCATTGCTGACTTGTCAACAAAATATTCACTGTTTACCAGCTCAGAATATAAGATTAATGAGGTCTCCGTATTCAAACATACCGCCATAACAAACCTCCTTTTTGCAGCAGCTGCAATTTCTTTTCATTATATCTTTTTCTTTCCTCTGTTACAAGTAAAATTCAGTAGAATTGTGTATATGTTTGTGGTATGATGATTACTATTCATTGCAATGTCGTTTTATACTGACGGTCAAAGAGACTGACCGTCCAGTATATGCCCTGCCTGTGCTTTTGGCATATGGGGCAGCATTATTATGGGATTTGGACGTATTTATTGAAAAAATGAAAGGAGTGTATGTTGCAATTGAAGAAACGATTTTGGAACTGGGTAAGTCGCAGGCGGAATAAACGAGAGGACAGCGGCTACAGACAGCTAAAGACCAGGCTGCTTTTGGTGACAATTATCACCATGGTTTTTTCAGTCCTGGCGGCGGCTTTGTTATATGATTTTGTCTTTCGCGGTCGGTTTGCAAATTTTGTGGTTGGCTTTTTAAGCCATGTTATCTATGCGGGAAAGACGGACGCATACGAACGCGCGCTAGGGACATACCTGCGTGTAGTGCGCAATTACCTGGAATGGTATTTTATGGGCGGCATCCTGCTTTTGTTTGCAGCTGCCCAAATGATTTACCTCAACAGTTTTATCAAATACTTTGTGGAAATAAACCGCGGCATTGACGCACTGGTCAGAGAGGACGCAGGCGACGTGATTCTCTCGCAGGAGCTTACCGCGACGGAGCGGAAAATCAATTCCATCAAGCACATGCTGGAAAAGCGAAAAAGTGACGCCCGGCTTGCCGAACAGCGCAAGAATGACCTCATTGTCTATCTGGCGCACGACCTTAAGACACCGCTCACAAGCGTCATCGGATATCTGACGCTGCTTCGTGATGAACCGCAGATTTCACAGGAGCTGCGCTGCCGTTACACGGATATCGCACTGGAAAAGGCAGAACGACTTGAAGAGCTGATCAATGAATTTTTTGACATTACGCGCCTGAACCTGACTACATTGACACTCGATAAGGAACAGATTCGTCTCAGCCATATGCTGGAACAGCTCACAAGTGAATTTCACCCGATTCTCGCAGAGCGGGCACTGACATGGAAGCTTGAGATTGCACCGGACATCACGCTTGTCGGCGACGCGGACAAGCTGGCGCGGGCTTTTGACAACCTGATACGCAACGCGGTCAACTACAGCCATTCCGGGACAGAAATCTGCCTGCGCGCACAGACCAAATCAGGCATGGTAAAGATTGTGATTGAAAATCAGGGAAAAACCATTCCGCCGGAAAAACTGGAACATATCTTTGAACAGTTTTACAGGGCGGACACGTCGCGTTCGTCAGCAACCGGCGGCGCAGGACTGGGACTTGCCATCGCCAAGGAAATTGTGGAATTGCACGATGGCACCATCACCGCGGCGAGCACGAATGAGCACACAACCTTTATTGTCACGCTTCCGGGGGACGGGCAGTTTCGTTAAATCCTGCTGCCCGTCTCCCAATAAATTTAGAATTTAACTATTCCTGCGGATTTGAATCAGTTGCATGACGTCATTATACAGATTTTCCCTGTCCTCCAAGTCTATCATTAACCATCTCTGCCCGTTCCCTTCCTTCGTCTGGTTATATATATTGAATAATTCTGTCGTACATTCTGGCAGCACTGCCTCGACAGGCGCCTTTTCTTTTGCACCCACAACAACCATGACGGTAAAATAGCCTTCCCTTGGATAAACTGTGCATAGTGTTTTTCCAGCTTTTTTAAATTTAATATTCCAGCCCTGTTCCCAGCTGCATGAACTGTATTCTATTTTTTCATTACATCCATAAGTATTCCTAATCTCTGTACAAAATTGCATAAAAACAGGATTTCTGACATATTCGCTTATCGCTTCAATATCAGGACAGTTATTTTTGTCTTGCAGATCAATCATGTCGCAGCACTCCTTCCGTAACAGTTCAGTCCAGGACTTTGCACTGCGCTGCAAAATCCGTAAGAATGCGTAGTGGTTGAGATGCATCAAGCCACGGAACGTGGCTTTGACACCAACGAAATGGTTTTGCATGGCTTGATGCCTGTAACAGGAAGTCGAAGGCTGAACTGTTACCTCCTTCCAACTACATTATAAGCCCAGAATACCCTGGCATCTTCTGCCCCACGGCCTTACACCTCGATTGTATACCCCACTCCCCAGATTGTCTTGATATATCTGGGGCGGCGCGCGGGCTCTTTCATTTTCTCACGCAGCCTTGCGATATGTGTCATGACGGTATTATTGCTGTCAAGATACTGTTCGCCCCAGACTGCCTCAAACAGCTCCTCTGACGGGACGACAGTGCCGCGCCTGTTGCACAGGTACCACAGGATTTCAAACTCAATCGGTGTCAGTGCCACTTCCTTTCCGTTTAACAGGCATTTGTGCGTGTCCCTTGAAATCTGCAGTCCCCTGATGTCCAGCTCATTCTGCGGCGCTGACGCCTCCTTGCCAACATTATACCGGGTATAGCGCCGCAGCTGTGTCTTGACCCTTGCCGCCACTTCCAGCGGATTAAACGGCTTTGTGATATAATCGTCGGCGCCGAGCGTCAGTCCCATGATTTTATCCCCGTCCTCCACCTTTGCCGTAAGCATGATGACCGGATAAAAATATTTTTCCCGGATTTTCTGACAGATGTGCAAGCCGTCGATGTCCGGCAGCATAATGTCAAGTATTGCCAGGTCCAGCCCTGTCTCCTCAATGCACCGGAGCGCATCCGTACCGTTGTAACACTTGTAAACAGTATATCCGTCATTTTTCAGATAGACCTCAATTAAATCCGCTATCTCTTTCTCGTCATCAACCACTAAAATCTTCTCGCCCACGATACTGCCTCCGAACTGTGTTCTCCCAAATGGTGTTCCAAACAAAACCCATACCATGCCGCCTATAAGCTGTCTGTCAGCTGCTCAATCTCGTCAATAATTTCCCCGATGTACGCAATCGTGTCCAAAAGGGGTGCATCGGTGGTGATGTCGATACCTGCGAGCTTTGCAAGTCCTATGGGGTCAAGCGTGCTGCCGGCGGCGAGCACCTTTTTCCAGTCGTCAACCGCGCACTGTCCTTCCTTTTCAATGCGTTTACAGACCTGTGTGGCGACGGTCAGCCCTGCGCTGTAGGTATAGGAGTACAGTCCCATGTAATAGTGCGGCTGGCGCATCCATGTGTAGGCGGCATCATCGGAAATCTCCACGTCCTCTCCCCAGAATGACTGCAGCGTCTCTTTCATCAGCCGGGTCAGGGTCTCGGCGTTGACACTGCCGCCGGCGTCCACAATCTGATAGACCTTTCTCTGGTATGCCGCCTCCATCAGATGCGTGACGAAATTATGGTAATAGGTATTGCCAATCATACAGGACAGCACCCAGCGGCGGAAGCGCGGGTCGGGATTGGTCTTTAACAGGTAGTGTGCCATCAGAAGCTCGTTCATCGTGGAGGGCGCTTCCACAAAATAGGTGGAAACGTCGGTGTCAAAGATGGACTGGCTGCCGTTGCAGGACTTGAAATGCCCGGCGTGCCCCAGCTCATGCGCCAGCGTAAAGACATCCGACATGCGCTCATTCCATGACAGCAGGATAAACGAATTTTTTCCATAGGGGCTTGCACAGAACCCGCCTGTCGATTTTCCCTGATTCTGCGCAAAATCAATCCAGCGGTCACGGTATGCTTCCTGTATCATCGCCACATAGTCTTCGCCGAGTATGGCAAGTCCCTTTTCGATATATGCCCTCGATTCCTCAATGGTGACTTTCGGGTCGTATTCGGGGTCTACCGCAATTTTCAGGTCTGCAAACGTCATACGGTCGAGCTTGTGTATCTTTTTTAACAGGCGGGCATACCGGCGCATATGCAGCGCAAGTTTCTCGGTGATAAGGTCAATCTGGCGGTCGTACAGTTCCCTGGTGACTTTCTGTCCGAACAGGAGGCTGTCAAATACGGAGTCGAAGCCGCGAAGGGTCGCAAGGGTCTTTTCCGTCTGCACCTGCGTGTTGTAGGCGGCTGCGGTCACATTTTCATACTGGCGTATTTTCGCGGAAAAGGCTGCAAATGCACTGCGCCGCACTGCTGTATTCTCCTCATATTCGTAATTGTCTTCAAACAGGGTATAGCCCAGCGGGTACTCTTTGCCGTCCGCCGTAAAAGAGTCAAACTTCATGTCGGCAAGCTTTGCCATATTGTAAATCTGGTAGGGCGCCTCAATCGTGCGGGACAGCGCCGCGAGGGCACGCTCTGTCTCCGGATGAAGCAGATGCGGCTTGGTGCGCAGGATATTTTCCAGGTAGTGCCTGTTTTCTGCGGACAGCGCCATTGCCTCCCGAATGACGGCATCCTCCTGCTCTGCAATCTCGTTGTCGATAAAACTGAGACGGCTCATGATTTCTGCCGTCATGCTGGCAATCTGCTCGTTACGCTCCTGATTGTGCGTGTCGTAATAGTCAACGGAAACTGCCAGGTCACAGTAGTGCACGACCAGGACAAGCAGGCGGTTCACCTCCCGGAAGTCGTCAAGACATGCGTTGATGCGCTGCGGCGTGTCCAGCTTTCCCTTGTACTCATGAACCATGCGGTCACAAAGGTTTTTCACCTTCTCCGCATCCTGGTACATTGCTTCCTCCGTCGCATAAATCAGTGACAGATTCCATGTCAGTTCTTCGGGAATGTCCTTGCGTAATTTTAATTCCTGTTTCATTTTAAAATGTCCTCCTTTTGTGTTTATCCTTTAGGCAATTGTTAAATTGCCAA
>DKUL01000070.1:2723-47967 GCA_002490665.1 Lachnospiraceae bacterium UBA7205 | reverse complement strand
GAAGTTAATGCATGACTTCTCCTGCACAGACGCAGCGGATATGTATTATGGGACACTGGCAGACAGGGTGAGATTTTTCAAAGAGAGCAAGGAGGGAATCGAGATTATGTGCCGTGCTATGGAAGATATGAGGAATCAGACATTAAAAGAAGGAATGATAAATGTTGCAAAGAAAATGCTGGAAGATGGGACAATAACGCTTGAAAAGATTGCAGAATTTGTTGGCCTTTCAGTTGACGAAGTGAGAAAATTGAAAACAGACCAGAATATATAAATGGCACTAATGAGCCAGGAATCTAAAAAACGGGTTCCTGGCTCTATTTTTTTGCCCTGAATTGTAAACTTTCTGTGAATTTGATTAAAAAGTCCTTTACAAAACGTCACTGGAGAAACTTTATGGAACAATGCAAACTGCTGTGGTAAAATGTTTTTAACAGCATTAAATCACAGAAAGGAAAACAGCCATGTCAAGACAAATACGCACATCTGCAAAGGCAGTTATCATCCGGGATGGCAGACTGCTTGCAGTAAAACTAAGTGACGGCAAAGAAGAATGGTATATTCTGCCCGGCGGCGGTCAGGACAGCGAGGAGCTGCTTCCCCAGACTGTTGAACGCGAAGTCCGTGAGGAAACCGGAATGGAAGTTCAGTGCCGGGACTTGCTCTTCGTTATCGAAGGCGTCCACGGAGAAAATTTTCACAGGATTGACCTTGTCTTTCTATGCGACTACCTTGGAAAGGCAGAATGTGCAGCACGCCACAAGGACACCAGCCAAATCGGATTTGAGTGGCTGGATTTGTCAGTGCTGAACAGATTACCACTGTTTCCGTCAAAGCTGCGCCGCCCGATTATGAATTTCTATGAGGGAAAAGAATACACGAAATACCTCGGAAATGAGGAGATTGGAGACCCGGAATGTTTCGAGTAGGGACCTATTTACATAGGTCTTACTCGAAATCAAGACTGGAAAAATCAATATACAAGTCCTCATAGATTCCCACCTTCACGGTATCGTCAAACGAGTACACCTTCACGCAAAAACGGTCGCCATCCATGTTATACACATAGATGCTGCTGCTCTGCGGATCGACAATCCAGTATTCTCGCACATTGGCGCTATTGTACAGATTCAGCTTTGTGATATAATCATGCTGCGGATTGGACGGCGAGGCAATCTCGATAATCCAGTCCGGTGCGCCAAGGCAGCCACGGTCGTTTAATTTACCAGGGTCACAGATGACAGAGATGTCAGGTTCCAGCACTGTATCCGTACTTTCGTTAAGCTGCACGCCAAATGGGGCGGGGTATACATGGCACCTACCATTTTTTGACTTGATATAATTTTTAATTTGGTTGAACAATTCACCCAGAATCTCCTGATGAATACGGCTGGGCGAAGCCATATAAATAATCTCACCGTCAATCAGTTCAGCACGAATCTCCTCAGGCATATTATAAAAATCCTCGGTTGTGTAGTATTTTTCCTGTGGCATCCTGTGAACATACATCCTCGTCATGTCCGGTTCTCCGTCGCCCTGCACCATGCACAGGAATTCCCAGCCATAACGCTCATAAAACGACGTGTGGTCTGTCACAAGGTAAAGCGTGTCGATGCCCCTGTCGCTCATATCCTTGCAGACCATGTTCAGCAGCGCCCCCGCTATGCCCTGTCCCCTCTTTGGCTCCTCCGTGTAGACGGCGCAGACATTCGGGGCAAGGTCTTTCCGGTCGTGGAAATCATTCTCAATCACGCCCATGCCGCCGACAATCTGCCCGCATTCCATCGCCAGATACCATTGCGGCACGGCGCTTTTCTTTTCCAGACACGCCTCCATGCTCTCCATGTATGCCTCCACCGGAATGCCCCATTTCTCGTGAAACCACTGTGCGGCACACTCCTTTAAGTCCGGTCTGTCTGCCAGACGAATCATATCATACGCCATGCCTTTTATTCCTCCTGATATACCCTTTCATCATAAGTTCCCTATCTATCAGTTTTGTACAACGGTACCCTGTTTAAAAATTGTTTCACCGTCAAACTTGCACTTAATAAACTTCGCATTTGTCACGGAATAATTCGCAACCTTTCCCCTAAAAGTACAATTTTCCACCGTCAGACGATTCCCTTGTATCACAGGGGAATTCGGATAGTTTACCCACGCGGAACCAAACGCGTACGCTTCGGACTGCGAACTGCAGACAGCTTTATTGTCTATGGTTGAATTCTTTATCACAATGTCCGTGCAGACTTCATCCCCACTATTTTTCTCTATTAATATGCAGGCTCTCGGCGCAGTGCCATGCAGCCTTCCCGCTCCCGTAATTGTACAGCCGTCCACATAGACATTATGTGCGCTGACAATGCCGAGACAGTTTCTGCTGTTATCGGCAATCGTACAGTTTGTTATACTGATATTGGTGGAACCTGTCCCATTTCCGCCGATATAAATGCCGTCACCGCGGCACTCCTTTATATTCACGTCATGGATGAAGACATTTTGGGCGTACTGTATCCGAATGCCCATTCCGCTTTCCCCGGACTTCCCTGCCGCCCGCAGATCTCCGATGATGGTGCCGCCGCTGACTTCTATATCCGACTGATAGACACCGATAACCTGACTTTGCTTGGTTTTGGACAGCAATGCCTGCAAAACTGCATCTTCATGCATATAAAGTTTTGTGTTGGCAGGCATGACAATGCCATATTCAGGGTCAATATGATACGTCCCCTCAGGAACATATACTGTATCATATCCTTCGTAGTCCCCTTTTCCCAGTGCGTCAAGCGCCCGCGTAAATGCATCCCGGTCATCCTCGCCATCGTTGGGCACCGCTCCAAAATCAGTTACCGAGACATAATTTTCCAGCTCTCCCTCTACTGTCACACGACACTGGGCGGACAATACAAGCTGCTCTGCACTTGTACTTGCCGTAATAACTGCCATGCCGCTGCCCACCAGGCTCACCAGACCCTGGTCCGTGACAGTCGCCACGCCCTCATTTGAAGATTCCCATTTTATCGTGCTGTACTGTATACTTGGCGGTGTTACTGCCGCGCTCAGCTGAACTGTCTCCCCTGACTTTCCTGTTATCAGCTCTTTATTCAGTGTCAGCAAAAGCGCCTGCGCATCCTTGAATGTCAGGCTGCCCTTGTAAGGACTTCCCTTCACTGCCTTGATTTTCACGGTATACAGCCCCGTGTTCCTGTTCTGTTTGATTGATGTCACCGTGTAATCCTTGTCCTGTTCAAGTGTCTTGCCATTATACATCAGCGTGACCTTTTTCTCATCCACGTTTGTAATCGTCAAAGAAACGGTCGCAGTCCTGCTTGCAAGGTTCAGCTGGCCAAACTTGATTTTCAGTGTCTTTGTATCCGACGTATAATTTCCGTCTTTTCTCACAGGCAGTATTGTAATCTCATATTTCACGCCTATCTTGATGTTGTCAAATGATTTTATATCGCCATAGTCAATCGTGTAATCCTCCCCATATGAAAGTATCGTCCTGCCGTCCTTTACCACAACGGCTTCATTAATGGCATTCTGAATGTCAGAAATCGTGCCAGACTTCGGGATGGTTCCCTTGATGGACACCGATACCTTGCTGAAGCTCTTTTGACTGATGGAAAATTCCAACGGTTCGGAAATGCCGTAATAGCCCGCTCCCTTTTTCGTCACGCCGACAACATATGCTTTCGCCGTGTTTGTTCCCGCGTTGACATTGTTGGTGTAAATAACCTTGTAATAGCTTGAAGAGACCTTTCTGCCGTCCTTATCCTTTACCACAACCGCCGGCTTCTGCGCCTTCCCATTGTAAGTATAAACCTTACTGGGGTTTTTCCATTCAACGCTGGCTTCTGCAATCGAAACAGCATTTTCCACGTCCGTTCCTAAAATATTAAAGGCTGCTTTCTTGCTCGCCGTCCCCATATAATTGCAGCTGTTGCTTTCTACCGCCTTTACGGTCAGCTTTGATACTGTAGTCGTATCCGCACTGCCTTCCGTCCAGCTCACCGTGTAATCCCTGCCCTTGACCAGTTCCTTTGTCCCGTCCATGACCGTGACCTCGGGCACTTCGCCATACTTAATATCACCCACCGCAGAAAGCGTAACTTTGCTGATGCTCTTTTGCGTGATGTCAAATTCTTTCGTGGCCGTTCCCTGGTACTCGCCGATACCCTTTATGGTCACGGTCGCTTTTTCTCCCCCTACGTTTATGTTATTTCTGTACGTCACAGTATAGTCCACATTCAGCTTCAAGGTCTGCACCTTTGACTTGCCCTTGCTGTCCTGGTAAGTGTATCTCACTGTCATTGCCGGACAGATTTTCTCCCCGGTATAGACTGCGCTATAGCCATCCGCCTTTTTGCCCGGAAACAGTACGCCATCTGCCATGATGCATGGTCTTTTGTCATTTTCCTGTACGTCTTCGCCTGTCGGGCTGCTTTCGGATTCTGTTTCTGTTTCAGTTTCGGCTTCGGAAGAAATCCCGGACGTAGCAAGAAGCTCCTCAAGGTCACTTTCGGATTCTGTTTCTGTTTCAGTCTCTGTACCATCTTCGGTCTCCGTACCATCTCCGCTTTCTTCGCCATCCCCGCTGCCATTATCCACATCACAGACAGACGCATCCGCCTTTGAAACCGGATACGTTGTCATAAACTCCTCTGAAGTAAACACAGCTTCCGCCATATGGTCACTGAAGCTGTCTGACCCTTTCAAAAAACAGCCATAACTCGTCTTCCCGGCATCCCATGCCGCATCCAGATAGTAATAGAAGTCTCCGCACTTTACAATATTCCATACATGATTTTCACCGTCTGCCGTTCCGCTTATAATCCTTGAATCAATGCCGCATTCCAAAAGCAGACGGTACAGCAGGCTTGCATAACCATGGCATTCCGCCGTCTTATTGATCAAAGCCCCATAGGCTGTATGCTTTAACGCATCACCTGCATCATCCGGATTTTCATTTTTATCGTTCCTGCAAATATAATCGTAAATCGTCTTAATCTTTTGGTAGTCGCTGGTATCTTCATTCCATCCAAAACGCCCGATTACCGTTTCTACCGCATGGTCCAACTCCATTTCCTGCGCGTATGTCGTATAATAGGTTACTTTATATGTAATCGGCAGATAATATGTCGTTTCCGGGGATGTACCACTGTTTTGTGTTGCCGTGGATACATCTACAGTTATGTCATAGCCAGGGATTTCAAGACTTTCATATTGAAAGAGAATATAATCTCCTTCTGTCGGCTTTCCCGTATGTTCCAGCGCTGTGTTCCAGATTTCTGTGGCAATTTCATCATCCGGCTTCTCTGTTGTCTGAAAATAAACTGTAATTTCTGATTCCCTGTTTTTCAGCGATTCCCGCAGTTTTTCTCCCACTGCATCAACCGTTGTCAGGTATCGGGTGGTATCTATGTCATTATCTGCATCCGTTTCGGTCTCCGTCACGTCTTCCGTTCCAGTCTCCGTCATGTCGTCGGTTCCAGTCTCCGTTTCCGACACATCTTCCGTCTTTATCTCCGTTTCGGTCTCCGTTTCCGACACGTCTTCCGTTTCATTTTCCGTTTCGGCCTTTGGTTCCGTCACGTCTTCCGTTCCAGTCTCCGTTTCCGACATGTCTTTCGTTTCAGTCGCAGTTTCCGTTTCGGTCTTTGGTTCCGTCACTTCTTCCGTTTCCGAGTACAGCTCCTCCTGCGCTTCAGTCTCCGTTTCCGACTCTGTTTCAGCCTCAATTGCCAATACTGGATTACCGTTCGGAATCGTACTTGCCGTTGTCTGAAATGACGACATAACCAGAACTGCTGCCTGAATACATGCTAAAATACGTGCTCTCACAATCCTTCTCCTCCTTAAATCAAGCATTTTTATTGTTTATTCAGGAGCATCTGACAGCCACTTCCTCAAATGCCCGCTTCCAATAAATCTCCGGCACTTCGGGCCAGTCACATCCGCCAGTCTCCTGTGTGCACAGCTCCATCGCCCTGCCCAGCACCCCTCCGTGTGTCACCCTTGTCCCCCTCAGAATGCGCTCTGTCACCCTTGTCCAGTAAGGCGCCACCTCGCGCAAACCGTTTTCGTGCATATCCTGTATCGTCCGCTCTATGTCGTAATCCAGTTCCACGAACTCAGGACGCCATGCCCCATCGTCGCCGTGCAGTACCATAAACTGCGCTTTCATAGCACCCTCCTCAATGACAGGCAGACCGACCGAGCCGGGATTCCATATGGTTTTGGAATACTCCTGAATATTCATGACCTTGTGTGTATGGCCGCACAGCATATATTCTTCCTCAACCCCTGCAAGAATTTCCTGATTTTCGCGATTTTGGGGACGCATCTTTTCGTTTACCGCCCTTTGTGTACCATGGCATATCCTGATATCCTTCATGCCGTCTATATGAATGCACGCCGTGGCTGGCAGGCTTTCCATAAAAGATAAATCCTGCCGCGTCAAATGTGCCCGCCCATAGCGCAGCATTCCGACCGTGCTTGGATAGCTGTCCCATTCCGGGTGCGCTTCCCCCATCCCGGACAGCATGTACCCTTCCTTGTTTCCCCTGAGCATATAACAGGGAAATTTCTCCTGCAATTCGTAAAGTGTGTCCATTACCCGCCGGATTCCGGGAAATTCTCCCACATAATCCCCCAGAAAACAATATGCATCAACCGGATGTTTTTTCAAATATTCCATACAGGCCTGCAGCGCGATACCGTTTCCATGGATATCCGATAAAACAGCAATGTCCATAAGTACCTCCTTTGCATCAATACCGATTCATCTTATTTTTATGCATCACATACCCGAGCCCTGCTCCCACGCATCCGCCTACAATATGGGTCAGCTGGGATACATTGTCGTCCGCAAAAACGCCGCTGTAAATCTGTCCTCCGATATAGAGCGCCGCCACAAGCACCAGGGTAATCGGTATGCTTCCCTCCTTCACGCTGGTAAAGGGTGACAGCAGGATAAATGCAAACACCACGCCGCTTGCGCCGAGCAGCTGCACATGCGGGAAAAAGATATAATTTACAATCCCTGTCACCAGCGCCGTTGCGAGGATGACAAACAGAATATTGGACGAGCCATACTTTTCTTCCAGCAGCGGCCCTACAATCAGCAGCAACATGATATTTCCAATAAAATGCTCCCATCCCGCGTGACCAAACACATGCCCAATCATCCGCACATACGTCAGCGGCGACAGCAGCGAGGAGTGGTAGACACTAAAAAATGTATTTGTCGTCCACCCCTTCGTAAGCCAGTCCAGCACCAGTGCGGCAAAGCAGACTGCCGTAAAACAGATGACAACCGGCGAATTAAATGATACCTTGATTTTTCTATTTGACCTCATACACATCTCCTTTTCTGCTCCTCGACGCCGCTTGCAAAATACAGTGTCTTTGGACGCCCTCACCCTGCCGTCGTTTCTTTCAGCAGCACTGTCTGCGTCTGGTCGTCAAAAATATGCACAGTCTGTACGCGCTCTCCGCCGTCCTCTTCCACGACATAATAGATGTCCGACAGCATGCCGCTGCCGCTTTCCAGATAGAGATAACTGCATGGGTCATCGCGCAGTTTCACACACTCCCTGGAACGCCAGTCCGTATAATCCGGTTCAACGCAGTCGGTCGTCCGCTGGAGCGATGCAAAAAGATTCATGTTTTGTGCCTGGTAACGGTCACTGTCATACGCTTCCCGCGTCATGCGCCTGCCTGTGACATCATACAGATACAGCTCCTTTGTATCAAGCGGGCGCAGACAGACCCATTTACCATCCGCCGCGACAAAAATCTCACAGTTTACTTGTTCCTCCGCGTCAAGGCATCCCAGTTCTTTGAGATTCACACTGCTGTCAAGCTTTTTCCTGCCGATGTCATAGACAAAAAGACCAGAATCATGGTGAAAAATCAGTGTCTCACCGTCCGCATAGTCCAGGACAGGTCCTTCTATGTCGCACACCATCTCGCTCGTCACCACCGCCGAGGACACCGGAATCTGTTCGCCGCTGCTGTCCCTCAAATCATCATTTTCCTCAGCAATGCCGATTCCGTCCTTTTTCACCGCACGTTCTCCCGCAGTGATGCCCCAAAGCGCCACCAGCACAATCGCAATTCCGCAAATCAGGCTTATTTTGACTTTCATACGAATCTCCTTTCCAGATACATTCCAGTAGATTTCTTAATTCTACAATCGGCAGAACGCCTTGTCAACTGTTTTGACGCGGAAAAAACGGACGCAGTTCCCCGAAAACTGCGTCCGTTCCTTTTCCTTTATAAATATTTGTCAATCGCCTTTACCGTCTCAAGCAGCTCCACCATCAGTCCCCTCGCCTGTTCTGCCTTACGGCTGGTGTCTGCACCAAGCTCTGCCGCCTGCTGCGTGCTCGCCGTCACTTCCTCGCTGACAGCGGAAATATGGGTAATGCTGTCCACAATCACGTTGTTGGATTCCAGAATTTCTTCTATCTTCCGATACATTTCCTGCACATTGCCATGCAGTCCCTGCATACGGCTGCCAATCTCACCGAACTTCGCACTCGCATCCAGAATCAGTTTGTGCTCTGTGTCTGCTGTTGTAATGACATTATCCACCGTATTTTTTGCCATGTCGGCATTTTTCCTAAGCTCTGCCACGATTCCCTGAATCCCTTCGGTCAGCTTTCTTGTCTCATCAGCAAGCGCGCGGATTTCCTCGGACACCACGGCAAATCCTTTTCCGGCTTCCCCGGCCCTGGCACTCTCAATTGAGGCATTGAGCGCCAGCAGGTTTGTCTGGCTGGAAATGGAAAAAATCTGCTCCGTAATCTTCTCCACTGCCTTTGCGTTTGAAATCAGCCCTGCCACGGAGGCAACAACCTGTTCATTTGCTTCCCTTGTCTTATGCGACTGCTCCTGAAGGCTGTCAACCGTATGCTGCCCGTCCCGGACAGCCCCCTCGGAGCGCTCTGCCATCGAGAGCATTTCGTCGGACATCTGCTTGGTCTCCAATATCATGTTCTGGATATTTCCGGTCATGACGGTCTGTTTCTCAATGCTCTGTGCATTGTTGATGTTCCCCTCCGCAATGTCGCCCAGCTCGGATGCCGTATCGTCAACATACTGGCTTAACTGCCTGATATGCTCTGCCGCCTCGCCGGAATTCTGTTTCACCGACGCCACAACATTCAGCACCTCATTTAGAAGTGCAGTGCTCTTATCCTTTTCCTGATTGATGCTGGCAATCTTCTTTGCATTGTTGTCATTTGAAATATATGTCGTCCCGCAGAGCACAATCATGTATACCACTGCCGAGGCGCCCTGTAACAAAAGGGAAGTGCTGTTTATCGGGACACCGGAATGCATGTGTCTGAGCACTGCGACGATATACACCACATCCACCACGTTTATCGCGCCAAACACCACTGCAATCCTCAGGATGAGCTTCATGTCATAGTACAGGATATAGATTACAGTCAGCGGAAACACCATCATGAACACAAGGTCATTCTGTGCGCCAAACACTGCCAGCCCATAGACCACCATATAGCCAATCACCGAGACATGCTGGAAGGCCGTGCTGTCTTTTTTGTGGAAATAAACACTGTAACAGGCTATCATGGACACAATGACCGACAAGTCCACCGACAGCATAAATCCAAAACTGATGTTTCCCTGCGCATAATCCCCGATATACCCGAAAAACAGGAACATATCGATAATCGTGACAATTGCCAGCACAAATTTGTTTACCCTTTTTTCTTTTCCGTATTCCTTTCCCCGACGTTTTTCTTCCATTTTGAATCATCCCCCTCATTACAAAAAGTTTCTTTTCCCCATTGCCCAACAATCCCGCCGCCCCCTATATCAGCCCACCGCCCATAAAAATGAAACTGTACAATCGAGCAGGCGAATGACCTTCTCCACTACCCGCGTGTACATAAATAAGTTGCCGGAAAATAAATTTCCCAGCAACTTACCGAGGGTATGACTAAATTGTTGCAACAATTTAATGATATTTTAGCAGATAAATTGTCAAAATAAAATAGATTGGGTATGGAACGCATTTTTAAGGGTACGCATTGCACTTTTTTAATCGAGTAGGGAAGATTCATCTCCGCCTGTCGATATAGTCCGTCAGCAGCTCAACAGTCCCATCAATCCCCAGTTTACTGCTGTTCAGGGAAATATCATAATTCCTGGAATCCCCCCATTTTCTGTCGCAGAAACTATTATGGTAACGCCTGCGCTTCATATCCTTCTCACGAATCTTCCTGACCGCCTGGCTTTCCGTCAGCTGGTACAGCCGCATAATCCGCTCAATCTTCTTGTCACGGTCGCCAAGGACAAATATGGATATAAGGCTGTCATACTGTTTCAGTATGGTTTCACTACAGCGTCCCACAATCACAAAGGACTCTCCGGAATCCGCCTTGTCACGCAGGAAGTCAAACTGAAGGTACAGCAGGTTTTCCTCCGGCGAGCTGCTGTATCCCCTCACCGTCCTTGAAGACAACGGATTCTTACGCCTTTCATCCAGTCCCTTTAAATGTTCCATATTCAGGTTTTTCTTCGCCGCAATCTCATCGAGAAGATTGTGGTCAAACAGCTGGATGCCATAATGCCCTGACAGCTTCTCCGCAATCTCGTGGCCACCGCTGCCATACTCCCTTCCCACGGAAATAATCAGTTGCTTTTCCATCCGTTCCACCTCCCTTTACAAATAACGGAAATAAATCAAAAGCATTGATATCAGAACAACCATCACCGTTGCCGGCATCATCTTTTTGCAGTAATGCCCCCACTTTATCACATAGCCTTCCCTTGATGCCGTCGCAATGCCAACAACATTTGCCGACGCGCCTATCGGAGTCGCGCTTCCGCCAATGTCCGTTCCCATCGCCAGCGTCCACGCAAGCATGGACAGATCAACGCCATATGCCGCCGACAGGCTCTTGATAATCGGTATCATTGTGGTCGCAAACGGAATATTGTCAACAAACGCGCTGGCAACCGCTGATAACCATATAATAATTGCTATCATGACCATGACATTGCCGCCGCTGATTTTGCCGATAAATGCAGCCATGACTTCCAGTATCCCCGTCTGCTCCAGTCCGCCAATGACGACAAACAACCCGATAAAAAATAACAACGTCTTATAATCGACCTTCCTTAACAACAGTATAGCATACTTCCACGAAGTTACCAAGGTAGCAATTGCAACAATGCACCCGATTGTGGAAACCGTAAGCCCTGTCTGCGCATGCGTCACCAGCAGCACAATCGCAACGGCGAAGATGACACAGCTCACCGCAAACCCTTTCTTGTCAGTAATTGTCGATTCCGGGCTTGGCAGGCTGCCGTAATCGACTGATTTCGATGCTCCCGCCCTGAGTTCCTTTCGGAATATCAGGTAAAAATAAACCAGTACTGCAATCAGGCAGACCCCTGCAATCACACCAGTATTTGTCACAAAATCCGTGAATGAATAGCCAAGCGATGTCCCGATAATAATGTTGGGCGGGTCGCCGCACATGGTCGCCGAGCCGCCAAGATTTGCGCAGAAAATCTCGGATAATATCATCGGTACCGGATTGAATTTCAGAAGCTGTGAAAGTTCAATCGTCACAGCCGCCAGAAATAAAATAACCGTGATGCTGTCGATAAACATCGCCAGCACCGTTGACAAAACCATAAATGTGATAAAAAGCGGTATCACCTGATAATTTACAAGCCTGGCAATGCGCATACAGAGCCATCGGAAAAACCCGACGCGCGCCATCCCTTCCACCATGACCATCATGCCAAAGATAAACAGAATCGTCTCCCAGTTGATGCCGGCGCTGCTTCCCGACGTCTCCCCCGACAGATACCAGAACTCCTTTGCAAAGATGCTTTTCAGGTTGATTGTCTCAATCACCGCCTCCATGCTGTGCATCCCAATGCCGAAAACAAATATCATTGTCAGCAGTGCACATACCAGCGAAACAACATGTCTTTCCACAATTTCGGTCACAATAAAAACAAACATTGCAATAAAAATAATTACTGCAAAAACCTGTGCCAACATATAATTCCCTTCTTTCTAAAACTGTTCCCATTACGCCTTCGGACATTCTTATACAATAATATATTCCATACCGTACAGAATGTCCTGCCACACTACTTATATCCTTTTCCCAAACAGCTTTAGATTCGCTTTTTTCCGTCTGACTGATGCAGATAATCCATGACAAGCTCATTCTGTCTGCGGCAGCACAGATGCGCTGCCACGCGGTGCATACGTGATTTTCCCTGTGACAAGAAGCCAAAACCGGAGCACTGTAAATACAGGAGGGCATTCACTTCCCTTGCACGTACCTGGTAACGCCCTGGTGATTGCTGCTCCATGCTGCACACATTTAACAGCTCCATTGTACTGCATATCGTAGCATCATTGATGTCCGAATGGCGCGGAGCAAGTCCTGCCGCCACCTCTCCGGTCAGGTCGTACACAAATAAAGCTTCTGCCGTGACTGCGTCCGCATACATTCCCGACAAAAACAGCAATATTGCAAAAAGTAAACTGATTATCCTGTGTGTCCTCTTATCCATCATCTTATGTCTCCGGTATACACCATGTTTTTTTAAACCGACGATATTATATCACAGTTTCATTCACAGTGGAAGATGAATTGCTTGACAAAAAAGGGCTTTTTTACTACAATGAAACAAACATATTTAAACGGAAAGGTGGCGGGAAGATGTTAAGATAACAAAATAGAAGACACAAGACGAGATTTTAGAATGCTGTCATTGCGCGATACCGTGCAATGTCTATTCTGTGTGCTTTTGTTTTGTTATGCGCTGCCGGCTTAAATCGTTGCCATGCGGCGGCATTTTCCGTGTAATATCCAAGAAATTCTATCTGTTATTTCTAACGGCGCTGCACACCCATTCTAATATCCCCCGTGTTTTCACAGGAAAAACCTGTTACCGGAACGGAATAAACGGTAGCAAAAACCCAGGAACTGTCCAGAAAACAAAAAGGAGGGAATCACATGTTACAAATCAGACATTTAACCATACGACACAAAAAAGACTACCGCATTTTACTGGAGGATTTCAACCTCAATATCAACCCCGGCGACAAGTGCGCCCTGATTGGCGAGGAAGGAAACGGAAAGAGCACACTGTTAAAGCTTATCTTTGCACCCGAATCCGCGGAAAATTATGTGGAATATGAGGGGGAAATCGTAACTATGGGCGAGCAGTTCGGCTATCTGCCCCAGGAGCTTCCCCAGAATCTGCAAGAAAGCACTATATACGAATATCTCACAGAAAGCGGAAGCCTTTACGACAAAAGCCCCAATGAACTCGCACAGCTTTGTGCCAAAATCGGTTTCCCAGTGGAACGCCTTTACTCGGACGAACTTCTGGGCGTCCTCTCCGGCGGTGAAAAAATAAAGGTACAGCTCATCCGCCTGCTTATTGAATCACCGACAACCCTGCTGCTCGACGAGCCGTCAAACGATTTGGACATCGAAACACTTGTCTGGCTGGAAAATTTTATATGCGGCAGTGACATTCCGGTGCTCTACATCTCGCACGATGAAACACTGCTGGAACGTACCGCTAACATGATTGTGCATATCGAGCAGTTAAAGAGAAAAACGACACCGCGCTGCACAGTCGTTCACACCACTTACCAGAATTATATCACAAACAGAAGCCTGATGTTCGAAAAACAGGAACAGGAAGCCAAAAACGAACGCCGGGAATATGACAGGCAGCAGGAAAAGTTCCGCCGGATACAGCAGAAGGTGGAACACCAGCAGAACGTTGTCAGCAGGCAGAACCCACACGCCGGGGCGCTCCTGAAAAAGACCATGCACCGGGTCAAGGCTTACGAGGCACGGTTTGAGAAAGCATTTGAAAACATGACGGAGCATCCGGAGTACGAGGAAGCCATGTTCACAAAATTTGGCATCAGGGCATCTGTCCCAAACGGAAAAATCGTGCTGGATTTCACGCTGGACACACTTTGTAAACCAGGACATGACGGCACGCAGAAATCCGGCATCCTTGCACGCAATATCCGTCTTTTTGTGCAGGGTGCGGCGCATATCTGCATTACCGGAAAAAACGGATGCGGAAAGACGACGCTGATGCGGATGCTCTCCGAAAATCTGCTGCAGCGGACAGACATCCGTGCCGCCTATATGCCGCAGAATTACGAAGAGTTTTTAAATCTCGAACAGACACCCGTCGAATTTTTGTCCGACGGCAGCAAGGAAAGCATTTCCCTGATGCGCACCTATCTTGGCAGCATGAAGTTCACGGCGGACGAGATGATGCACCCGATGCGGGAACTGTCAGGCGGGCAGAAGGCAAAGGTCATGCTGCTGTACCTGGACACTTCCGGCTGCGATGTCCTCCTTCTGGATGAGCCTACCCGTAATTTTTCGCCATTGTCCACTCCGGTAATCCGGCAGCTGCTTGCCAGCTACCAGGGCGCCATCATCAGCGTGTCACACGACCGCAAATATATTTCCGAGGTCTGTGACACCGTTTATGAGCTTACACCGGAGGGACTGGTCAAAAGAAACCTGTAATAAAGTATATAAAATAAGAAGGCGGTGGTAAATATGAATAACCAGCAAAAAACGTACCTACACAAATTTTGGGATGAAATCCGGCAGGCAGGCGATATCCTCAGAAACCAGGAACCGCCCGAGCCTTCAGAAGATGCATTCTTTCTATTTGAAAAGACAGGCAACCGACTCGTATACGAAACAATTTATTTTGCGCGGAGAAAATACCTGACGATATTTGGCATTTTATCCGAGTTCGGAAAAAATGACGCCGATATCGAGGCGCTGAACCAAATCATCGTTTCCATTTGCAAGGAGCGCTTCTGGGCGCTCCCCGCGCATGTGGACTTCTCGCATCCGGACGAAAAAACGATTGACTTGTTTGCCGCGGAAACTGCGCAGTCCCTTGCCGAAATCCTTTTGATTATGGGAGACCGGCTGCCCCATGAAACCGTGGCGCTTGCACAGGCAGAAATCATGAACCGGGTGCTCACCCCCTTCTGCACCTCCGCATTTCCTTACAGCTGGTGGGAGACAGACCGCTGCAACTGGTCAGCTGTCTGCGCAGGCTCCATAGGCATCGCGGCAATCGCCATGGACAAGATGGGAAAGCTCCCCGCCGCCTGGAGGGAACCCTGCATCAGGCGGGTGTGCGATGCGCTCTCATGCTATCTGGACGGCATGGAACAGGACGGAACGTGCACGGAGGGGCTTGGCTATTTTTCTTACGGCATGAGTTACTTCACGGCATTTGCAGAACTTTTATATCAGGAGACAAACGGCGCCGTCAACCTGATGGCACAGCCAGTCTGCAAAGAGCTTGCTGCCTTTCAGGCAAAGTGCTATTTTGGAAACGGCATATCGCTGAGTTTTTCCGATTCGGACTGCCACGAACACTTTCTGCCCGGACTGACGGCATACCTTGTACACTGCTTTCCGGATGCGGGGACACCGGATTATGCATCCGCGAGAACATTTGAGGACGATGCCTGCTACAGGTGGCTCACCAATGAAAGGACGATTCGCTGGCTGATACAATACGGCGGCGAGGATACCAATCGAGTAGGGGAACGGTCTTCTCTGCTGCCCTGTGCCCAGTGGATGATATGGAAAAACAAGGACGGCAACGGCTTTGCCGCAAAGGGCGGACACAATGACGAAAACCACAACCACAATGATGTCGGGCATTTCCTGTGCGCATGGCAGGGCGAACTGCTGCTGACCGATCTGGGCGCCGGTGAGTACACGAAGGACTATTTTCACGAGGGTCGGTACGATATCCTGTGCAACCGCTCGCTGGGACATTCCGTGCCCCTGATTAACGACTGCGAACAGTGCGCCGGAAGCGCCTACCGTGCAGACGACTTCTCATGGGATGACGAAAAAGGGCAGCTGACAATCTCCTTTGCAGGCGCTTACCCCGAAGGATGCATTGACAAACTGATACGAGTGATTGCAACGGAATCCGCCAACACCAAAATGGCATTGTCAGTCACGGACTCCTTTCTTGCATCCGAACAGACCACAAAAATTACGGAAAACCTGATTACCCCATTCCAGCCGGAAATCGTGCAAGGCGCTGATGGGATACAGGTCTTCATAAAAGGGGAAAACGGCAGCTGCATAATAACCGCCAGTGCACTGTGGCATTCTCCGGAACAGATACGAATCCTCCCCAGGGAGCACTTTATGCACGATGGCACAAAGACAACCGTGTACCTGATACAGTGGGAGCTTTCTGTCAAGCCCCGTCAGAAAACGGAGTGCTGTATTAATATTTTATGTAAATTTAATTGAGTAGCAGGGATGATTTATCATCCCTGCTACTCGCGCGCCGGGCGTCTGTCAGCTTGCTGGCATATCTCATTTGGACGCCCGTGTGCATAAAAAGGGGCTAAGCCCCTTTTTATTTACAGCATAAGCCGTCCCTCTATTCCATCAAAATCAATCGTTTTTGTCGTTCCGTCTTTGTGCGTGATAATTACAGGTCCATAGCCCCCTTTTGCCTGGGGGTCGGTGTATGTTATTTTCCGAATGGGGAAAAGCTCTTCGTCCGTGAAGTCCCCATGTTCCTCTTTTGTAATCACCTGTGAGACAAGAATTGCCTGTTCATAATGGTTGTGGTTCTTTCTTGCCGTCTCGGCGTACACGACAACGGACTTTTCCGAATCAGGATTTGTGCCCCTGCTGTTCACTGTTTTCAGGCAGTCCCATCCGTCATAAATGGTCATGGCAAGCTGTTTCTCGCGCCCTGTAAAATCCCTCCCTTTCAGAATAATGGCGCGTGCCGTTCCACCCTCGTAATCCGCTTCCCGCTCAGTCATCTCCGTGCCATTGTCGGGAAACCCATACGCGCCCAGCGTAAGCATGACAGGCTTTTTGAACAGACGGAGCTTATCAGCGCGCATGATTCCATACGGAACGGTATAGTCCGCAAGGCTGACCGCCTGTATCCAGTGGCACTCCGTCTCCATTTCGTAGCCGAAAAACTGCCTGCGGTACAGCACGCCGTCCTTTTCACCGTGCCAGAACGTCACATTTGCCTTGTCATAAGTGTCGTCCGTCAGGTCATGAAGGACATACTGCTGCGCCTCCACCTCCTTTGACGGCGCTGACTCCCATGGGTATTTGGTATTGAAGCACAGCTTTGAATAGTTCCACATACCATGCTCATCCTTTTTGTGCTTCACGACTTTTCCACTTCGCAATATGGTCTCCCCACTTGCCTTATGGTTGCTAAAGCATAGCGCCGGACCATCCAGTGTCGTGGTCTTCACTTCATTTCCGCATAATTTTTCCCATGTTCCGTTGTTTTCCGTTGCCGTCCAGAACGGATGCTCCGCAGGCAGATGCAGGCACAGGAATGCCTTTCCAAGCCAGAACGGTGACTCCGCGCAGGAGTATCCCTGCACAAGCGGCATGAACTGTCCGTAAAATCCAAGCGTCGGAACACCCTTGTACAAAAAGTCCTCACGCCCCATAAACTGCATCAGCGACCCGGATGAAATGCGCCTGGCAAGCCCCGGATCCGCCGCATAATTTTCCAGCATCATATTGCCGTCAAAGGCACTCGTTGCGGCATTCCTGTAGATGTTGCTCCTGCCCCACATATTCGTAAAACCATCCGCGTCAAAGAAATCCGCATATGTTTTCATGAGTGCATTGGAATTTTCCTCAAATTTCTTTGCAAGATAAGGTTCATGCTCATAACCGTACCAATTGTTCCAGAGCGGCGCATAGACATTGAATGCCCAGCAGGAATAATAATCAAACGAATGACCGTCGCGGTACCAGCCATCCCCTGCATAGTAGGCAAGGATTGCCTGCGCGTGCTCCCGCATGATGTCCGCGTCAATCTTATAGCCCTCCATGCTAAGAAACGCCATGTCAAGCATGTTAAACAGGCGCCAGTTCTGCGGAACCGTATTTCCATGCGCATATTCGAGCAGAAAGTCCGCGATGACATCCTTTTGTGCCTTTGTGTAGGTATCCCATATTTCTTCCTTACTCATCCACAGGCAGATCACAAGGGCACAGGTCTCAACCGTCTGCTGAAACGCACGAAACGGATTCGGATCCTTTGACAGCTCCCTGCACGCCGCATAGCTCCCCACATACACGCTGTCCCCCGGCGTGCATGCCCTTAAAATATGGCTCTTGTAATAATTTCTGACACTAATGTCATTTAGTGTCAGTTCCGGCTTGATATGGATGAGCGGCGCCGCAATAAAAAGCGAGCGCGCAAGCCCCTCAAAATATTCTGCCTGAAACTCCCAGACCGCGTCCGCGCTGTGCGGATACGTCACCTGTGTCTCCTTGCGCGGCATCACGACAGGATCCTTGAAATCCCTGATATTCTGAAAAATGCCGTTTAACAAATACTCTGCTGCCTCGATCCAGCTCTCCCGGGTCAGCCCTGTATAGGGGCTGCGTTCATAATCCAGGTGCTTTGGCGAAAATATATCACTCATGTCTGTTCCCCCAAATAAATAATTCCATGCCCATCAGTTTCCAGACTGCCTCGATAAAGTAATAATCCCCATAAATAATGGAAAATTCATGTTCCGCGTCATGGTACGCCGCCGTGCATTTTTCCAGCAGATTGTCCGTGTCCTCGTCCCAGTTACAGCGTTTGTCCGCAAGCGCCTTCAGCATTTCCAGCGCCGCATTTTCGTATTTGTCCCTTTCGCTTTCAGACACACATTTTGCAAGCTCGAGCAGTCCGCACGCTGCGATTGCCGCCGCTGTCGAGTCCTCGTATGCCGGACTTTCGGGCTGCCTGAAATCAACTGGTATAAGCCCTGATGCCGGAATGTTCGCGATAAAGTAATCCGCCACTTTTCTCGAAGCGGCAAGGTAACGCTCCTCCTTCGTGTGAAGATAACTTAATACAAAACCATAGACTGCCCACGCCTGCCCCCTCGTCCACGAGGAGCCGTGACCGTAGCCCTGTCCGCCTACGGAATGCAGATATTCCCCGGTCTCGGCGTCAAACTCGATAATGTGCTTTGCGGAACCGTCCGCGCGGATAAAGTATTTTACAGCAGTGTCCGCGTGCATTTTTGCAATGTGGTAGAACTTCGGGTCATGTATTTCGTCCCCTGCCCAGTACAGAAGCGGCAGATTCATCATGCAGTCAATGATGGCACGCCCTGCAAAGGAGCCATCCTCATTTCCGTCCCAGTTGTTCCATGCACGGATAAACTTCCCGACCGGATTGAAGCGTCCCGCAAGATTGTCCGCTACCAGAAGCGCCCTGTTTCTCGACGCCATGTCCCCTGTCATGTGGTAGTGCGCAACTGCTGTCGGCAGCCACTTAAAGCCGCTGTCATGGTCCATGCCCTGACGGTTCATCAGGTTCGCGTCGAGCTTTATTTCCGTCGCAAACGCGTTTTCCAGATAGACAGGCTCCCCTGCCGCGTGGTAGAGCTGCCACATCATACCGCCCCAGAACCCGTTCGTCCACCAGCAGATTTCCGTCTTTCCCCTGTCGTCAAAAACACCGTCCTTTGTCGTGTAAGGAATCTTGTCGCGGCTGCGCTCCGCAACCTTCTTTTCTTTTGCGAGAATCCTTCGATAGACCTCGCCCACCCAGGATTTATCCATATTTATAGCCATGCTCCTTTCTTAGCCTGCAAGTTTGGGCTGTCAAGCACAAACTTGTTTTCCTCCATTTTATATCCTATATTTCCCACCCCTGCTGTCTGAAAATCTGCCGGAACACCAGAGCCTGCAGATACGCTGTCAGTCCGACACAAAGCAGCAGCAGTGGCCAGAACCCGAACACGCCGACCATGCCGATGCACACCGGAATGACAAGGCAGAGCACCGTCCAGCCAAAATATCTGACCGCAAGACAAAAAGATGCCCTGACATACCCCAGCGGCGACTGTTGAATGCGCGCCATGACCGGAAAAAGATAAAGGACTGTCATCAGGTACACCAGCGCGATCACGGCAAACGCGGACATCAGCATTGCGGCTGCCGGGCTTTTGATGCGGACACAGATGTAAAAATCACCTGCGAGAACCGCACCGGCAGCCAGCGCCATCAGCCACACAACCGTGGACTCCCTGAAAAACCGGACAAAATTCTTAAAGTACATCCGTGTCAGGTACTCCTCCTGATTGTCCGCCATCTTCAGCGCGATATAGTAGACCGTGGTGGTCGACGCCCCCATGGTCACCAGCGGCAGGGAAGTCACGAGCCACAGCAGTGTGAGATACAAAAAATCAATCAGCCTTCCCATAAATCTCCATATAGGACTATCATACGAAAAAACCTTACCCATTTCAAGCACTTCCTTTATTCATTTACTATCCTTTGTAACAGTTCAGCCTTCGGCTTCCTGTTACGAGCATCAAGCCATGCAAAACCACTTCGTGGTGGCTTGATGCATTCCAGCCACTACGCTATTTCACGGACTTTGCAGCAAGTGCAAAGTCCTGGGCTGAACTGTTACTATCCTTTCAATCCAGTTGCGGCAACGCCCTCCACAAAATACTTTTGCAGGCACAGGAATACGACCAGCACCGGAATCAGGGACAGCACGGAGCCTGCCATAATCAGCCCATAGTCAGAGGAATACTGGCTGATGAACATTTTCAGTCCGAGCTGTATCGTCTTTTTGCGCTCACTCTTTAAATAAATCAAAGGCCCTAAGTAATCGTTCCATGTATTGACAAAGGTAAAAATGGTCAGCGTCGCAAGGGACGGCTTTGACAATGGCAGCATGATGCTCGCGTAAATCCTGTACTCGCTCATTCCGTCAATCCGCGCCGCCTCGCACAGTTCATCCGGTATGCCCTCATAAAACTGCTTCATCATGAACACGCCAAACGCCGAAAATGCCTGAAGGCAGATGATTGCCAGGAGCTTGTCATTCAGACCAAACTTCCTCATCATGATAAACTGCGGAACCATGTACACCTGCCAGGGCATGGCGATGGTCGCTATGTATGCAAAAAACAGCGTATTCTTGTGCTTAAAGTCAAGCTTTGCAAACGAGTATGCCGCAAAGCTGCTGGTCAGAAGCTGCAGCAGCGTGACAATGATTGTCAAAAACACGGTATTCTCCACAAACTTTAGCAGCGGTATCTTCACCCAGATATCATGGTAATTGCTCCACTTCGGCTTATCCGGTATCAGCACAAAGGGATTCATCTGGAATACCTGACGGTCGCTCTTGATGGAAGCCGACAGCATCCATATGAACGGAATCAGCATCAGCGCTGCAATGATAATCAATATAATGTACACCAGAGTCTTGCTCAGTGCGGCTTTTCTTTTCGCAGATTTCATTCTACACACCTCCTGTTATGACTGGTATTTCTTTTGTCCCCTGAACTGTATCATGGTAACGACAAATACCATCAGGAACAAAACCATGGCAACTGCGCTGGAATACCCAAGCTTCCAGTCGATAAACGCTTTCTGGTAAATGTAATATACAAGCACCGTGGACGAGGTGGTCAGCTCACCGCTTCCGCCGCCTGCAAGCATGATTGCGACATCATACACCTTAAAGCAGTTGATTGTCAGCATGACGACGACAAAAAAGGTCGTGGAATGGAGCTGCGGCCATGTGATGTACCGAAATTTCTGCCATGTGTTCGCACCGTCCAGCGATGCCGCCTCGTACAGCTCTGCCGAGATGCCCTGTAATCCCGCAAGGTAGATGACCATATAATACCCCATAAAACGCCACACGCTGAAAAGAATCATGCTCAGGAGGACAAGACTCCCGCTAAACCACTGCGGCAGCTGGTCAACCGGCACCTGGAACACGGTATGCAGGATATTGTTGACAGGTCCCTTGGATGGGTGGAACAGCATTTTCCACACAGAGGTCACTGCGACAAGCGACGCGACATAGGGGAAAAAGGACAATGTCCGAAAAACGCCGCGCCCGATGACTTTCTGGTTTAATATGATTGCAAGCGCAAGGGAAGCAACCATCGTAAGGGGAACTGTCCCGATACAGTATATGACGGTATTCTTAAGCGCCGCCTTAAAAAATATGTCTCCCCCCAGCTGCTTAAAATTGTCCAGTCCCGCAAAGGTAATCGGATTGCTTCCGTCCCAGTTTAAAAATGCCAGTGCAAATGCAAAGACAATGGGAACCAGTGTAAATACCGCAAAACCGATAAAGTTCGGCGCAATAAACGAATACGCCACCAAATCCCTTTTCGCCTGACGGCTCAGTCCTTTCGCCATAACGAACCCTCCTTTTTAACGTTTGTTTTATCAGTTAGAGCCGGTTATAAGCCGGCTCTAATTTTACAATTCACATTATTGACCAATAACAGCCTGTACTGCCTCGTTCATTGCTGCAATGCCCTCGTCAATTGACATCTCACCGCTCATAATCGAACCGTGAAATGAGTCGAGCGCACTGTTAATCTCGGATACGTTCTCCGCGTACGGAACCTCCAGATACAGGTTGGAGACATTGAGCGCTTCCTTCGATGCGTCGTCTGTCGGGAATCCGCTCAGGCTTGTGATGATGTTCATTGCCTCATCCGTCATGATAGCCGGGAAATTACCTGTCTCAGCCATCACTGCCGCGCCTTCCTCGCCGCTTACCCACTTTACGAACTTCCATGCTTCGTCAGGTGTGTCAGATGCAGCCGTGACGGAAAGCCCGGTGATGGTACCCAGCGTGGAGCCTGCCTCGACACCATCCGCATGCGGATACTTCACGATTCCCCAGTTGCCGCAGAGGTCAGCGTCATACTCACCGCTCTCAAGGTTGGAAATCATCGTGGCGATAAACCATGAGCCCATGTTCAGCATCGCCACATCGCCGCCTGAAAATGCTGCGGAATAATGCAGTCCTTCTGCCTTCAGGTCTGTATACTTGCGGCATACGCCGTCTGCTTCCTGGTTCAGTACCAGTTCATAATATGGCTTCATAAACTCATAATCGCCGTCAAGGATTGTGTGCTGTCCGTCAAGCACGGAGAACAGCTGCACTGCGGAACGCCATGTATGGTAATGCGTGCCGTAAATCTGTGAGCCGAACGTCGTGTCAGTCATCTCCCTCGCAAGCTTGTCATAGTCATCGAAGGTCATGTCGTTTGTCGGGTAGGCAACACCCTTTTCATCAAACAAATCCTTATTGTAGAACAGCACCCAGAAATCGTTTCTGAATGGCAGCTCATACAGGCTTCCGTTTACCGTAATCTGGTCTGTCGTCCCTGCATATTTGCCAAGGTCAATCCCATCTGCCTTTATGTAATCATCCAGTGACAATATCGCATTCTTCTGAACCAGCGTCGCGTACCCGGGCACGTCCTTAATCGTCACGACATCAAAGTCGGAACCCTCACCGGAAAGCTCGGTCGCCAGCACCGTCATGTAGTCCGTGGAGCCAAGGTCAACCATTTCGATTGTCACATTGGGCGCTGCCTTCTGATAGGCATCCGCGAGCGCCTGCCAGTATGCCGTTGACTCCTTATCCCATATCGCCCACTTTAATGTCACGGGCGCCGCGTCCGTTTCCGCAGGCGCTTCCGCCGATGTATCGCCTGCCGTCGTTTCCGCAGGCGCCGCGTCATTTGACGCCTGTGTCTGCTGCGGCGTGTCTGCCGGCGCCTGCGTCTGCGCCCCGCCATCCGATCCGGAACAGCCCGCCATTGACGTCACCATTGCCGCTGCCAGTAGTACACTCATAATTTTTCTTTTCATAAAATTCCTTCCCTTCTTTATTTTATTTTTTTGATATAAATATTATATTATTTTTATAAAACGATAAGAATGTTTTTATTATCTAAATGATGTAATATTTTTGAAGCTGTCAGAAAAACGTCATGTAAAATCTTATAAAATAATGCACTTTTTTAAGAAATATGGAATTTGCCTGTCATTTATGATAAAATAAACCAAATTATAGTAGTAAGGAACCGTGAGTACCACATGGAGGGCTTGCCATGTATCCAAATCTTCAGGTAAATACATCAGACAAACTGCAAAAGCACCTTGTACTGCTCATTGTTGCGATTACTTTTGGCATTGGGATTATTTTCAGCGTCCTTTTTACGTCCTTATATCAGGAACATATCACAAACTCACTCGCGGCATCCGCAAGCACAAACCTGAAATTTCTCGTGGACTCCATTGACAGTAACCTGGATGCCGTCAACCAGCTTGTGCGCTGGTCGCAGACAAACACAATGATTGGCAGTTATGTGGAAGCGCCCGATAACCACCGGTATGGCATTATTGCCGTCAACGCGCAGGAACGTCTGGCGGAGGAGCTGCAAAACAACCCTGCGTCCGACATGATACACAGGGTCGTAATCGGAAATGCCGGCGGACACTTTATCCAGTCTGTCCCCGCAGTGTACTCAACCACCTTAAACCTCGGTACCGAGATTCCCCAGCTGCCCTTTTTTGAAGAATTAATCACGGACTCCGCAAGGCAGCTTTCCACCGGTCTGATACAGGATCCTTTTTATAAAGCCTCTGAAAAAAAAGTACTTCCCATCATCCGGCCAATCTATGCCAGATACTATTCAAACCATGCCGGCTGGATTTTTCTGGAGCTTACAGAACAGGTCTTCACGGAATCCCTGCAATATTCCAGCCATCTGCCTGATTCAAGCATTTACCTGATCCTCGACAGCCACACATATGATTTATCGGGCGGCAGCATGGCTGAATCCGATTTTTCCTACACCATCACCAAGGAGCTGTCCAGTGCATCCATTGATTCGGAAAGCCGCCTGTACGCTGCCTTTATTTTTCCGGAGCAGCATGATACGCTTCTCGTCTGCCGCCCCCTGTCGCAGAATAACTGCTATATTATACAGACCCTGTCACAGCAGGAGCTTAAAAAGCAGAAACAGATGCTCGTGTTCATATGGATTGTCATTCTTGTGATTATGCTTTTAATTGCCATATTCTTAGGCTATATCCTGCACATCAGCATCGGCATCCCTGTCCGGAAAATGCGCCGGCAGCTGTCACAGATATCAGATGGGGATTTTACACCCAGCGCAGAGATTGAATGGAACAATGAACTAGGGGACATTGGACGCGGCATCAATTTTCTTGCGGAAAACATCGAGCACCTGATTGATACCCGCATCGCTGACGCAAAAGAAAAAAAGGATTTGGAATACAAAGTCCTTCAAAACCAGATTAATCCCCATTTCCTGTACAATACCCTTAATTCCATCAAATGGATGGCGACCATACAGGGCGCAACGGGAATCTGTGAAATGACAACCTCCCTCTCAAGGCTGCTCCGGAGTATCTCAAAAGGAACAAAGCTTCTGATACCCCTGTCGGAGGAAATCGCCCTGGTAAAGGATTACTTTAACATACAAAATTACCGTTATGGCGGTACGATTGTACTTGAGGTATGCTGTGAAGATGACACGCTTCTGGACACACCGATTATCAAGTTTACGCTGCAGCCCATTGTGGAAAATGCGATTTTTCATGGTCTGGAACCCAAGGGAGGAAGCGGCATCATCCGCATCACGATACGCCCCGTGGATGATGCCGGTATCAGACAGCTCGAAATCACCGTGTGGGACAACGGCGTCGGCATCACACCCGAAAAGATGGACTGCCTTCTGGCCTCCAATGATGACTCATCCTCCGATTTTTTTCGCGAAATCGGTGTTTCCAACGTCCACAAAAGGCTTCAGTATGAATTTGGCGGCGCATATGGAATCCAAATTGAAAGTGTTGTCGGCGAATACACCGAGATGCACATTCTGATACCACGCAGCCCGGACCCGGACCGCCTGTGAAGTATACTCACGACAGCCGCAGCCGCGAAGCGGCATATTTCCTTATGCGGCTGTGTGCATAAAAAAGGAAAGGATTTATTATGTACAAGCTTCTTATCATTGACGATGAACCATTAGTCCTTGCCGGCATCCGCGCCATGATCCGCTGGGAAGAGCTCCATATAGAAATCTGCGGTGCTGCCTCGAATGGGAGCCAGGGCTGGGATATCATGCAAACGGAAAAACCGGATATCATCCTCACGGATATTAAAATGCCCGTGATGTCCGGCCTTGAGCTTCTGAAAAAAACGCGCGACCATTACCATGACAATACGTATCCGGTATTCATCCTGCTCACAAGCTACGAAGATTTCCATATGGCAAAGGAAGCCATATCCTACCATGCCGCCGAATATCTTGTAAAGCTCGAGCTGAATGCAGATACCCTGAAGCAATGCATGGCCAAGGTCGTCAAATCGCTTGACGGGAGGCAGCGCCCCACGGACTCTGAACCAGCTGACATGTCCCTGAAAGAGCTGCAGTCCCTGAAGGACAAATTCTTTATCCGGCTGCTCCACAACCTGTATGACTCAGAGCAGCAGTTTGAAACGCTGCGGCATGATCTGAACATCCCCTTTGATTTTCCCTTCTGCCAGTGCTGTTACTTTGAGATGAACAATGCCGACGGGGACAGTATGGACATCGAGCAGCAGGTTGCACTGTATACCGCCTCCTATCAGCTGATACAGGAAATTGTCAGCAAATATGCTCCGGCATACTATGTCAATCTCGACAGGAAGCACGGCGTCATCATCTTTCTTCTTGGCGACATGCCGTCCGGCAGCCCTGACCTGATGCAGATTCTGAAACAGACGGGGCATTCCCTGTACAACTACTACAAAACACGCTTCAAATGCGGGATCGGAACCAGGGTACGCGCTGCCCTCTCCCTGTCAGACTCCTATCAGGCGGCACGGATATCCTTCTCAAATATCGTGGAGAGCTGCGATACGGTGCTCATTTGCGACACATGTGTCATAAATTCAAAGAGCCATAATGTTTTTAATATTTCCATATTCAGGGAAGACCTGAACAAAGCATTCTCCGAATATGACAGCACGCTGCTCACAAATGTCCTCATGCAGATTATCAGGCTTCTGGAGGAGAACCCAGACCATTATGTCCAGACACTTGATGCTGCCTGCAACGTACTGTTTTTGTCCATATCGCTGCTTCCGGACGGAGACGAGGTTGTGTCTTCCCTTTTTGCGGAATACCGCGACGGCTACCGTTCCATTTACCGCATGAACACCACCGAACAGGTTACGCAGTGGATGCGGCATTTTTGCGCGCAGATGGGCAGATATTTTGACGAGCAGAAGCGGCATCACAGGCATCATGTGGTCGAAAATGTCAAAAAATATATAGAATCCCATTTGTCGGACAAGCTCTCCCTGAACGATGTCGCCGCAATTTACGGAATTTCCCCGAATTACCTCAGCTCACTTTTCAGGAAGTATAACGACTGCGGTTTTTCTGAATATATTACAGAATGTAAGATTGCACAGGCAAAGAGGATGATGAACGCGGGCAACTGCAAGATATATGAAATTGCCGACATGCTCGGATTTGAAAGCGCCTTTTATTTCAGCAAGGTATTTAAAAAATCCGAAGGGATTTCCCCCTCGGAATACATGAATAAAATATAATGGCTTAAAAATTTGCCGTTCCCGTGGAAAATGCAGCGCCCCACAAAAGCATACGGATAATGCCGCATATAAAAAGATGCAGCGGGTAATAAACATAAAACAGTTTTCCAATTCCTTTCATTGAACCGCGTTTGCCGTTGTAAAGCTGCAAAAGGGGAATTGTCAGACAGGTGCCCAGCTGGATAAACGCATATACTTTGTCAATAAATACAAAATATACAATGGCGTACATCACTGTCCATAGCATCATATGCGCCATCTGCTTTTTAAAGTTTCCCCTGTTTGTGCCAATTGCCAAAATTGCCATCGTTGCGATACAGCTCCAGTCAGAGGGAAATGTAATCAGACAGATGGTAATGGTAATGATGACTTTTTGCCATGGCTTCAAGGGCTTTTTATCACATATGTACAGCAAAACCAACCCCCATGCCAGTGACCAGACTACTCCTGTCTGGTTAAACACCGTTGTCCGAAAAGGAATAAAGGGTATTCCGAAGCAGAAATTATATGCAAAATGGGAAATTACCGCCAGTAAAAATAATCGGGCGGCATATTTTTTTATGTCATGTGTATAATGATATCCCTCCGCTATAAAGAACCACATAATAGGGGCGGTAAGCCTGCCTATAATATGGAGCAGAACCACAAACCATTCCGTATTATAGCCGGGAAACAATGTCCAAGTCAAGTGGTCGAGAGTCATCGCCGCAATCGCGATTAATTTTAGCTGATTTGCATTCAATCCTTTTTCCTGCCCTGTCTGTAACATAAATCCATCCTCCTTTTATTTGCGAAATGTCCTGGAAATCACATAAACGCCCACAAGTATAGAGCCGCAGCCCACCCCGGTCATTACCCCGGCTATAAAGTCTTCCAAATCGGTTCCCCGCATACACATAGAAGAAAGTATCAGGCTTCCCCCTATAATCTCCCTTGTGAAAATAAAGACGCTTTTCTGTCATACTGATTTTCCTTTCGCTTCTGCTCCTTTTAACTGGTCAATACAGTACTGCGCCCATTCCATGCACGACTGCATATTCCTGCGTCCATATTCCACCGTCATCCCCCAGTACAGCGCCTTTTCCTCGGCATTGAGGAAAGCGCTGTATGCACCAATCTTCCCCGGTACGGACTCAAGACTTTTCAGGAACATCTCACAACAGGCTTTCAGTTCTTCAAAATATCGTATATTCTCTTCCCGGCTCCGCTCTCCCATAAAGAATACCTTCATCAGTATCGGAGTCCGTGGATTCATCCCCAGGTCACCGTCCGAAAGCCACCGCAGCAGTTCGCACCGCCCATCATCCGTAATGGAATAAATATTCTTATCCGGCTTTCCCTGCTGTGGCACAACCGTCTTCTCGACCCACTTCTCTTTTTCCAGCGTCTGTAATTCTCGGTAAATCTGACTCGTCTGCGCCTTCCAAAAAAAGTTCAGTGAATCCCGGAACGCCTGCATAATCTCATACCCTGTCATTTCATGGTAATTGATAAGTCCTAAAATCCCATGTTTTAACATATTAACTGCACTTCCTTTGATATACTTTGCTCTTTTCTAGATTATATTCCACTTGTGGAATATTGTCAATGAAAAATTACTTTGCCGTTGAAAAACAGGGCAAAAAAACAGGGCAAAAACTGGTCGATTCTCGCTCCAATTTTTGCCCAATGCAAACTTGTTTACCTTTAACTAATTCTTCTCTTTTCCACAATACTTCATCGATAGTATTACTTCAACGTGTTCTGTGAACCCAAACATATCAACCGGAAACGCCTCCTGTGCGCGGTACCCTTCCCTGCCAAACCATGCCAGATCCCTGCCGAGTGTCTCGGGATTGCACGACACATATACGATTCTCGACGGCTTCAATGAGGCTGCCGCCTTGACAAATGCCTCGGTACTCCCGCTTCTGGGCGGGTCCATGACGATAACGTCCGCCCTCTCCCCATTTTGTGACATCCGTGTCATGTATTCTGTTGCATCTGCTGCAATAAAATGAATATTGTTTATGTGATTTCTTTTGGCATTTGCCTTTGCATCCTTTACTGCCTGCGCGTTGAGTTCGATTCCCGTCACATGCGCCGCCTTCGCACTCATGCACATTCCGATTGTACCGATGCCACAGTACGCGTCAATCACGCGCTCTTTTCCTGTCAGCCCCGCCGCCTGTATCGCTCTTTTGTACAATACCTGTGTCTGCGCCGAATTCACCTGATAAAACGAGGACGGTGATATGCGGAAACGCAGCCCCATCAGCACATCCTCAATATACCCCTGCCCAAAAAGTATCTTTTCCCTCTCGCCAAGTACCATTGTCGTCTGCCTGTCATTGATATTCTGCACAATTGTTGTAATTTCGGGATGTGCCCTGCGCAGCTCGGCAACAAAATTATTTTTATGTGGAAATTCCGGCGATGCCGTGACCAGCACGACCATAATCTGCTTCGTGGAAGCCCCCTTCCGCACAAGGATGTGGCGCATCAGTCCCCTTCCGGTGTCCTCATTGTATACCCACAGCTTAAAGGACTGGATAAGTTCCGTCACCGTCCTGATAATTGCCGACGCCTGCGCGTCTTCTATCAGGCAGTCACTGACTGGTATAATCGTGTGCGTCCCCTCCTCATACGTTCCTGCAACAACCTCATCCTTTATCCTGCCAAATACCGCATGTACCTTATTCCGGTAGTGATAGGGATAGTACATCCCTGCCACATCATTGATTTTTCCACAATACTTTCCAATATGTGTGACAACCTGTGCCTTCTTTTCTGCCAGTTCCTCCTCATAGCTTTTTTCCCCGATATGGCATGCGCCGCACCTTGCCACATAGGGACAAGTCTGTGATTCTCTATCTGCCTTTCCCATAAAAATACCTCCAAACAAAACCCGCCTGCAAACAGGACAGGACAAAATCGAGCAGGGAAGAGCCATCTTCCACTACCCGCGCGCCCCATGCGCCGCCTTAGCGGCATACTTCCTCTGCATGGGGCTGCGCAATCGAGTAGGGGAATGACCTTTCTCCACTACTCGCGCGCCGGGCGTCCGTCAGCTCGCTGACATTTTTCATCTGGACGCCCGTGCGCATAAAAAACGGAACAGCCTTTTGATGACTGCCCCGCATTATTTCACACTGTATTACTTTCTTACCTTTGTATTGTAGCTGCCGAAAAGGAACTTGAATACTGCAATGATCGGAAGGAAACCTGAAATGTATCCGATAACCTGCTGATCCTTCTCGTCTGTACCATCAAGTGCTGCATACATCTTTACATAGGTATTTCCAAGGAAAATGACCTGTACCACCGTTGACAGAAGACCAAGGATGCTGCCAAGGAAAAACTGGCTGACAACCTGAAGGATAAGCCATAATACCCACCAGAACTTGTAAAGTGATACCGGAACAGATACAGAACCGAAAAGCTTTACATCATCCTGCCTTCCTGCTGTCGCTGCGTCCGCACATGCATACCACTGAGCAAACGGTATCCACGCCATCCATGCCTTATCATAGCCCATCGCCTTAAGTGCCTTCATGTGTGACAGAGATGCCAAAACATAACAAACAACCAAGATAATCAGCACAACAACCAGATAAGCGCCAAGAGCTGCCAAAATTGCTACTTCATCCATTTTTTTACCTCCTCATAATGAACAGTTTTTCAATAAACATATGTTGCGTGCAATCAATTCTGTCCGCCCGTATGCCCCAAAAAACAATAACGCTGTCATTTCACAGAATGTCATGCAACATCGCGCACAAACAATGCACATTTGCTATGATATACCATTTTTCGCGCAATGTCAACATATGTTGACAAAATTTTTTATAGTTTTTTTATATATTTGTTATTTTTCATTCCGTTAAAACGATTTTCTCACCTGAAAGACATAAAACTTTAAGTAATAAGACTCATTCGCATCCCACAGAATCGGATGGTCTACCGCCTGCGTCCGGAATTCCACCTGCCTCAGCCTGCAATGCACGCTTTTTGCCGCCTGCGCGATTGTCTGTGAAAAAAGTGCACTATCCATAAAGTGCGAACAGGAACAAGTCGCCAGAAACCCGCCGTCCTTCACAAGCTTCATGCCCCTCATATTAATCTCTCGGTAGCCCTTTACGGCATTTTTCACGGAATTTCTCGATTTGGTAAATGCAGGCGGGTCAAGGATTACGACATCATACTGCTCCCCCGCCTCCTCAAGCCGCGGCAACAGGTCAAACACATCCGCGCACTGAAACCTGACCACATGCTCGAGGTGATTGAGCGCCGCGTTTTTTGCCGCCTGCGCCACTGCCAGCTCCGACGCGTCCACGCCAAGCACGCTTGCCGCCCCGGCGATGCCCGCATTCAGGGCAAATGACCCGGTGTGGGTGAAACAGTCCAGCACCCTTGCATTTTTACACAGCTTCTGTATCGCGAGACGGTTATATTTCTGGTCCAGAAAGAACCCCGTCTTTTGTCCGTCCCGCACATCGACAAGATACCTGACACCGTTTTCCACAATCTCGACATTCGTGTCAAACGCCGCCCCGATAAATCCCTTCTGCCGCTCCATGCCCTCCTGAAGCCTTACCTTCGCGTCGCTCCTCTCATATACACCCCTTATGGAAATCCCATCATCGGCAAGCACCTCCCGCAGGCATTCGACAATATCTGCCTTCATCCTGTCAATGCCAAGGGCAAGCGACTCCACGACCAGGACATCCGAGAACTTGTCTATCACGATGCCCGGCAGAAAATCCGCCTCGCCAAAAACAATGCGACAGCTGGATGTGTCAACGGTCTTCCTGCGGTATTCCCATGCATCGCGCACACGTTTTTTCAGAAAATCCCTGTCTATCTGCTGGTCTTTATCGCGCGTCATCATGCGAATCCGGATCTTTGAGTTCTGGTTGATAAAACCGCGCCCCATCATATAGCCGTCATAATCATGGACTGCCACAATATCCCCATTATGAAACGTACCCATAATGGTGTCAATCTCATTGTCATAAATCCAGAGCCCTCCTGCTTTCAGGCTCCTTCCCTCTCCCTTTTTGAGTGTCACGACTGCCTCGCCCATATGTAACCTCCGTCCTTCTGCCATCATGCCTGTCCGCCGCAGAACAGTATCTCCAGATACCTGTCATACACTTTTATGACACCTGTGTCATTTAACTCCGTAAGACGTTTCCGAATCGCCCTGAAATACCACTCGTGCTTCCTTTTGTCCGTCTCGTTAAATTTATTCCAGACCTGTTCTCCCAGATACTTCTGTTCCTTTGCAATTGACTCCAGGTTGGCTGTCTTATCCGCAAGCACGACAATCTTCGCATCCAGGGATTTGCTGCCCAGCTGTTCCACGGTCTCCCTTTTCCGAATCTCCCATGTCTCCGATGCCGGCAGATTCGGGCGCTTGTTCTCCGTCTCTGCCGCCACAAGCGCCACGACCCGTTCCCCGAACGCACTGCGCAAATCCTCAAATGTCACCCATGTGTCCTCCACGGTATCATGCAGGATTGCCGCCTGAAGCACTTCGACATCCTCCGTCAGCTCCATGGCATAATTCATTGTTGTAATAATATGTGCAAAATACGGAATCCTGGTCTTTTTCCGGTACTGGCCGGCATGTGCCCTTGCCGCATATGCATACGCTTTGTAAAGCTCTGCGTCCATCCCCCGGACAAATGGAAAAAGGGCTGGTTTTCCATCCATCCCTTCATCGCAATAACAGCACACAAACTGTCCCTGCGCATCATTCTGATGTCCAGTGTAACACGGGCAGCCACGGCCGCAGACCTGCTGTTCTTTTTTATAGTTCAGGACACTGTCCACTGCCCTGCAATAAAAGTATCCCTGGCTGTCCGCAATTACAATATGTTTATCCTTGTCCATTGCTCAATCCTTTTTTGTAAATTCGATAATCCATCCTTTTCCTTCGCTGCCATCACTTGTCTTGTAGTTCCCATATTCCATACGGCAGGTAAACGACACGCCCTGTTCCGCCTTCATCTCATTTACAACATTCTCCATCGCCTTTTTTATCTTGCCATCATCGCTTCCGACACTGGAATTCTTGTAAACTGCCCCAAATTTTCCAATGTTATAGCGGATTGCCCTGTTGAGCGCCAGCTTTAAGTCCTTCTCATTGCGGAATGGTCCCGCCAGACTGTCACTGAGGTAATTATTTCTGTAATTTATCAGGTACGCCTGCATCGTCATTGCCGCCACCTTCGGGTCAACCTTCGACTCACTCTCATATACTTCCTTGAGGAACTTTCCACTGTCCTGCATAATGCAGTTTTCGAGCATGGCATATCCCATCAGGAACGAGTCGAGATACTTGATGTATGTATTCTCATCCATGTCCTGCACGTCACTTTTTTCAAAATCGCTCAGCTGCGGATTCTTGAAAAAGGAAAATGTCCCCTTTGTAAGGCTTGTAATATCAGTTCCTGCCACAACGGCATTTGTCCCGGCATTTTTTGACACAAGACCGTCTCCCGGTATATAGTAGGTGCCGTTTATTGACACCCGGAACCAGCCGTTCGACGTGATGCCTGTCACATTGACAGGCATATCCTTTGCCAATGTCGTCACGACACCGGAATTGATATCCGGCTGCTGATAGACTTTGACATTTTCATTGCTGTATAGCACCGCCTTACTCTCGGTAACGGTAAACTCCACCGCATATACATTTGGCACCGACTGCCCAAATCCCGGCGCTGAAGCTACGGCTATCACCGCAGCCAGAAGCGCCCCTGTTACTTTGACCGCCAACTCTTTCGTCCGCTTCATACTCTTTCCCTTTCATCCCCAAAAATTATTTCCAGATTCCAACCCGGTTCTCCGGCGCGACATACATGCCATCGCCTTCCCTGATGTCATATATCCGGTAGAACGCATCACATGAACTCAGAACCGCATTGACGCGGATCTTGTTTGGCGAATGTGTATCCGTGTTGAGCAGATACATCATAAAGCTCGCCGTGTCCTCGCTTGCCCAGTTGTATGTCATCTGACCGAACGCCTCGTCGAGCGCTTTCGCATCATCGCCAATAATGGATGTGATGCAGGTCATCGCACCGAGGTCGGCAATATTCTCCATCAGGGTAAGGTCACCGTTCACCTTGACACCCATCATCTCATAGTTGTTGTAGTAGTCGACAATGGACTGCGACATTTTCTTGTATTCGTCCATCTCCTTATCCGTCCACCACACATTGTAATTTCCATATTCATCATACAGCGCCCCGGTCGAGTCAAAAGCATGGCTGACTTCGTGCGCTATCACAAAGCCAATCCCTCCCATGTTGGCTCCGTAACTGTTGTTTCTGTCATAGAACGGCGCCTGCAATATCGCCGCCGGAAAAACAATCTCGTTGTTGAGCGGATCATACATCGCATTGATTGTCTGCGGCGTGACATCCCACTCTGCCCTGTCAACCTTTGTCCCCAGCTTACTGAGACTGTCTTCAATCGACACCTGCATGCTGACCAGGAGATTTGACAGGAGGCTTCCGCCCTCCGATATCGGCGTCACCTGCATCATGTCGCGTGCTGCCGGCCATTCGTCGGGATAGCCGATTTTGACCTGCATGGTTTCCAGCTTCCTGACTGCCTTCTTCTTGGTCGCCTCGCTCATCCACTCCTGCCTGTTGATAATGGTCTCGTACTCCTCCAGTATCTGTTCAATCATTTTCTCCACTTCTTCTTTATCCTTTGCGGAGAAATGCTCCTTCACATAAATCATGCCAAATTCCCATGGAAGAAGCTCCTGTGTCAGCCGCTTCCACGTCTTCTCATCACCCCAGCTCTCCGTGATGCCATACAGTGCATTCTGCATGTCGTCGCTGAGCTTGGCATAGTTGGCGTTTGCGTACTTTGCCGTGTCGTTAAGCAGGACAAATGTCGAATAATCCTTCAGCGCCTGCAGATTCTCCTCAACCAGAAGTGAATTGATTTTCCTTGCCTGCTCCACGTCCATGACAATATATTTGTCCTGCCCGCTTACGCGGAGCGTCTTAAGCATTTTCGGCACATCGACATTGGTGTACAGCTTCTGTAAATCCTGCTGCGTGTACACATTGTATGTCAGGGACGGGTCATATAGCTGCTCTGTCGTCAGCGTCGAGGCACAGATATCACGCAGCAGCCCCTCCACGGAATCCGTGCTCACTGCTGCCTCATTGGCAGTCATCCCGAACTCCATAAACATGTCATTGATATAATCCAGGTACAAATCCACATACTCCTGCGTGTTTTCACCCTCGATATACTCCTTCCCGATCAGGGTGTCCGCATACATCATGTAGACGGCATACTCGCTGGAATCCGCCTTATCCTGCATAATGCTGTAACCGCCGACAATGCTGCTGAAGCCAAATTCCCCGCTCAGGTGTGCAAGTGCATCCACATACTCCTCAATGCTCGAAGCATTCCGGATGCTGTCCATATGCGGCTTTAGCGGTCCAAGTCCGGTTTCATTGCGGTTATCCATGTTGGTGACGCACTCGTACATATCCTTTATCTTCTGCTCGGAGCTTCCTTTCTCATAAGTCTTCCCGTCATTGGCAAGCTCCTCGGTAATGTTTTCCATCTCATTGCTCACGACGGCATTGAGCTCCCCGAACCAGTCCCAGTGCGCGTCGGTCGCGGCAAGCTCTATCTTGGAGAGCAGATTTTTGTTGACAAACTCATAATAATCATCCTGATACCTGACATCATCGCTGTCATCCGCATCCGTGTCCTCCACTGTATCCGGAATACTATCCCGTTCACTCGTACTCTCTTCCTGTGCCACATCCCCGTCTGGTTTCTCACTGTCCTTTCCCACCGCACTGTGAAAAAGATCCTTGATGCTGGTCTTTGCGTCACTTTCTACTGTCGTGTTACTCCTGTCATCCCCCACGTTACAGCCTGTCAGCTGCAAGGTCAAAATCACTGCCATAAACAGCGCTAATATTTTCTTTTTCATTTCTGTCAACCTCTCAGATTAATATGATTCAATATATGTATTTTATGAATTTTCCATGCAAAACGCCATCTGTCCCCCTCAAATACCGTGCCGCATTTGCCGCACACGTCAGATTTTATCTGCCATGAGTATATATTATAACAAAACATGTCAAAACACAATCATTTCCGAAAATCTTAATGATTTCCTTATATAACAGGTTTTTATCTGTTTACAAATGGGAAAAAAGCGCGTACTATTAAATAAGGAAATATTATTTGATTATTTGATATTAAGGAACTGTCCAAAAATAACTATTTAAAAGTTCTTTTGTTACAGTTCCTAAAAACTGTATTAAAGAGGTTCTTTTGTTATGGTTATGAGTTATTTTTTTATCTGTCTGAAAATCCTGCTCTCGCTTGTCACGATGTCAGGCCTGTACCTGATATCCATTAAGCCACGTCTCCGCGGACGTCCTGATTACAAGCCTTTTTTTGGTCACATGTATGCCCATCGCGGGCTCCACAATATGAATCCGGCGCTTCAAAAGCTGAAAAATATCGGATGCGGCCTCGGACAGACAGCCGAAAACGCCAGAAATCCGGAAGGCAATTTCCCTGAAAATTCCTATGCCGCCATCAAACGCGCCGCAGACCTTGGCTATGGCATCGAGTTTGACGTCCATCTGACAAAGGATGACATCCCCGTGGTATTTCATGACGACACCTTAAACCGCATCTGCGGCGTCAAGGGAAACCTCAAGGACTATACCTTTGAGGAGCTCCAGCAGTTCCGGCTGCTCGGAACAGACGAACGTATCCCTGCCTTTGCCGATGTCCTGAAAATGGTCAATGGGCGGGTTCCGCTTATCATAGAATACAAAGTAGAAAATAATGCAGACAAGCTGTGCCGTATCTGTGACGGCATCCTTGCTGATTACAAGGGACTGTACTGCATTGAGTCCTTTCACCCACTTGCCGTGCGGTGGTACAAGATGCACCGCCCCAATATTGTCAGGGGACAGCTGTCGGAAGATTTTACTCGCCAGAAGATGAACATTCCGTATTTCCTGCTGTCGCACCTCATCGGGAACTGTTATGCCTCGCCTGATTTTGTCGCATACAACTGCAAACATAAAAATGAGCTGTCGAGAAATATCTGCCGCAAGCTTTACAGAAGCCTGAGCGTCGCATGGACAGTCCGCTCGCAGGAGGAGCTTGAAAAAGTGAACGGAAGCTTTGATTTATTTATTTTTGAGGACTTTGTCCCTTCCCTGAAAAAGCAGCGGTCGGAAAATCAGAAGATTTCTTAAAATCCCTTGTATTTTTGGCAAAAATTGGGTATATTATAAACATATAGTCCTACACAATGCCTGTCATCCCATTCCCCAATGGATGATACAGGCAACCCCAAGAAGGAATTAGGAGGATTCCCCATGAAAGAATTAAAAGAAATGGATTTCACTTCCCTGAAAAACAATTTTAATGAGATATGCGACGAGATAAACAGCGGCAGCGGTGCCGTATCCCTCAGCCTACGAAGCGGACGAAAGGTTTTTATCCTGCCGGAAGAAAACTACGACAGTATTTCTCGTTTTGTCGTGTTAAACACATCGGCGAAGACATTAAAATGACAAAAATACGTATCAAAAAGGACATCTGCGGAAGATGTCCTTTTTCTTTTGATATTCTTAGATATTTTTATATTTGGAAACGCTTTTCTCCCTGACGTCCGCCCTCTTATAGCAGATGGAGTACATTACCGCCGACAACAGCAGCGCCAGCAGCACATCGAGCATTGAATGCTGTTTAATCAGCACTGTCGAACAGATGATGCTCGCACCCAGCCCAAGCATGGCTGCCCTAACAACCCTGTGCCCTTCAAAGCACCTGCTCCTGCATACTGCAATCATAATGGCTACCGAATTGTACACATGAATGCTCGGGAGAATATTCGTCGGTGTATCTGCCTGATACAGGTTTTTGATTAAATCAATAAAAATATTGTCCCTTGCAAAAGTAGTCGGGCGAAGGTTGTGTCCGTTTGGAAACACGGCGGAAACGACAATAAAAATAGTCATGCCTGCCATCAGAAATGCCACCAGCTTCTCACTTTCCTCCTTGTCCCTGATGCACAGATATACAACCGTAAGCGCCACATACCCAAACCAGAGCAGATATGGCACGATAAAAATCTCACAGAACGGTATATACGCGTCAATTCCAAAATTAATCTCATGTACTGCCACAGTGCGTTTCTCCAGATAGAAAAACGCTGCCAGATAAAACACTGCATACACTGCCATGATAACAAGTGACTTGTACTGTGTCACCAGCCCGGCAGCAGACCTGCAAATGCTGTTTGCCCTCTCTTTCATAATAATCCTCCACATCAAATCATTCCGACAGTTCCTAAGTTCATCATTATAGAATATGCGTTTTCCAATGTCAACTTCCAATTGCAAATCTTCATAAAATCTTAAAGAATCTGTGACTGTTTATATTTTTACCAATGAATTGCAAAAAAATTTGTTTATTTTTTTACCAGCTTTCCATAAATTGATATTTGATTATTTGTCCGATATCAAGTAAACTATGTAATTGAGGGTATTAATTTTTTCTTTATTTATTTTGGAGGTTTCATCTATTATGAAATTAGATATGCATTGCCACACAAAGGAAGGTTCCCTGGATGGAAAAATACCTATTTCTGAATACATACAGATCCTGAAATCCAAGGGCTTTCAAGGTATGCTTGTAACTGACCATGACTCCTACAATGGATTTCGCGAATATCGTGACCACTTAAAAAAGGAAATGAACGATTTTGTTGTTTTGAAAGGCATCGAATACGATACGATAGATGCAGGCCATATCCTCGTTATTTTACCGGAGCACGTCAAACTTCTTTTGATGGAATGCCGTGGTCTTCCTGTGAGGGTTTTGCAGGATGTCGTACATAGGCACGGCGGTATTCTTGGTCCCGCACATCCCTGCGGAGAGCGCCACCTGAGCATTACGCGCACACGCGCTTACAAGAGAAATCCTGACATCATGAGACACTTTGACTTTTTGGAGGCATTTAATTCCTGCGAGTCAAGGGAATCCAACATGGAGGCGCGCCAGCTTGCGTTCCGCTACAATCTTCCGATGTTTGGCGGCAGCGATTCCCACCATCCCGACTGCGTGGGGACTGCGTACACCGAATTAAAGGACGAGATTGCAAGCGAATCCGAGCTTGTCACATATATTAAGGAAAAGAGAGAGACAAACTTTGGCGGTGAATATTATGAGGGTACGGTAAAGGGGAAGCTTGGCGTCCTCAACCATGTCCTTGTGGAGAGCTTCTGGGTATACAACCGTTTTGCAAGCATGTACCGCCATCACAAGAGAAAGCTTGCCCTGTCACTGTTAAATCAATAAAAAATATTTATATGCAAAAAAGGAATACCTTTGTGTGGTATTCCTTTTTTGTCCTGTTCACAGTTCATGTTCTATTTTGAGCTTGCTGGTATGCATATCCATCAGTTTATATCTGTATGCATCGTCCGTGATAACCCGCTCGAGCGTGTCCATGTCACCCTCCTCAAGCAGTGTCTTTAGCAGCTCATTGTAGCTTTTAATAATGTTGCGCTCCAAAAGCTCCATCTCGTTCAATTCTTCTCCCATACACACACCCCTTTCTCTCATTCGTCAGATAAGCTTTTCTTCCTTGCCGGGAGTCAGAATCCGGAAGCTGCCGCTTCCAGGCTCAAACACCACAGTCCTTGGCCAGTACTCACCCACATCAGCCGCAAGCACCGGAATGCCCATCTCACCGAGCTTCTTCTTTACCGCCTCAAGGTTTCTCGAAGATATGTCACTGCTTTCAGGAACCTGTGCAGTTCTTATCATATGGGCGCCGCCTGCAATCTTTGCCACCAGATGTTCCCGTTTCGCCCCCTGCATCACAAGCGTGTGAATCATTTCGTCAAGCCCCGTATCGGCATACTTCGCCGGAACAAACGATTCCCTTTCGTTCCCTCCATAATGTGGGAGCATCACATGCAGAAGTCCTCCCACGCCAACATGGGGATCCCTGACCGCAACTCCGATACAGGATCCCAAATCCTTGGTCATTAATTTTGTTTCACCGCGTGAGGTCTTGTAGTCCCCCATATAAACAACAACCATACTCTCCAGCTCTTGCACTGTAAATGCTGCCATATTCATCCCTCCAATAGTTATACTCATGGCAGACGAAATCTGCCGTAAGTATTGCACCAGCCGCAAAGCGGAAAATTTCCATATGCGGACGGACTTTGCAGCGGGATGCATTAGCCGGTCATCATCCATGTCGCGAGCAAGCTCGCTGCACAATGTTTTAATTCGTGGTCAATATATCTTAAGTCCTGTCTGAATAGTACCATTTTAACATAATCTGGCAACGGTTTCCAGTATAAATTTTTAAAGGTGCAGGCATTCACTTCCCATACATAGTACAAAAAGCGCCCATGACTGGACGCTTTTTTATACTACAGTTACTTATCAGGCTACACGACTGCCTCCACAATCGTTTTACCTCCGACCTGTATCTCCTTCACGCCGATTTCTTTCTTCTGGTTAAAGTTAAAGCTGAGCAGATAACCCTTGTCCCTGTTGAAATATTCGAGGTACTCGGTAAGCTGTTTTTCCCCTCTTGCATTATACTCGCTGCCATGCCAGATCTTCAGCTCCACGATAAACTGCTCGCCGAGATAATCCACAATCAAATCGGTTCGCCTTGAATCCCTTGTCTGCGCTTCTATATAATAGTTTCCTGTGCCGTTGATAATCGGCTTTAGGTACAGCAGGAAAAACTTACGCCCATTCCTTTCAATGAAGTCTTCGTCCTTATCACCGCAGATTTCATGAAAATATTCGACGAACTTTTTCAAAACCAGATACATGTCAAGCCTGTTATCCCTGATAAATCCTATCCTGTCACGGTCGCCCCGCAGGTAGACTTCACTCCTTGCCGCTTCCTCGGTCATAAAAAGATTCATCAGATACATCTCAAAAATACGGTTCGCGATCGCTACCTGTCCGTTTTTTTCTGTCAGATAGCCAAACATCAGACCCATGCTGACCGCTTTTTCATCCGGGCTGAATGGAATCTTCATGCCCTGATAAATGATATTTTCCAACATGGTTCGCAGCTCGTCATACAAATCCAGCTGCTTTACCATACTCTCGAAAAGAGGCGTGCTCACTTTTAATATATTTTTTACAGCCTCCGCGACGCCGACGCTTGACCATGCTTTCTGGGGACTTTCAAAATATTCATGTCCTGACAAGTCCTCATCAATATATTTACAAATGGTTGATACCAATACCGGATAGCCTGACGTATATGCAACGATTTCTTCTGCGACCGCATGCACATCCATTCCCGTCTGATGGTCTGCTTCATATTCCCCCAGCATTGCAGCAATCTGTTCTGCCGAAAAATTCATTGCAATCTTAAAGTCAGCCGCAATATTCCATGGGCTGTTGTACTGGTGTTCTGACTCGGAACGCAGCTTCAATTTCAGATTTTTGATGCTGTAAACGCCCGCAAGGACTACCGAGTGAAAAATCGGCATCTCATCCCGCGCAAGGTAATAGCCGCGAAGCTGTGCCAGAAAATCAACAAAGACCTGATTATTTCCCGCGCTGTCAACCTCGTCAATGATCAGTACGATCGGGCGTGAACACAGTTCACACACACTGCTAATACATTCAAATAAATCATCCATTCTGGCATCGTCATGCTCTTTCAATGCCATCAGCAGTCCGACAACTTTTTCCTTATCCTCAAAAGTCATCCGCTTTAACGAAATCAGCAGCCTGTTGACAAATCCCTTTACAAATGTAACGTCATCTGCAAAGGTACTTGTAGACATCTGCTGGAAATCAAGGGAAAACACAACATATTCCCCGAAAAGATATTTCCCAAGCGCCTTCAGCGTCGTCGTCTTTCCGTACTGCCTGCCCCTGTTGATAACGAAATAACTGCCATAATCAACATAGTCTTCCTTTATCTTTTTCAGCCTGTCATCCAGCCTGACCATGTAATGGCGCTGCGGGCTGCAGGAGCCTGTCACGTTAAATCGCCGTTTCATAAAGTCCACCTCCGCTTCCTTAATGAATACTATACACGACTTTTCCGTTTTTCACAACTCCAAAACATATTCGACTATCTCTTTGGGCAGCCAGACATCTTTTTAATCGCCACCGTTCATTTCCTTTATTTTGTCGTTCATTTTTTTTGCCATCCTCTTAAACTGCCATGTATATCCTGCCCACCACACAATCGCAACGGCTATCTGCGCACCAGCTGCCAGTACACATGCAGGAATGCCCTGTTCCCTTGGTATCCATCCCACCGCAAATCCTGTGACCAGCAGAATCACGCAGCCGATTCCCATATGTATCAAAACCTTGATGCCATATGAAAGCTTCTCACTCTCATAGATTAGCGCCGGGACAGAAAAGCCTACTCCGACGGCAACTGCGCCAATAACCATTTTCGTGTATGCCCAGTCCCCAAACACAAGACTTCCGCCGTAAAACCAGTCGAAAAACATCCCAAACACGGCAAACAAAGACAGGGCCGTCCCGATTCCTTTCATCAATAACGAAACAAAATTATTCATAACAAACCTCCATTCTGCTATAATCCAAGATACCGTTTAAAGTCAGGAAGATATTTTCTCGAAATATAATCCTTACACCCATTTTTCATCGTCAAAAGCATCATTCCATTAAAGGAGGGCTCCACCCTGCTGATATATTCCAGATGAATCAGGGTTGTCTTCGATATCCTCATAAAATCGACACCGAGAACTTTTTCCAGTTCACATAGTCGTTTCCTGCTCACATATTTCTTGTCACTGCAATATATGATTGTTTTATCGTCTTCCACCCTTGTCATATAAACATCGGCAGTATTTATCACGATTATTTTATCGTCCAATACTGCCGTCACTACCCTGCCCATACTTTCAATTGCATTTGTTACTTTCTGTATTTCATCTGTTATCCGCTCTGTGTAAATAACAGCGTATGGTTCCGGAATATTTTTTTGTAATTTAATCTCTACTCTCATACATCTATAATCCCTTTTATCATATTTGTAATGAAAGTATACACATCTTTCAATAAAACTTCAAGTAATTTTATACCAACTCCATTATCAGAATAGCAGTCCAACTTTCAGCTTCCTGTTAAACTGTTACTATCTGAGTACTATACTTTTCAATTTCGGAATCCTCCTGATGCGAAGTTAAAATAATTCCCTTTCCCTCTGCCACTTTTTCATTCATTATTTTCCAAAGCCTCTCTCTCCTGACAGCATCCACAAATGCAAATGGTTCATCCAATATGTACCATTCCCTGTCCAGCGATAACAAAATGATTGCATACAAAAATTTTCTTTCTCCTCCCGACAGCATTCCCCATTGTTTTTTTATCATTTGATTTATCTCTTCATCAACGCAATATTTCTTTTCAAAAATTTCCCTGCCTTTTGTATTATTATCAAGCCGATACACAAACTTAAGAAAATCCATTCCGGATAATCTGTCCGAGAAAAAAATGTTCTGATTCACATATACAATACTTTTATTTCCCTTTATTTTATCACCAGTGTTTTTATGAAGCCCCGCAATATAATCCAAAAGCATTGTTTTCCCAGATCCGTTGTTTCCCTTCAAATAATTAATACCCTTTATAAATTTCAAGTGAACCCTCTGCTCTCGATATGGTAATTTTAAATCATGAATTTCAATACAATCTGTCACTGTCATAGCAAACCTCCATTTATCTTCTCTCATTTGAATTCGGACTAAACTTCAATATTCCCATACTTCCTATCACTATAAAAACGACAGAAATAGCACTATACAAAACGAATCCTGTTTTTGATGGTGCTATCACTATTTCTGCCATATAACACATAGGATTATATGCATTTAACCACGAATCCGTACCGAGTAACATGAACATTCCAAATAAAAGTATCGAAAATGCTGTATTAATAGTATTCGCATGTACATTTTTTAACAAAGTAAATGCATACCCCGCAAAAGCAACTGGAATACACAACAAAATAATAAGTATACTATAAAAAATCATCTTTATCATAGAAAACTGTTTATCCAGATATATTATAAAATTAAACAATCCCACGCTTATCAAACAAAAAACAATTTGTGTCATAAGATTTCCCATGAAAAAAACAAATGGAGAATTTTCTATTGAAAATATCGTTCTTAGACAGCCAGATTCCTTTAATTCCAAGGCATACAGACCAACGCCATATATATATGCACATAAAACCATATATACCCACCAATACGCCAGATCCTTTTCGACATTTATCTGATTCCGATTCAAAAAGTACATAACTAATGGCAGCAAGATAGACCATACAAATGGTATCTTATCCTTTAACAATGATTTTATATTCAGTATCATATAAGCCAGTATTTTGTTTTTCAAATCATTTCCCTCCCTTAAGCAAACGGAATCCAATCTACACATTTTTTTATTTTTGTTTTGAACCTTTTTTCCAATTCCACTATTAAACTATTCTCATAAAGTCCTGGTCTCATGTGAGGAAACCAATTAAAATCTCGTATCCTAACTATTTTAATCCCGGTATTCTCTCGTCCATCAAAAATACATATGTATGGTTCCATATTATAATCTTTATAATTTTCTTTTATAATATCCCCCATTTCATATTTAAAAATGCTTTTTAACTCTTGAATATCAACTTCATTATTAC
>DKUL01000070.1:1697-2561 GCA_002490665.1 Lachnospiraceae bacterium UBA7205 | reverse complement strand
AACTTCATTATTACTACCCAAATATTCATAATACTTCTTAAAATTACATATTGAAAGATTATCAAAATTTTGGTGATAAATATCCTCATTTCTCTCGTCAATATACTTCTCTCCATGCATCTTTTCCTTATTTACCGAAACCGCAAAATACTGTAATATTTCTTTTTGTGATTTTTCAATCGCAATACTTATGTCTCTGCTTGTACCAAGCCCAGCAGCTTTTGATTTTTCAGACCATCCTATTGCTAAAACAACAAATAAATTTCTACTTAATGATATATTATAATAATATATTTCATCCAGATAATTATTTAAATATTTGTGTATTCTATACAAGTCTGGTTCTCGCTCAATTTTTATTTTGACAGCTGATAGTTGAAACAAAAAATTAGCTATAAAAGATTGTCTCTCAAAAAATTCTTTATAAGCTTTCCAAATTAACTCTTGTGTCAATGTGTGGGATGCCATACCACATGAATCAACAAATTTATTTTTAAAAATTAATTCAGATGCCGGCACCATCCTTGTATTTCCATTTACCATACTAACCATTATACACATATCATAAGATAAAGGATAATTATTGATTAAAACTTCTCTTTCAAAATATTCCCCCAAGGTGGAACGTATGTGTATTCTTCGATTCTCAAAATCTGCTTCATATGCTCTAATAGTTTGCTGTCCTTCTTTTTCAACATATATATGATAGTGATGCATAAGAAAACAATCTGTATTTGTAATAAAATTAACATTATTTTTTAAAAAACTTTTCATAAAATGCCCTATTATACAATAGGACAATCCACCTCCTTACATACAAAATATCTTCTCACAATTTCTTTATCCATAGACTTAATTATGTTA
>DKUL01000070.1:0-1425 GCA_002490665.1 Lachnospiraceae bacterium UBA7205 | reverse complement strand
GTTATTACAAATTGGCAAAGCAGATAATAATTGTTCACTTACACATTTAATAGTTTTCAAACCAGTTTTTTCGTCAGAAAATATTACTTTCAAACAAATGTCACTAATCCAACTTTTTAAATTCAATACACTTTTGTAATTCCTATCTGGTAAAATATCTGTACTCATAAAATTACTATTTTTACATTCTATAACTTTATAAATATCCTGCATTTCAATAGTTGAATAGTTCGAAAATTCCGATTGTTTATTATTATACTGTTGCCATTCAATTATCTTTGCTTCTTTTATTGCATTATCAAAACTTTCCATAGCACAACCAGTACACGATACCCCTGTAGTTATTAGCCTTTTCCCTTTCATGCCTAAAACAATTACTGTTGAATAATTTGATAATTCATTAATTATAAAACAAAAAAATTTATCTGAAATAAAGTTAAGGTTATTTATTTTATCTTCTAATAATTTATTTATTTTGACCCTTTTCCCACAATTACCATACCAAAAACATAAAACCTCATTTTTTTCAAGCAATTCACATAAAGCTTTATTAATTACTTCTTCTGACTTTATCCCTGTTGCCGTTGCCGTAGTATCATTATGACCATATTTTGTATCTCCATATCCAAACGCGGAAAAACTATTTGTTCTTATAGATTTTCTTGTTATATCAAAAGAACTACAATATAAATTCTTGTTCACTGGAATTCCTAATGCAAACCTTTCTAAATACTCACTGTAACATTTTTTAATACAAATCTGTTTATTTAAATCTATGCTTGTCGCATTACCAATTGTCAATCCAATTGGTGTCATAACTTTACATAAATTAACATACCCTATAGAATACTCATCTAAAAAAGTATTCCTAGTAATTCCATAGCATTTTTTCCTCGCAAAAATCATAAAATTTACCTCAATTTTATACAATAATTGCATCAATAAGCAAACATTTTTTTAGATTTACACCAATATGATGTGTAAATTCCTGTTCTGGCAGAGTTAACGAATATTCTTCTCTTTTGAAAATACATTTCATGCTCTTTACCAAATAACCAATTTCTTCAATTCCCTTTATATATCCTTTATTACCATACAAAGCAATTGCCTGTTCAATATCAACCAGAAAAGATATCAATACATTTCCATCTATACTTATTTCTGACCACTTGAAATTTTGATCTTCATCTAAATTTTTTAATAATAAAACATTATCATTATCCAAATCTAATGAATATACTCCTGCTTTCGCATATCCATTTTGTTCAAATAATACCATAATCGGAAATGAAACCTTCTCATTCAAAGACTTATACAAAGTTTTAAGATTAGTTAAAATACTTTGAGTTGTTTTTTCCAAATACGTACAACTTATAGTTTCAGTTTTAATGTCTGATACTTTTAACTTATCTGCCCGAGTCAAAC
>DKUL01000069.1 GCA_002490665.1 Lachnospiraceae bacterium UBA7205 | reverse complement strand
GAAGGACGTTCCGCTACTCGATTGGACATGAGCATCAGGGATGTATTTGGAGGAAGATGGGGATGATTGTATTTCATACGGATTTGGACAATACACTGATCTATTCATACAGGCATGACATAGGGCAGGACAGGATTTGCGCAGAGATTTATCAGGGGCGGGAAGTATCCTTTATCACGCGGGAGACGTTACGGCTTTTGCAGCAAATCATGGCACGGAAAGGGCAGATTCTTGTGGTACCGACGACAACGAGGACAATCGAGCAGTATCAGCGGATTGACTTGGGCGTGGGAAAGCTGCGCTATGCGCTTGTCTGCAATGGCGGCGTGCTGCTTGTCGATGGAAAAGAGGATGAAGACTGGTATCTGGAATCGCTGGAACGGATAAAGGGAAGCAGACGGATGCTGGACAGGGCACTGGCGTTTCTCGAAAGGGACAAAAGAAGGACGTTTGATCTGCGGTTTATCAAAGACCTTTTTGTGTTTACCAAATGCGAGAAGCCGGAAGTGGTGGTCAGTGATTTGCAAAAAGAGATTGGTGCGGATGTAGTTGATGTGTTTCACAACGGCGCGAAGGTGTATGTTGTCCCAAAGGCATTGGATAAGGGAGCGGCTGTTGAGCGGTTCAGGAAATATGCAGGCGCGGACTTCGTGGCTGCAGCAGGGGACAGTGCATTTGACATTTCCATGCTGGAAGCTGCGGACTATGGGATTGCGGCGCCGGAACTTGCGCAGAAATTCCGCTTTTCTGATAAAGTAATCTGTCCGTCAGAAGAAAAGCTGTTCGCGGAAGCAGCGCTTGCGGCAGTGCTTGCGCGTGTTTAGAAATTTCTGCTGACAGACAGTTATGGTGCTAATTGGGGCGATGCCCGAGTCGCCCGCCGTCCATGCCAAGGCTGACACCACTCATGCGCTCACTTGGCTGGATAATGACCGTTACGGGCTGATGCCCGCCCCATTCAAAGCTGTAGGATTCTCCGGAGCTCTGCCCGATAAAGGTTTTCCAGTTTACGTCCATCTTGATATCCGGATCGCACGGACCTGCACCCATCCAGCAGACAACTGCGTCCGGGTCGACAGCGAGTGTTGTGCCCGTCTGGACGTTGCTCAGCACAATCGGGTTTCCGTCTACCAGAATGGCAACATAGGCATTGGGTCCCATGCCGGTCAGCGTGGAGGTGGCAAGTCCTTTCTGGGAGATAACGCCGCATCCGATAAAGCGCACATCGTATTTGCAGTCCTGCGTGAAGGCAAGGATGTTTTCGGACTCAATTGAGAGCATCTCGCCCTGCTGCAGCTGGTATACGACAACATGCTGTGCGTGGTTTGCATAGTAGGTGATGCTGTCGCCATTCATCATGACTTTCATCAGCGGCAGATTTTCACCAGTCACGCGCCGTATCAGGGAACCAAGCAGCGCCTGTTCTGCATTTTCCTGCGGACCAAGCAGCAGTTTTTCAAACTTGTAGTTCTTATATCCGTTGTTTTCGCCACAAATGAAAGCGCCGGCTTTGGTAAACAGAACGTCATTTCCACGACAGGTAACCTTTAGGGTCAGTTCGTTTATTACTTCAAATGTCAACATATATGTAAACTCCTTTTTTCAATTTTATATAACCTGTACACCATATAAGGCGCACAGCCCGGCGAGATCCTTTGCAACGCCGTTTCCGACCGCGTTAAATTTCCATGCGCCGTTGTGCTGGTACAGCTCTCCAATCATCATCGAAATCACATTGTTATAGTATTCGGTCATCAGGAAGCTGACAAGTTCCTTTCCCGATTTGTCCATGATGCGCACATAGGCATCCTTGAGCATATCGAAATGGAGCCTGTTTTGCAGCGCGTCATTGATGGTGAGGACAAAGACGATTTTCTTTACCCGCGGGTCTAATTTTCCCAAATCAATCTGTATTTTTTCGCGGTCGGCACCGCCGCCCTCCATAAACCGGGTGCTGTTGTCGGGGCTTAGCGCCTGCCCATAAAATACAAACCAGCTGTCTCCGATGACTTTTCCGTCAGCCCCAAGCAGGAATGCCGATACGTCCACATCGCATCTGGAATCCGTGACATTCCACCCGAAACAGGCATCGACAGCAGTGATCACACCTGACGAGAGCAATACTTTTTGCCCTTTCTGCACTTTGTTTTCCAGTGCGGGGATGGGCCTTTCGACAATGCCTGCGACGGCGCCCTGTGTGTTTTGCTGTCCGGCAGTCAGTGCAGGCTGGCAGTTTTGCGTCTGCCTGATTTGCGTCTGCTGTCTTGGCGGAATGGGGCTTCCGTGACCTGGAACGCCTGGAGCAGGGCTGCTTTGCGGACGCTGCTGTGCCATACCCGGATACGGCGGGGCAGCAGCCATGCGGTTTCCGCTGGATTTATGGTTCATGACTGTTGCAATACGGTTCCTGTCTGTTACACAGTGCGGGCTGGGCACATTGAGCGAAAGAACCGAGTTGTGGTTCATGGCGCCACATGTCTTTGTTTTAACAGTTATCACCTTGTTAATTACCTCCATTTGTGTAGTTTTTATGCGCATGGACGCGGAAAGGAAGTATGCAGCCAAGGCTGTCTGCGTCTGGCGCGAGTAGTATTTAGATACACTCTGAAAACCATTATATCATACCGCAGACTACGTCCGCAACCTGACTAAATAATCAAAACCACTCTTTGCAAACCGGGATACCAAAAAACTGGAAATGATTATTTCCGACCTGGAGCGTGTTCGAAAAATGCTTTCTGTCAGATGTGTGTCACAATTTGTGGGAGATTTGTGCCAAATGAACGAGGCATAGCGGGCTACGGCGACTGAATGCGGTGCAAATATCGCGCAAAGTGGGGCGTGCAGATGTCATGCCATAATATGACAGGAATAATTTTTCAAACACGCTCTAATATTGCTTATGAATTATTACATATACAAAAACATATATGATATATGCAAACAAAGGCAGCCACAAAGTCAGATGAAATGTTTTTTTCCGATATTTTTTTCCAATTACTTTTTTCTGATATCGTCTGTAATTATATAATCCACATACTATTAAAACCGGAATGCATTTAATATGGTAAGATATAGGAGCTTCCAGTAAAATCCAAATAATTTCATAATATAAAAAAATACCCGCAATAAAATTCATAATAACACTCACAATTATAGAATACATTCAATACCCCCCTTGCAAAATCAAGCTTTTTAGAAAACGGGCAGAAAATATTGTCTGCCCGTTTAGTTGTTAAAAAATTTTTGATATGAATAGATACTTTTCTTCTCATGGCAGTATTTTATATTCAAATCATTTTGCTTCTATGTGTGTAATTCTGCAATTTTCAGGTTCTGCTTTCTCTCCAACTGCAGTTACGGTAAATCCTATGCTGACAGTCTGCCCTGTTCCAATGTTCTGGTTATATCCTTGATTCGCCAATACATAATGATTTCCTGTTTTGCTTACAATTTGCGCACCCCATATATTCTCGATCGTATCAGGGAAATCGAATTCTATGCCCCAATCTTCTATCGTATTGGTTGTCGTATTTGTCAGTTGTATGGATGCATTATAGCCGCTTCCCCAATCTGCGTCTACCTGATAATGGATATCACAATCTGCCTCATCCAAGGATGCCGTTTCCCCTAACAGTTTAAAATAAGTCGGTATCTGTATGCCCTGATTAAAGTTTGCCATATAACCGAAGGAGACACTTCCCTGTGCAGGTATGTCCTGATTATATCCTGCATTCTTAATGACTGTCTTATTGTTGTCATCTGTTAACATACCGTTCCAAATATTATTGATTTTATCTGTCGAATCGTACTCAAGTGCCCAGTCATGGATTGTGTCATTTGTCTTATTTTTTACAGTCATATTGATGTGATATACATTCCCGTACTTCGCTGTAATTTCATACAGTATATCCATATTATCCGTTGTGTACTGATAGCATGTATCGCTTATTTTTGTCATCCCAGTTTTCGGCTCGTATCCTTCAGGATAAAGTTCATAGTCTGCTGTTCCGTCCGCATCCTCATCGACACAAAGTTTAATGTAATCGGAATCCGTTCCGGTCTCAATCCTTGTTGTCTCTGTAATAGGCACTTCAAAAAAATCATATTCGTTTACCAGTTTGTCATCTCCGTCAAAATAACTAATTGTGTAATCCATTGTTCCCCGGTCTGTTCCGTTTAACTGAATCTGGTAGTCATCTGCATCATCAATACAGAGCATTTTAATGTCCCCATTACCAACAAAATCAAGTACACCATAGGACGTTTTCATATGTATTTGCCCCTGTGTCGAATTTAATGCCTCTCCGTTTTTCTCAACTGCTACGTCTACAGGACATGCAACCCTGATAACAATGTATTTTTTAGTCTGTTCTTCGTCGCTCTCTATGCTGCTTTTTCCTGTGCTTAAAATATCACATATCCATGTTATGGGATCTGTATCTTTTTCATCTTTGTCACCGCCAACCAATCCGGTATGCGTAGTTTCAAATTTTATGACACGATCAGCGGAAAGCTCATTTAAATGTTTCATCATAGTACCCGAATCATAAGGGACAGTCCCATCACCCTTTTGTTCATACGTTAATGCATCCACGTCTAGTGAAGCTAAATCGGTTCCATCGTTAAATTTCAATCCCGCAATTGTCTTTTGGTTAATACCTACTGAAAAATAGGAATTATCCAAACTTGCAAGTACATTATAGCCCGCATCCGTCTTTATGTCCTCATGAAATACGAGGGCATCATTATAAGGGGTACTGGTTGCTGTGTTAAATATCATACTATTTATATCATGATATTCTGATAGATTTAGTGTTTTATAAATTTTCTTCTTTATTATAGTTCCTTGTTTTTGCCCTGTATATTGTTCAAATTTCGTAGTATGTCCATTATAATATGCATCTGTGGGTGCAAGCTCCGCAATTGATGGAAATGATGCCTTGCATTCTTTACTCAAGCCACCAAAATGGAACAAAATAAGATCCTTAAAATTAGAATCTAACACCTCTTTTGTTAAAACACTATTTTGTAACTTAGCTGCTCCCTCATATGGTGTACCAGCAGTGATTACTCTATGTAGTTTATCATGTCCATAAGTTTCTACATACTTGGCAGTCACGAGACCGCCCATACTATGTGCAACAATATCTACCTGTGTATATTCTTTATCATATAATGCTTTACTACAGCTTAAAATATCATTTATATACTGGTCTAACTGCTGTGCACTGTCCATATTGCTTTTTCTGAAATCATAGGAGAAAAAGTACACATCCCTTGTAATATTTCCGTCATCATCTGTAAATCTATCTATAATACTATCCACTAATTTTTCGTAGATTTTAATTGCCCCATATTCGCGTTTCCCTTTATTTAGCAATGCCTGATTAATCGGATTATGCGATTCAGTATCATAATTATGTATACTCATGCTTTTGCTTATTGCCATATGTTCATCTAAGCGATATGAAGGATTACCTATCTTTCCAAAATCTGCCCACACTAATCCATTATTTTCATACAGCTGACTTCCCATAATTCCTGGCACAATTACAATTGGACAGTTGGAGTCATCCTTTATAATATCTTCTGCTACATCCCCAAATGTAAATTCCAATTCATCTACATTTGTCACCTCATAATATCCCTTATTCTGAATATCTGTCATGAACTGCTGTACATAGGATAGAGAAGACGCATGTGTTATGGAGTGAAAAAATCCAAGCGTATATACATTATAATCATTCTTCAAATTCTGCACATAGTATTCGTAAGCAGCATTTGCATACGGATAACTTTGCGAGATGCCTGTGTAATTATATTTTCCGTTATTTTGCCGCATTCCGCGTACAGGATACCCATCCGACAACAGTACGATATTTTTTGTTGCTGTAGATGCACTATACATATCTAACAGATTTTTGGCAGTTACAAGTGCAGCTGATATGTTTGTAAGTCCTGATGCACCTATTGAATTGATATAATTAGTCATCTGATTTAAATCATCAGAAAAATTCATACGTCCCACTATGTTAGAATTATATACCACAATAGCAACGCGATTTGTTCCATCCGCTGCAAGAACACTCTTGCAAAATTTAACTGCTGCCGCTTTCATGACTGCATTTGGTTTTCCTCTCATGCTATCTGAAGCGTCCAGCACTAAAACAGTATCTCTGCATGTCCCATTTTGATTCTTTCCTGCCGAACGACGTGGATGTATTTGGTTTGAAGAATCATGCTCCTCAAAACCCACATCGCCATAATAATATTCAGTATCAGGCTCTGATTCTTCCAACAAAAAATCTTCATAAAACTCGGATTCTGATATTGTTTCAGTCTCTAATATCGTTTCGGATTCCTGTATCGTTTCGGATGCTATTTCACTTTCTGATGTTGTCTCAGATTCCTGTATCGTTTCTATTTCCGATAAACTTTCTGTCTCGGATATCTGTTCAGTTTCCGACATAACCTCGGTTTCCATTGATGATTCCATACTTGATGCAAGCTCTGTTTCTGACTCTGTTTCCAAAGAAGATTCCGGTACAAGGCCAGCAGCATACACCACGTTGCTATTTGTTGTACTAAAAGTCATTAACATAGCTATTATTAATAAAAAACTAATCTTTCTTTTCAAATAATCCTCCATTCTGCCGCATATATAAGCGACATAGTTGATTTACTCTTTAATGTACAAAAAAGAAAACAAATCCTGTAAATGCAGATAAAGGTAAAAATAAAGTAAACATATGATCCCCAAAACATCATGCCAAAGAAAAGCTCCAAAAATGAAATTAATTAATACGCTTGCAGCCTTAGAATACACCCAACATCCCCCTTTCTTTAATAAAAAAACTGCACAAATTATCCTGTAACGTACTCCTGCCCATTAATCGGCAAAAAGCCCTACACCATAATTCATGCAGCCGAACCATCATAATTTCTTATGATTTCATGCTTTGCGTCCATTCATCACTAAATGTTTGCCCTTATATGTACTATGTTTGCGCTATAATTTTATCACAGAATTTCCCATAATACAACAACAATTTTCCGCAATATATTTTTTATACTCGATTATTGATGCCTGTTTCATCTCCATAGTAAATCTCAGCATCTTCCTTCTGTGCTTTTTTCACAATTCCGGGATATGTTTCATGCAGAAATGTCTGAAGTTTTACGTTATCATGAAAATATGCTTTTTTTTGTCGGATGCTGGCATGTCATTTCCCATCTCTTAAAATATTCGCTCATATTACGCTGTGTAATGTTGATGCCATATTTACTCATAAGCGGCTGACATACCACAATAAATGTAGTATCACAATTGTCAGGTATTCATTATTTTTTGTTCAGTACCTTATCAAAGCATGGCAAATGTATTATAATAATAATGCAGTGGGCTTTTACTGTCCTGCATAGTACTATTTTGCAAAAGGAACAATAATTTCTGACATGGGAAGAAGCATAGGAGATGCATATGAAAAAAGAGAAGAGAGTCCCTTTCTATATGGCCGTATTTTATGTTCTTGTGGCATTTTCGCTTGTGGTGTGGCTTGGCGCAAGGCTGAAGACCAGCCATTTTTATGATAAAAATATTTTTACCGGGTATGATGTCCGGCAGCTCAGTGACGGCTGGTATGACCGGGAAGGCGAGTACCTGAGGATTCCCGGAAATTATGATGTGGTTCCCGGCGAATATATGCGCATAAGCCATATGGTGACGAAAAAGGAAATTGACGAGGTTTTTGCATCGCCGGCGTTTCTGCTGTTTCGGACGGACCATACATTTGTCCGTGCATACGTCAATGACATAGAAGTATACCGCTTTGGCGAAGCCGGACAGATTCCGTTCGGGAAGACACCGGGCAGCGGGTGGCAGCTTATCGAGCTGGGACAGCTGCGTGCAGGGGACACAATAGCGATTGATACCATGTGCCCATATGAAAAATACTCCGGTCAGTGGCGCCACATCGTCAGCGGCACCAAGGCGGAACTGTTATCGTACATTTTGATGAAAGGGCTTGCAATGCTGCTGATGACAGTGATTCCACTGATTATCGGCATGGCGCTTGTGTTTCTGTCTCCGCTGTTTGCACAGTGGGGAGCAGCGGCGAAAGTATCGAGTCTGGGACTGGCGTTCCTGATTATTTCCGCGTGGAGTTTTACAGAGGCAAGAACCTGGCAGCTGTTTTTCAGCAATGCCTATGCCATGCAGATTCTGAGCTTTGTCACGTTTGCCCTGTTTCTGCCAAGCGTCGTGATGGCGTTCCATCTGCTTGGAATAATACCGGACAGCCCGATGTACAGGCGGCTGATGAATATGGACTGTGGAATCATCTTTGTTCTGATTGTGCTGCAGCTGGTTAACATTGCCGATTTTTTTGAGACGCTTTCGGTGATTCATGTTCTCATTGTGGTAAACGGCGTCATCTTTCTGACATCCTTTCTCAGGAATATGGACCAGTCCAGGGGCTGGGCAAGGCGGCTTGGCATCGGAATGTATTTTGTGCTTGCAATGTGCTGTTTTTGCGACATGATGGATTTTTATGTCTGGGATTGTTTTGGGAATGGTTTTTTTACAAGGCTGGAGCTGATCATGCTGCTGATATGCGCCGGAATTGTCTCCGCAAAGAAGGCGCTGGGGATTCACGAGGCAAATATTGAGCGGCGCACCTATGAGAAAATGGCGTATACGGACAACCTGACTTCCATGCGGAACCGGCGCGGGCTGGATGAGGATTTGGATGCCATAGACAGGGACAAGGATGCGGTCACAATTGTGTATGGGGATATGAATGGGCTGAAGTATATCAATGACAACCTTGGACACCACCTGGGGGATGAGGCGCTGAAGCTGATAGGAACATATTTGAAAGAGCTTGCAAAAAAAGGGCATGATAAGAATAAAGGAAAAAAGGACAACGCTTACCGCCTGGGCGGGGACGAGTACTGCGTGCTGTGCTATGACAGGCTTCCGGAGGAGATGGAGCGTGAAATGGCGCTTATTAACCAGAAGCTTTTGTCAGAGGAGGATAAGTACAATTATCCGATTGGGATATCCTACGGAATTGTCAGGGTGGAGTACACGGCGGGGAAATCCGTGCGCATGGGGATGACAGAGGCTGACCGCAGGATGTATGCGTATAAGGAAAACCTTTACAGGACAAGGGAGCGTTATAGATGAAAGCTGTTGCGGCTTCATCTGGCGTGCGTATAAATTAAGAAAGAAATTTGTGAACAATGACAGGGAGGAATGTATGGATTTTTTTGATTTATTGACGATGATAGGTGGCCTGGCATTATTTTTATATGGAATGCATCTGCTCAGCGAGGGACTTGAAAAACTTTCAGGCGGACGCCTCGAACGTGTCCTGGAAAACCTCACCAATAACAGGCTCAAGGCAGTTCTTCTGGGGGCAGGGGTGACGGCGGTCATTCAGTCCTCGTCGGCGACTACCGTCATGGTTGTCGGCTTCGTGAATTCGGGAATTATGAAGCTTTCCCAGGCAATCGGCATTATTATGGGCGCCAATGTCGGAACGACGATTACCTCATGGATTCTGAGTCTTACAGGTATTGAGAGCTCCAATTTTTTCCTGCGGCTCGTCAAGCCCACTTCATTTTCCCCGGTACTTGCCGTAATCGGCGTGGTTTTTATCATGTTCATGAAAAACGGCAGAAAGCGCGACCTTGGCGCAATTCTTGTCGGCTTTGCCATTCTGATGACCGGGATGGACACGATGTCCTCTGCAATGAAACCGCTGAGTGAGGTGCCGTGGTTTACGGGAATGTTTACCATGTTTACCAACCCGGTTCTCGGATTGATTGTCGGAGCGCTTGTCACGGCAGTCATTCAGTCTTCATCGGCATCTGTCGGTATTTTGCAGGCGCTCTGCATGGGCGGCGGAGTCAGCTACGCAGCGGCAGTCCCCATTATCCTTGGACAAAATATTGGTACCTGCGTCACCGCGATGATGTCCGGTGTCGGGGCGAGCAAAAATGCGAAGCGTGCATCGATTGTCCATCTTCTCTTTAACATCATTGGAACTGTTATTTTTATGGCCGTATTCTATCTGTTAAATGCTTTTTTGCATTTTACATTTTTGCAGGAGCCGGCAGACAGCGCCGGGATTGCGCTGGTGCACACGGGATTTAACGTGCTTGCGACGCTTGTGCTGCTTCCGTTTGCAAGCCTGCTTGAGCGCCTGTCGCTTGTTATCATTCAGCCGGATGAGGAGGAAGAACGGCAGGCAAGGGAAAACGAACTGTTTGCGAAGATGGATGAGCGTTTTCTGAATACGCCGTCGTTTGCACTGGAACAGGTGAATTCCTATGTGCTCAAAATGGCAGAGCTGACAAAGGAATCGCTGAATACGGCAACTTATAATCTGTTTGATTATGACAAGAAAAGTGCGGGGGATGTGGAGCAGATGGAAAATCTTGTTGACCGCTATGACGACGAGATTAGCGGATATCTGGTGAAGCTTTCAAGCAGGAACCTGAGTGAGGCGGATTCCAGGAAATTAAACATGCTCCAGCACAGTGTGGGGGATTTGGAGCGCATATCGGACCATGCAATGAATCTGGTGCACTGTGCCAGGGTAATGAACAAGAAGGAGCAGCATTTTTCCGAGAAGGCGGCGGAAGAGCTGAAAATATTCTCGCAGGCGGTCAGGGATATTGTCGAGATATCTGTGAGGGTTTTTGAGAAGGAGGATGCAGAGGCTGCGAAATCCATAGAGCCGTTTGAGGAGGCGATAGACATTCTCCAGAAGGAGATGAAGAAGCGTCATATGAAGCGTCTTCGGAAAGGGAAGTGTACCGCCGAGATGGGATTTGTCCTGTCGGATATCACGAACAATTATGAGCGGATAGCGGACCACTGCTCGAACCTGGCAATCAATGTGATGCAGATGCACGAGGACGACACGCATGCGCATGCGTATATTGACAATCTCGACAAGGGGGCGGGCAGCGCGTTTGACACAATGATGCAGGAGCATCTGAAGCGTTATGAACTTCCGGGGAAAGCAGCTAAGGAGTGACGGACAGTGTAACGCATGTTTTGTGCGCGATATAAGACGAAAAGTGGCATCAATAGTAACCTGAAAACTGTAAATTATCACAATAAATTTTAGTAAATTGCACAAAATTTGCCGTGATAGCATATTTTTGTTGTCTTGGAAAAAAAATTAAACTATAATGTATTCGTTAAGTTTAGCGCGTTACAGTGTTGAAACGGACAAATCTTTATAATATTCGTTTTTATAGCCTCTCGGATTCATAA
>DKUL01000059.1:47957-120878 GCA_002490665.1 Lachnospiraceae bacterium UBA7205 | reverse complement strand
TTGAATACTTTAAAATGGCTGATTGCGAGACATGAGGTCTAATAAAATGGGGAAACTCAAAATTTATACTGCACGGCAAAAAGAAAAGTAACCGTTTGTCACTGTTCTCAAACCCCGACATTTTTACGGTACACTGCGACCGAAAGGATATAGCACAGTGCAAATACCGCCAGCACCACCAGCATGCTCACAACATATATCGAAAACAAATTCGTATACATCATCCTGCCGAGCGCATTCACGGAAAAGTACGCCGAGACTGTCATCACCACGAAGGGCAGCATGTATGCGCCCAGCAGCTCCTGCGCGATGGATGCCGCAAGCGTCCGCGACGAAAAGCCGATTTTTTTGAGGACAAGATACCGCTCCTTCTCCTCAAAGGCGTCATTGTAGAGCTTCATGAACATGATGCAGCCGCCCGCGACGATAAATACCAGAAACATAAAGATGCAGAGCGCATAAAGCACCTTGACCCAATCAAGGTCATTGTCAAACGGGTTCACTGCCACACGCCCCGTATAGTTTTCATCCGTGTTGCTAATCAGCACATCGATAGCGGCGCGCGCCCGCTCAAAATCCGTGTCGTCCGCAATCTTGTAATTGTGGATATACAGGGTTTGGCTTTTCTGCCGCAGGCGTTCATAGGCAGTGTCCGAGACAATGTAAAAACATCCCATCTGTTTTTGCATATAACCGACATAGGGCTGTCTTATGACTTCCGTCTCCTGAAAAATCTCATCACCGAGTGTCACAGGAATCTGCTTGTTCCCCATAATCAGCGATAGCAGCATCTGATGTGACAGGTAAAACGTCTCATTGTCGGCAGGCTCACGCACAATGGACGCCAGTCCGCCTTCCTGCGCGGCGCGCTTCACATCTGAGTACGCCACGACAAGGTGCTCCCTGTCCACGCTCAATGCCTCAAGCGAGGTCTGGCAGGCAATATCCGCCTCGCCCTGAATCAGCCGCGCCGCCCGTTCGCCGAGATTTGGCTGGTTGGTCAGCAGCTGGAACGTGTACTGGTTGTCAAAGAGAATCATGTTGTTATACCGCTCCCGCATTGCAAAGCCTGTCGCAAGCGCGGTCGCCGAACAGATGCCGATAATGCTGACCATCGCATAGGTACGGTAATTTTTCCGCATACGGAAAATTGTCTGGTTCACCCACAGGCAGCGCTGACCGCTGTACAGAAATGTCTTTCGTCCTGCGAGCGCCTGAAAGACCAGCGGAATCATGCCGCCAAACAACAGGTAGACGCCGGCAATGACAAGTACCACCGCAAGCAGGGCATTTGCCAGCAAATCCCGATTGCTGCCCCTGTCTGCAAGAACGTACCCCGCCGCAAGCACAAGGATGCCAAGCACTGCCTTCAGCATAAGCACAGGGCTTTTCCTGTGCACGTACTCGTTCTGCCGCGCCGCCGAAATCATGGAAAGCACGCTGCTGCGGACAATATTCCAGTATCCCTTGAGCGCAAAAATCAGATACACCACCAGAAAGGATGCCGCCGTAAACACGACAGGCTTATAGGAACCCCAAAAACGGACATCAATCTCGGTGTCAGAGACTGCGCCCATAACCAGCTGGAACAAGCCTGCAAACAGCATCCCGAAGCCGATGCCTGCAAGCAGCGCAGTGATTCCGACAAAGCTAATCTCAATCATGTAGAGGCTGCCGATTCTCCGGTTCGACATGCCCATGAAAATATAAATGCCAATCTCCCGCTTGCGCCTTGTCAGAAAGACGTTCGTCGCATACCACACAAAAAAGAACAAAAAACACAGCAGCACGACGCTCACCGTCTGAATCAGCATGTCAATATACTGCTTGTTGCGCTGCCCCAGCGCCGCAAATGCCTTCGAATAGATGATATTCTGGAAATTATACAGAACCAGTATCGAAAAGGAAAGCGAGAGCACCAGCGACAGATAGCTCTTAAAACCGTTCCGGAAATTCATAAAAGCGAGCCGAAGCATTCTCATGAGAAATCACCTCCTATGGAAGTCTGCAGGTCTATGATCCTGTTATAAAATTCCTTCCGGTCGCTTCCCCTGCCAATGCGGCACTTCATCATGCCGTCGCTGAGCAGATACACGTCCTTTGCATACGAGGCGCTGTGCGGGTCATGCGTCACCATCAGGATTGTCGCCTGCCCGCTCTCGTTGACCCTGCGCAGACAGTGCAGCAGGTCCTTTCCCGCCTTGGAATCCAGGGCGCCTGTCGGCTCGTCGGCAAAGATAATCTCGGGATTGGTGATGAGTGCCCTGCACACTGCCCCTCTCTGCTTCTGCCCGCCCGAGAGCTGGTACGGATATTTGCGAAGCTGCTCCTCGATGCCAAACGCCGCCGAAAGCTCCCGGATGCGCTCCAGAATCTGCCGTGCCGGCACGCCGTCGAGCGCGAGCGGCAGCGCAATGTTGTCCTGCAAGGTCATGGTATCCAGCAGGTTGTAGTCCTGGAATACAAAGCCGATTTTGTCCTTCCGAAGCTTTGCAAGCTCTTTGTTTGAAATCCGCGTCACGTCTTTTCCGTCGAGCATGACCGTGCCCTGCGTCGGCTTGTCGATGGTGGAAAGGATATTGAGCAGCGTCGTCTTGCCAGAGCCTGACGGTCCCATAATGGCGATAAAGTCGTCCTTGTAAATCGTCAGGTCAATACCCTTTAGCACTGTCGTCTGAAAATCCTTTGCGCCGTAGCTTTTGACTAAGTTCTTGATTTCTACTACCTTTTTGTCATTCATATGATGTGTCTGACCTCCTCTTCATTGTCTTTTCTCTTTTCAGATTTTCCTTACGGATTTTATTGTAAAATAATTTTTATTAAAAATCCTTACATTCGCCTTACAATTGTTACTGTTTACTCCGTTCCGGTAACTTACAATTTACACAGCACTTTGATAATTGAATAAAGGCTTTACACCCTTCCACGAATCCGCTATAATGAAAAATGCCATTGAAGATTTTGAAAAGGTTCAAAGATGCATGATACTGGCAAAAGAAGAAAATGCAACAAAAACTTATGCTGAGCTAAAGAGACAATATATTGTATTAAAAGCCCTATTAAGCAGTTTAGGTGTGAATCTCACAGAACTAGACAAAATCAAAGAATAACAACCAAATTATACCATTTCACGAACCTTGCTACATGTGCAAAATCCTGATGCCAAACCGCGTATACTCCCCATAGCGGCTCTCGGCGGTCAGCTTGTGTTCCAGTCTTTTTGCGATTTTATCTGCCATGTACAGCCCCATTCCGGTGGACTTGTATCTGCCGTTGTGGTAGTTGCTGCCTGTGTAGCCCTTTTCGAAGATACGGCGCAGGTCGCACTCCTGTATGCCCTCCCCGTTATCCTCTATATAAAGCCACAGGTATGATTCTTCCGCGGCCTGTTCTGTCCAGAACCGGATGCAGTGACTGGCGCCGGGCTTTGCATACTTGACGGCATTGTTGATAATCTGGTCTAAAATGTAGGTCAGCCAAACTTCATCTGTATAGACTGTCACATCCTCAACGGACAGATCCATCCGGAATTTTTTCTGAATCAGGAAGAACTGGTTGTTTTTAATCGAAGCCCTGACACACGCTGCCAGCGGAACCTGCCTGACCTGGAGGTCAAACAGCGGGCTTTGCAGCCGGCAGCCCTGCATCATCATGCTCATCTGCCAGTTCATCCGCTCGAGCTGTTCCCGCAAATCAGTCCGGGCATCCGCGTCCTTTATTTTCTCCGCGATGAGAAATGCCGCCGCGAGCGGTATCTTGAACTCATGGCACCACTTTGCCACATAGTCCTGCAGTTCGCAGTTTTCCCCAAACTTTTCCCGGATGCGCTGTTCCATAATCTGCATGTCATGCGCAAAGACTGCGCTGTCCTCCGGTCTGCCAAGCACCTCATAAATAAGTTCCTTTTCCTGCAAAAAGATGGCTTTGCGGCGTTCCCTCTCCCTGAACGCAAAAAAAGCCCTACCTTCCGCAATTGCCTGAAGCACCAGCAAAATCACGTCAAGATACAGCAGATAACCAATTTGCGCCGTCCGCATTAAAAAAATAAAATACAGGTTGAAGCCGAGCATGATGCTGCTGCGAGCCAGATAATCCTTCCATTTTCTTTTCAGCCACCGAACGACTGTCATTTTGTATTCATCCTCCGTTTTCCACTTATTCCACAAAATAGCCCTGTCCCTTTTTCGTAAAAATGACTTCCTCGCCACACACGGACTTGAGCTTGGTGCGCAGTCTGCTGATAATGGTGGTGAGCGCGGCATCCGTGACATACTCATCCGTGTTCCACAGCGCCATCATCAGCTCGTCGCGCGTCACGACGTCCGGTCTGTTCTCCACCAGCCGCGCAAGCAGCCGTCTCTCTGATTTTGTGAGGTCTACTTCCGCATCTGTGTCTGCCTTCTCACCAGTCATATCGGACATGCTGCTTTTATCCGAGGCTGCGCTGCGTGTATGATACAGACTCTGTACTGCACTGTCAAAGCACAGCCCTGCATTCAGGAAAACGCGCTCACGCACCTTGTACTCGTAAGTCCGCCGCAGCATTGCCTCGATTTTTGCCTTCAAAAGCTCCATACGGAACGGTTTTTCCACATAATCATCACCGCCCTGCGCGATTGCCATGATTTTATCCCTGTCATCACTGCGGCTGCTGATGTAGATGACGGGCACCTTTGAAACCTGCCTGAGCCGGCTGCACCAGTAAAATCCGTCATGGCAGGGAAGGTTAATGTCCATCAGGACAAGCTGTGGTCTCTTTTCCATAAATTCCTGCAAAATATCATCAAACCGCTCTGCCATGACCGTCTCATACTGCCATTTTTCAAGGAACCCGCCAAGCTCCCTCGCAAGCGCGGCATCGTCCTCAATAATCATAATCCTTAACCCTGTGTCCATTGCGTCGTTCTCCATTCATTTCATCTGTTAATATCTGTTCTTTCCTTATATTATAGCCTGCCAAAGGAAATCTGGAAATGGAAAACGCCAATGTTACAAAAATGTAAGAAATTTCCCCATAAGCTTTATCTGAACTTTACGGCAGTGCCATATGCCATGACCTCCGCGGCGCCCTGCATGACTGCCGCCGACGCGTAACGGATATTGACAACCGCGTCGGCGCCGAGCTTTTCAGCCTCCTCGACCATGCGCTTTGTCGCGAGTGCACGCGCCTCGTTCATCATCTCCGTGTAGGCTGTCAGCTCGCCGCCCACCAATGTCTTAAAACTCTGTGTGATGTCCTTTCCGACATTTTTCGACTGAATGGTACTCCCTTTCACCATTCCCAGCATTTCCAGTTCTTTTCCGCTAATGTAATCAGTATTGACTAAGATCATCTTCTTCTCCTCCTTGAATCTCTTTTATTCTGCTTATCAGCACACCGAGCATCACTGCCGCCAAAATCAATGGCACCACTATCATGAGTATCTTGATAGCTGTCGGGATGCCGGGTACTGCCATAAAAACTGCTGCCATTCCAATATAGTAAACAATTATAATAGAAGCAATCACAATTGGCGCAGCCATTTTCTTCCAATGTTTCACCCGCATCACGCTCCTTTCTTTTTTATTGCACGCCTGCGATGCCAACACGTTTTCTTCATGCACTCTTTTTATTCCCCTTCTCAAATCTCAATTTCCAGCGGTCTGTCGATTTCATCGGAAACATACTTCCCATTTTTCTTCCGCTGCCGGACACACTCTGTCAGCAGATACTCTATCTGCCCATTGACAGAGCGGAAATCATCCTCCGCCCACGCGGCAATCGCCTCATACAGCTTTGACGACAGCCTGAGCGGGACTTGTTTTTTTCCAGAATCACCCATAACATCATTCCTTTTTTGCCATTTCGGAGCACAGCCCCTGTGCTTTTCTGCACCTGGCACTGTTTCCTACAGGTCTTTAATATAAGCTGCCTGAATTTACAATCGGCTGTGCGTCGCGGTTGCCACAGAGTACGACTAACAGGTTCGACACCATTGCCGCCTTGCGCTCCTCGTCCAGCTCAACCGTGTGGTTTTCGTTCAGGCGCTCCAATGCCATCTCAACCATGCCGACCGCGCCGTCCACAATCATTTTCCGGGCGTCAATAATCGCCGATGCCTGCTGCCGCTGAAGCATTACTGCCGCAATTTCCGGCGCATAGGCAAGATATGTAATGCGCGCCTCGACAACCTTGATTCCTGCCTCCTCAACCCTCTTTTGTATCTCGTCGCGGATTCTGCCTGCCACAATTTCGCTGGAACCGCGCAGGCTTCCCTCATCCGACACCCCGTCCCCGGTCGTGTCGACATTCGGCGCCACGTCATAGGGATAGATACGCACGATGTCACGCAGCGCACTGTCGCACTGCAATGACAGGAACTCCTTGTAATTGTCCACGTTGAACACTGCCTTTGCCGTGTCCACGACCTTCCATGTGACGGCAATCCCTATCTCAATCGGGTTGCCAAGACAGTCGTTAATCTTCTGTTTGTTGTTGTTCAGCGTCATGATTTTCAGTGAAATCTTGTTGCTTGCGGCTTCCACACCCGTGCCTGCCGTCTTGTTTGCGATTGCCAGCAGCGCGGCGGAATCATTCACATCGCCGCTCTGGTTCAGCTTTGTGCGCGCCGCCGGATTGACGCTGGTACAGAACGGATTCACAAAATAGAAGCCCTCCTCCTTCAATGTGCCCACATACTTGCCAAACAGCGTGAGCACCAGCGCTTCCTGGGGCTTTAAGACCTTCAGTCCTGCCAGGAGTACCGTTGCCACGACAACAATGAGACTGCCTGCCACCACGATTGAGACATAGGCATTCCGCGCGCCGAAAACAATCACCGCCAGCGAGACGGCATACAATACCAGTATGCCACACAATGCAGCCATTCCGTTCTTTTTCCTTGATAATACTTTCTCTTCCATAGTGTTTCCTCCTCTATGTGTATGTTGATTGGTTTTGATTGCTTTTGATATCATTATAATATCACTTCGAAATTGTTTTGTCAACAAGTAAATTTCACTTATAAAAAAATGTATTCCGCCATGAGATAACACTCATCACAGAATACATTTTTTGTTACTTTCATTTCCCCGCATAGGCTGCGAGCGCGCCGAATATTTTCTCCATGTCAAAGGGCTTGGTCAGATGGTCATTCATGCCCGCCTCCCTTGTCTGGCGTATGTCCTCCTCAAAGTCATTTGCGGTCAGCGCCAGAATCGGTATCGTGCGTGCGTCTGCGCGCTCCATCGCCCGGATGATTCTCGTCGCTTCCAGACCGCCCATGACGGGCATATGCACATCCATCAGAATCACGTCAAACGTCCCCTGCGCACTGTCCCGGAACAGCCCGACCGCAGCCTGCCCATTCCCCGCCGTGGTGACCAGCAGACCACGCTCCCTTAAAACCTCCGTGACGATTTCGAGGTTCAGTTCATTGTCCTCGACGACCAAAACCTTCATTCCAGCAAGGAGGTCTGACACATTTTTTGACAGCTCTCTTTCTCTTTCCATATCAGCGCCTCATCCTATCTCCATTTATTACGTTTTTCACACGCTTATTATCACGCATTCTGCACAAAAATTTGTTCTTCCTTGATTGCCGGGTAGCGCACCAGCTTTTCACCGTCCAAATTTTCCCTGTGCATGTCAACCGCAGTAATCTGATGGTTATCATACGTTGTATAGTAATAAATTCCTCTGTCCGTGTTACAGCACGACGTATAAAGCGTAATCTCGTACTTGCCGTCGTCCAGCACACAGCATCCCCGCTGCTGATCCACGGCGCCCAGAATATGGAAAAACTGGCTGACGCTCTCCATCTCGCCCCCGCCACAGACAGCGTTCATTTTTGTAAAGGCAGCCCGCACAAAACGCGACTGGGACGACAAATCGCCCGGAAGCCCGAGCGCCCCCATTCCGCGGCTGTACTGCCGAAGCTTCAGCCCCGGGGCAAATGTATCCACTGGCGGCTTCGCGGACAGATGCATATAGTTGTTTAATGCAAACAGCTGCTCGTCAAACGGCGGGTTGTTTGTCAGCACGCCCACCGGATTGTCATAAATCTTCACGCCATCCGCCACCGCCTCCAGCGTAATCGTTTCCTCCCTGTCGGCAATCATCCAGTGCAGCTGTGCCACGGGAAGATCCGCCGCAAACCTTGTATCCCTTATATTAATTTTCCCAAGCAATGCACGCGCCTCCTTCACGGTAGCGCACTGGGTGAGTATCCACGGTATCAGTTCAAACTGTGCGACATTGTCCCTATCCGGCATATACGCCCCATACACTGCATTTCCCACAAAGTTAAGACCCGCCATCGCCAGTCCTTTTTCATTTACCGCATCATAATACAGCGGGTAATCCTCCGCCACATACGCCATGCCGATCATCGCGTAATGTTGCCCGATGTCCTCTTTTTCCCTGAAATGAAGCGGATAGTTTCGGGGTGTGACCGTCACCTCATCCCCATAGGAAAATTCATAATCGAGTGTGCGTCCAAAATAAAAATCTTCTGTCTTGTAAGCTGCCGCTGTGCACATAATCCATCTCTCCATTCTCCAACTCAAGCCCTGTGCCCGCTTCAAAGCAATAGCTCCCATGGCGCGGAACACCTCTGTACTTATTATACTTGCTTTTCAGCGTAATATCAATGATGGAGCAGGATATTTTTGCCAAAATCAGGCGCTCACCTGCATGGGGGTGTCGGTCATGACAAGGATGTCATCGACCTTCACGCCGAGCACTGCTGCCAGCACGACCAGGTTGTCGATTGTCGGCAGCGCAGTTCCGTGCTGCCACTTGTACAGTGCCTGCGGTGTGGAAAAGCCGAAGATATCCTGCAGCTGCCGCACGGACAGCCCTGCCCGAATCCGCAGCTCCGTGATGTGCTGACCCGTCTTTATCATGTCGATTGTCGGTATTGTGACCATTTTTGTTCCTCCTGTTCCGGCATCTGCCAGCACAGGAGGACTTTTTTGTCCTGCACTAATCGGATGCCTTAAAATTATAAATTGGTTTCATAATGTCGATGACGTCCACGGATTCCCTGATGACGTCGATAATGTCCGCAAGCGATTTGTATGCCATCGGTGCCTCATCAAGCGTCGCCTCGTTGACAGAAGTGGTGTAAATGCCCTCCATCATCCTGCGGTAGTCCTCCATGGACAGATTTTCTTTTGCCTTGGTGCGTGACATCAGCCGTCCGGCTCCGTGGGGCGCGGAGTAGTTCCACTCCGGGTTGCCCCTGCCGACGGCAAGCACGCTGCCGTCCCTCATGTTAATCGGAATTAACACTTTCTCGCCCTTATGGGCGGCGATTGCTCCCTTTCGCAGAATCATCTCGTCGGTGTCAATGTAGTTGTGGATTGTATGAAATGCGTCCGTGCCTGTCATTCCAGTCTTTTCCAGAATCACCTCTGCCATCTTCTCACGGTTTCGTCTCGCAAACTGCTGGCAGAGCTCCACGTCATGCAGATAATCCTCAAGAAACGTTCCGTACAGGTAGCGCAAGTCCTCCGGAATCAGGCAGTCCCTGTGCTCCCACTTGAGTTCCTTCAGCGCCTTCTGGATTTCCTTCCTGCGCCCTGCCGCCTTGTACGCCACAATCAGGGCATCCCTTTTCTTAAAATATTCTTCCTTGCCTGTGTGCAGCTCGATTGCCAGCTGCTGGTAGAATTCCGCAACCTGCTTCCCGAGATTTCTGCTGCCGGAATGAATCACGAGATATTTCGTCCCGTCCTGTGCCACATCCACCTCAATAAAATGGTTTCCGCCGCCCAGTGTCCCAAGGCTGCGCTCGAGACGTTTTGCATCCTTTAAGTTCCTGTAGCAGCGAAGCTGCAGCAAATCAAAACGCTCCTGCCTGCCTGCCCACACATTCATCCCCGATGGGATAAAGTGCGCCGCCGCATCCATTTTCCCGAAATCAATATCGTCCTTTCCGAGGTTCACCGTGTACATGCCGCAGCCGATATCCACGCCGACAATATTGGGCACTGCCTTGTCGGTGATTGTCATGGTCGTCCCGATGGTACACCCCTTTCCTGCATGGACGTCAGGCATGATGCGGATTCTGCTTCCCTGCGTGAACTCGTAATCACACATCCTGCGAATCTGCTCGACCGCTTCCTCCTCCACGACTTTTGCGTAGCAGAGCGCCGTGTTTACTTTTCCCTTGATTTCCAATATATTGTTCTCCAACATCTTTCCTCCTCCTGATATATAAGGAACCGTTCATAAATTCCAAAAACAAAAAGAAAACCACCTACCTTGTTCATGGGACTTTCTCCATACAAGATAAGCGGTCAAAACCATAAATATGATACTCCATGCCTTTTTGTGGTGCATTTTACACAACAAGCCTGATACCGGCACGACTCAACCAACTTTTTTCCCTCTTATATGGACATGCAAAAGATAGACTCTGTTTTGAATCCAGCGCCTGTTCAAATGCTTTGCTAATTGGGTAATGTAATCCGTTGATTGATATTGTCCTGTTCATCGTCGTTTCCTTTCCGGCATCCTGTCGGCATGCCTTTTTTTGCTTTTACAATACTATAGCATACCTTGGGGGAAATGTCATTATACTTGTGGTATAAAATCCCAGCGGATTATACTAGAGCGTGTTTCCCATCAGTTTCCCCAGTTTCACTTTGATTATCCGTCTCACGGACTCATCAATGCGCTCCTCGGAAATCTCGCCGTTCTGTACGGCATTCCGGACACCCTGCACTGCCAGATGGAAGTCCTCCGGCATCAGTATCATGTCCACACCCGCCTTGACTGCCGCTACCGCGGCTTCGTTGCTGGAATAGTTTTGGGTAACCGCCCCCATGTTCATGGCATCCGTGACAATGATGCCATCATAGCCCAAATCCCCGCGCAGGATTTCGCCTGTCATTCTGTAAGACAACGTACAGGGTACATTGTCCCTCGTAATGTTTGGCACTGCTATATGGGAAACCATCACACAGTCAATGCCAGCTTCCCCGGCACCGGCAAACGGCAGCAGCTCTGCCTGCATCAGTTCCTCGTAGGTTTTATCCGTGTACGCAAAACCTTCGTGCGTGTCTGCCTCAGTGGCGCCGTGCCCCGGAAAATGTTTGAACGTACTCAATACCCCATTCTCATGCAGCCCGTCAGAATAGGCGCGGGCATATTGCAGCACGGTCTGTGCGTCGCTTCCAAAAGAGCGGTTTCCAATCACTGTGTTTTTATTGTTCGTGAGCACATCCGCATCAGGTGCGAAATCCAGGTTAAACCCCAGCTCCCTTAAATATCTGCCGACCTTGCTCCCTGCCTCATGTGCCGCCTCCTTTGATGCAATGTTTCCCATCGGTCCTACCTTTGGCACATCAAAGCCCTTATTGTTTCCAATGCGCGCAACCCTTCCGCCCTCCTCATCCACACACAGAAACAACGGCAGACCCTGTATTTCCAGGGAAAACTCCTGCGTGCAGCGCAGCATCTCCTTTGTCTGCCCGGCGTCTGTCAGGTTCTTGGAAAAGTAGACCAGTCCGCCAACCGGATATAATTGCATGCCGGCACGCATCGCGCCGTCAGCTGTTGTTACATTTGCACCATCCGTCAGGGACTCCGGCGTCACAATGAACATCTGCGCAATCTTTTGCTCCAAGGACATTGCCGCCAGCAGCTCCTCTTCCTGCTTCTCAAGCAACACCTCATTCACAGCATCCTGTGCAATATCCGTCCCATTTTTTGTGTCCCCTGTCCGATTCCCCAGACAAAACCCGCATACTGCAAGCATGAGAAACGGTATCAGGACAAAAAGCACCAAACCATGCCTCATTTTGTCATGCATCACAAACGCCTCACTCCACATATTTATTCATAACTATGCCCTGTCTGCCCGATGCATTCCTGCACATGGCACCTGTCATTTTACAAACTGTTTCAGCACGGAAATGAAAATATCCATATTCAGCGGTTTTGAAATGTGGGCATTCATTCCGTTCTTCAGTGCCGCTTCCTTGTCTTCCTCCAATGCGTTGGCTGTCATGGCGATAATCGGCAGATCCCTGACATCCTTTCTCGGCATGCTCCGGATGGTTCTTGTGGCTTCATAGCCATTCATAATCGGCATCTGTACATCCATCAAAACGACATCATAGTAGTTTTCCTCTGAATTCTCCACCATTGCAACCGCATCTGTTCCGTCCGGCGCTGATTCAACGACAAATCCCGCCTCTTCCAGTATCACCTGCGCGATTTCACGGTTTAGCTCAATATCCTCCACAAGCAGGACACGCTTCCCACTGAAATCTGCCAGTGTCCACGCAGCCGCCTCATCCTCATTGTCAACCAGGTTGTTTGCAGCAAGCAGCGCAGATTTTAAGTCAGACATAAAGAGCGGTTTTGCACAGAATGCGGTGACGCCCGCAGCCAGCGCCTCCTCCTCAATATCCGTCCAGTCATATGCTGTCAGGATGATAATCGGCGCGTCATTTCCCACTACGATGCGAATCTTTCTTGCCGTTTCAATGCCGCTTGTTTCCGGCATCTGCCAGTCGATAATGTACGTATGGTAGGCGTCCCCTTCCTCATATGCCATCTGTGCGCGGTAAACCGCTTCCCTGCCGGATGTCGTCCACTCCGAACGCATTCCAATCTGTTTGAGCATTTTGCTCACGCTGTCGCAGACATGGAAGTCATCATCCACCACAAGCGCACGCAGGCCGTCAAGCTCCTTAATCTGTTCCGCATTTTTTTCAACATCCTGTAGCTTCAGGGATATCTCCACGGTAAAGGTACTGCCTTTGCCGACCTCGCTGTCAACATGAATCTCGCCACCCATCATCTCTACTATATTCTTTGTGATTGCCATTCCAAGACCGGTTCCCTGAATTCCCGACTGTGTCACTGTCGACTCACGTTCGAACGGTTCAAATATATGGTTCACAAACTCCTTGGACATACCGATGCCGTTGTCCTTGATAATAAAAATGTAATCACCGTATCCGTGACGGAACGTTGTCTTCTGCATAATCCGGAATGCAATGCTCCCGCCCGCCGGCGTATATTTAACCGCGTTGCTCAGGAGATTGATAAATACCTGGTTGAGCTTAAGTGAATCTGCCACCACATCTTCGTTTACAATCTCAAAGGTGTCAATAAACAGCTCCAGCTGCTTTGCCTTAACCTGCGGCTGGATAATATTGACAAGGTTGTGCATCAGTTCGGAAATATTGCAGTCCTGCTCCTTAATCTGCACTTTTCCGCTCTCTATCCGGCTCATGTCAAGGATGTCATTAATCAGGCTCAGGAGATGGTTGCTCGAGGACAGGACCTTCTGCAGGCAGTCCCTGACCTGATCCTTGTTGTCAATGTGGCTTACCGCAATCGTTGTAAACCCGATAATCGCGTTCATCGGTGTCCGGATGTCATGGGACATATTTGACAGGAATGTCGTTTTTGCCCTGTTTGCATGCTGTGCCTGCATCAGTGCATCCTGCAAGGCCTGTGTCTGTTCACGCTGTTTTCTGACGCTCTCCGTAACCTCTTTTATCACCACCATGACCATCGTGTCGCCTGTCGTGTCATCCTGCGTCATAAGAAATGACTGGCGGACACAAATTTCACGCTCGTCAAGATCCCTGCACCAGTACTCGGCGCTCACTTCCGACTCGCCCCGCCCAAAGCATTCCCTCAGATATGCCACATTGACTGTCGTGTCATAGTTCTCCAGTGATTCCTTTGATACATGTTTTCTGCACTGCGCAAACCACCCGGATGCTTCACACGGTGCCTTCAGGGCTGCCATATCCAGCAAACGTATCTGCTCATCATCCTGGCTGAATTGGATATCCTGCTCTATCATATCCTTTGTGAGATTGAACTCAAAGGTACAGATTGCGTTGGATGTAATTGCAATCTGATACTGGCGCTCTTTACGGCTGGCAAGAGAAATCTGTGCCTGTATCATCAGCTCCTTTTCCTTTACCTCCGTGATATTCTGGCGGATAATCAGCGCTTTCACCGCCTTTCCATCCTTCCTTTCCAGGCAGATGATGTTCATATGCTCCCACTCTTCCTGCCCATTCCGCATCACATGGCGCTCAAGCCGCATATCGCTGTGTTCTGACAACGCACTGATAACGGATTCCCTTTCAATCAGGCGCAAAAACTCCTCACGCTCATCCTTATCCGTTAAAATGTCACTCATATATGCCGCAAGCTCCTCATACTGTCCCTGGGTATTCAGTGTGCTGTCCTCTGCGCTTGTTCCGGCAAGATATTGGTATGTATCCGCCTCAAAATCGACCAGCGCAAAGCGCGAAAACAGCGTCATGACACCCTTGATAATATATCCCATCTCACGGTTTTCATGTTCAAGCAGCTTTTTCTCCTGTCCCGCGCGAACTACAAGCGTGATAATATAGATGACAAACAATCCAATCAGCATCATTTCCAGCTGGATTCCGATCATGTTTTCGTCCTTTATCATGCGCTGTGTGACACTTTTGGGAAATGTCTGCACCAGGACAAAATCGTTATCTGCAAGGTTCATTACACAGATATTGTCAGTCCTGCTTCCAGGACCGCAGATAAAGGAGCCTTCCCCCCCATGCATAAAAATTCCCCTTGAATCACTGGCAGCATTGCCGTCAATCACATTATCTGATTCCAGCATATCAATCAGGTTATTTTTATATATATTTTCACCGGAACTTGCAATCGCCCTCCCATCGGGCATGCACAGGTACACATCTGCCGCCTCGCCAAAATAAGTGGTTGTCAGCATGTTTTTAAGATACTCCTCTGCAAGGAAGGAACCCCGCAGCACGCCGATGATTTTTCCGTTATACCGGACAGGTGCATAGAAGCTGACCATTGTCTCGTTAAAGAAATAAGAGTCGAATATAACCGCGATACCGCTCTCCCCCCTCATTCCATTCAGGTAATAATCGCGTTCCGCTGCATTTGATGTTCGTCCGTCAGAGGTATGGTTTATTCCGGAGGCATCAGTAAACAATACCGCGTCAAACAGCGCATTATGCTCGATATCCTTGAGCATCTGCTCATCAATATCAGGCTTATACAGCCCCTCTCCCACAAAATACGCATAGGTATCAATCAGTTCCAACGCGTTCTTCATTTCCTCATTGATGCGCGTCGATGTCTGGCGCGCTGAATCCGCTGCATAGCTCTTATTCCGCGTTTCGATGCGGCTGCTGTTTTGTGCGGTATACCAGCAAAAGATAATGATAATTGCCGCCAGAAGAAATAAAATGGAACCGATTTCCCGTACTGATTTCTTTTTTTTCATAAAATACCCCTTTTAAGAACCATTAACTTAAGAACCGTTAACAGTTCCTTACAACCTTACCTTTATTATTCCGTTTTTATATTTTAGCACGATTTGACATATTTCACAAGATATCTGTTTCTGCAATAATTTGCAAATCAAACAGGGAAGACATTCCCTTCGCGCAAAAAGCGCCACACCCTTTCGATGGGATATGGCACTTTTGTCCGCTTCATTTGATTATATTATTGCATTTTCCCGGTTATTTCCCATTCTCCTTTTCACTGTGCAGCACACTGGAAAGACGTTCCATCCCCGCCTGCATATTCTTCATTGACTTCACAATATTGTCCAGACCGGCAACCTGTTCTTCCGTCGATGCACTAATGCCTTCTGTCGTAAGCACAAAGTTTTTGGAACCGTCCTCAACGCGCTTCATCACGCCCAGAAGCTGCTCCTTTATGGCAACGATATCCTCAAGCTCTGATTTCAGCAGCTGTGTGATATCAATAACCTCCTCCGAGGATTCCAGCATGACCTTAAAGATTTTCACGGTATCGTCCAGTCTTCCGCTGGAATCATTTACCACATCGTTATTGTGGTTCATGACCTTGTGCGTCGATTCTACCGTCTCGATAATATCTTTCAAAATGGCATCTATTTTTCCGGTTGCATTTGAAGATTCATTCGAAAGGGAATTAATTTCGTCCGCGACGACCGCAAATCCCTTTCCTGCCTCCCCTGCCCTCGCAGCCTCGATGGATGCATTGAGCGCAAGAAGGTTGGTCTGCCTTGCAATTTGCCGGATGCTCTCTATAATGCCGCCAATCGCACTTGATTTGCGGGACAGCTCCTCAACGCCATCCGCCGCAGTCTGTGTTGTCCTGATGTTCTCCTCAAACTGCTCTGAGAGTGCGTCTATCACGGAAAATCCCTCATCATTTTTGTTTTTCAGATTTTTAATCGTCTCAACCGTCTGGTTCACACGTTCTTCGGATTTTACAATCTTATCATTTAACTCGCTAAAAATTGTCAGGCTGTTTTCAACCTCGCTAATCTGGGAATCAGCGCTCTCACTAATCTGCTGCGTGGAAGCTGCAATTTCCTCTGTATTGCCCTCAAATTCCTGCAGGGAAGTATATATTGCTTCAGAGGACTCCTCCAGACTGTCAAACGCAGCCTGCACGTTGTGCAGCACATTCTCCGCATCCTGTCCCTGCTCTTCCACAATCTTAAAAAGGGCGATTGTGCGGTATATGATAAAACTGCACGCGGCAAAGAGCACGATGTACACAATTCCCGTAAATATCCAGCCGATAACACTGTGGAGCTTTAAAAATCCTGCCGGAAACAGAATCATCATCCCCGCATTGACCAGCACGGTCACTGTAACGCTCACACGGATTAGCTTTTGCGAATAATACGGCACCAGCAGCAATGTTGCTACAAAATAGTAATGGGTCAGGCAGACATAACTGTCACTGGTGTCCGTATTACAGACTGCGGCAGTAATAGCCCCGATAATCGGTGGAATGCAGGCATATACATATTTTGCATTCTTTCCCAGCGGCTTTTCAAGTAATTTGGTCAGGATGGCACATAAGCCGGACAGAAGGAAGATACATTCCCGTATTCCGCCGTGCAAAAAAATCATGACAAAACTGAAGCCTGAAACTGCAACGCCAAAAATGTAAATAAACATAATATTATTGATGAGTCTTTCCTCACTGTTTGCTGATTGTGTCTGCATATTCTATTCTCCTTAATATTGATATAAAACTGTCGCACATGTCGTCCCTGCGCCAACCGTCCAAAAAATGACATAGTCCCCGATTTGCAGTTCGTTCTCCTCCAGTGACCTTGCGTAGGCAAGCATCGGGCTTGTCGTCCCCGTGTATCCGAATTCGTCACCGACAAACTTGAACTTTGCTATGTCTTCCTCCATGTCCTCACAGGCATGGACAATATTTTTCCAGGCAAGCTGTGAAAAATAATACCTCTTGATATCATCCTTGTGCAGGCTGTTCTTGAACAGCAGCTCCTCCACGGATATCTTTGCACTGTGGAACGCACCCCCGAAGTCAAACGGAACCCACTTGACCAGCTTGTCCTTCGTCGGCAGATTCTTTTCCCTTGTCACGGTGGACATCCCTTTTGCCGGCATAAGGATTTTATCATGATGGCTTGAATTGGTATAAAAGTCGGAATCAACAAATCCCCTGGTCGTCGAAAAAACATTTTCGATTACCATGGCACATGCCGAATCTGCAAAATTTGAGTACGGGACGACTTCATTGTACCGCACATACCGGTTCAGCTGGTCAGAGCCGACCAGAAGGGCATACTTTACATCCGGATTGCTCCGCATCAGCCTCGCAATCTGGTCAAGTGCAACCACCATGCCTGCGCAGTTGGCATTCAGGTCATAGACTGCGCACTTCTGCCCCGCGCTCAGCATGGAATGCAGCTTCAGCGCGTTTGTCGGCGCTATGTACTCGGGCGTTCCGGAAGAAAATACAATCATATTAATCTGCGAAACCTTTACGTGCGTCTGCTCCAGTACCTTAAGGCTTGCCTGATACCCCATTGTCAGCATGTTTTCTTCATCGTCATTTGAAATATATCTGCTTTTCCTTCCCGTCGCACGCAGCAGCCCTTCTATGTCTTTCCCCTGTTTCTTAAAATGTTCTATAAAAAACTCATTATCCACCACATTGTCCGGATGGTAATATGAAACTCCTTTAATGACAGCATTGTTTTCCATATTTATCATTCCGCCTTTCAACTATCGATACTAACAGGCGCCTTGTTTAAGAACACATATTTATAAATGAAACAATCTTATCCCTTATCATTTCGGTATCCTCAAAAATGGCGCTGTGCCCTTTGTATGGAACCATGAGAAGCTGGCTGCCTTCTATTGCCCGCCATGTCTCGACTGCCGCCATCGGCTCGACAATGACGTCACTGCTGCCGTGCACCATAAGCGCCGGAATTTTGATTCCCCTGCTTGCTTCAAGGTTGTCGTATGCATTGGAAACCATCAAATCCATATAGCCTGTCGTGTCTGCTGACTTTGTGGAAAGAAACAGCCCTTTAATGCTTGCCTTGTCCTCGTCTGCGGCATCCGGGCCGAATAGGGCGTCCAGAATATCCTCTGTCCGAAACGCTTCCATCGGCATTGTCTTAAGATTGTCGACCAAAGGCGTATAATGCTTCAAATCGGCGCCACTGCTTAGCAGTACGATGCCGTCAAGCTTTAATTTCCCACGGATGGCAGTCTCACAGGTAATTGCACCGCCCATTGAATAGCCCAGCAGGATGACTTTCTCCGTGACAATATTTTGTTCCCTGAGCTGGTTAACCGAATATTCCACATCCTCCGCAAAACCGCTTACTGCTTCCGGTTCTTTCTCATCCGACTTCCCATGACCCGTCAGGTCAAAAACAATGCAGTTGTACGCGTCGAATGCACTTGCAAACGGATGCATCCCACCCATGGACATGGTAGAACCGTGCAGGAAAATCAACGTCGTGCTGCTTGCACAATTTCCTATCCTCTCATATGGCAGTATTTTTTTTGAATTCATCTTGCGTTCCCCCTTCGCATCATATGTTTTTCTTTTTTTAAGCGCATTATAGCTAATATTATAGTACCATAATATTCCAGATAATGAAAGCTTTTTCTACAAAAACGTCTTTAGAATTGTTTTTAAAAAAAGCCGGTCAGACTGCCCTGACAAAACAAGATAGATTTCGGGATAGCGCAATGATATAATCGAAATATACATATTTCCTTATATTTCATCAAATTCCGTACAGAACTATACGACTGGTAGCGTTAAAAACCCCCCTTTTATCCAACTCTACCGCTGGTAGGTGTTCATTTTTATGCCGGATTTATATAATTACCACAAGCAGGAGGGCTGAATGATGAATCAAGTTAAGATTGGCGCTTTTATTTCCGAGCGCCGGAAAGCAAAAGGCTGGACGCAAAGCCAGTTAGCAGAAAAACTGGAAATAACCGATAAGGCTATTTCAAAATGGGAAACCGGACGGTCCATGCCGGATTTATCTTTGTTTTTGCCTTTATGCACTCTTTTAGACGTTACTTTAAATGAACTATTTGCGGGTGAGCGCATTGCGGAAGATAAGCTGAAAGAGAAAGCAGACGAGGTACTTATGGACGTGATTACGAATTGGTTAGGACATGATAAATGGGAATTTAAGGAAAGTGATACAGCACCCCAAAATGTTTTGGAGGTCGTAAATGTTTCCAAGCTCTATGAAACCATTTCGTCAGGGCACGAAACAGAAAATAATTCTGTATTAGCTGTAAATGACGTAAGTTTTCAGATACCGCACGGCAGCTTTGTTGGAATCATGGGTGCTTCCGGTTCCGGGAAAACAACACTGCTTAATTTAATCGCCACAATAGACAAGCCAACGAATGGGACGATACGAATTAGCGGGCAGGACATCGCGGATATGCCAGATGCAGCTGCCGCAGAATTTCGCCGCAGCCATTTAGGTTTTGTTTTCCAGGAATACAACTTACTTGAAACCCTGACTATCTATGAAAACATTGCGCTTGCCCTGACAATTAAAGAGGTTGCAAAAGAAAATATTCGTCCAATGATTCAAGGTTTATCTGAAAAGCTGAATATATCGGCAATATTAGATAAATTTCCATATGAGGTATCGGGAGGACAACGGCAGCGCTGCGCCTGCGCCCGTGCCATTGTGTTAAATCCGGATATCATACTTGCGGATGAGCCTACCGGGGCATTGGATTCCCATGCTGCCAGACAGCTTTTAGACACCCTTTCCATGCTTTGCAGAGAGTACAGCGCAACAATACTGATGGTCACACATGACGTCATGGCGGCAAGCTATTGTGACAGGATTTTATTTATGGAAGACGGCGAAATAAAAGCTTCCTTAAACCGGGAACATGAAAACAAACAGAACTTTTTCGCGGATATTTTGAAGAAAATAGAATGGATAGAGAGGAGAAAAATGCCATGATGTACTTGAAGCTGTCAATCCGTAATGCCAGGCGTTCTTTTATAAATTACCTTTTATATGTTGTTACCATGACCGTCCTTTTGGCGGTTATGGAGGTATCTAACTGTATAACCATCACAGGAAAATCAGCCGGTTTTCAGGTAATTTCCCTGCCATTGCTGATAGCAGCCATCCAAATAGTTTTAGCCGGATATATCGACTTATTTCTGCTGAGGCAGCGGGCAAAAGAGTTTGCAAGCTATTTATTACTGGGTATGGAAAAAAAGAGATTAACCCGGCTGTTCCTGTGCGAAGTTTTGCTGATCGGCTTTTGCTGTTACATGGCAGGCGCAACAATAGGTTTTTCCATATATGGCTTTTGGTACTTCCATGAACCGCTGCATGAAATGAACCATTACGGATTCCTTTATGGAAAAAGTATGCTCTATACGTTCCTGTTTTTTTGCCTTATTGAAACAGTGTGTTCTTTTCGGTTGAAGCAGCGCATAGACAGGCTGCAAATAAGGGAACTGATGTATGAAGGAAACCGCAGCCAAGGCGTAAAAGAAATAGAAAGCTATAAAAAATGGGGCATTGTCTTCTTATTGTGTTTTATCTGCCTAATAGGCTGCGTTTGTGGCATTGTTTTTTTGCCAGCGGTTTATGTTGTTTATCCCATATCTGTTGCGGCAATACCCCTGCTTATATCTGTCTTTGCTTTTTACAAATGGGTGTTTGGTTATTTATATGCGTACAGGCAAATGAAATCCGTTCAAATCTATCAAAAAGACAGGCTATATATTGTGGCAAATGTAACATCCAATATACAAACGGCTGCTACCGTTAATGCCATTTTCTGCATATGCTTTTTATTTTCCGGATGTTCTTTCGTGACCGGACTATTGATGCTGCATCCGGAATTTCAGCTTTTTGATGCGGCTATGCAGCAGTGGATGGGAACTTCACAGATAAGTATCTGCATCGTGTTTCTGGTTATTTATTTTTCAATATTATCCTTGCAGCAGATTATAGAGATTCGGCAAAATTCAAAAAGCAATCAGATAATGCGCTGTCTGGGAAAAAGCAATAAGCAGACAGCAAGACTTGTGAATCGGCAGATAGCAATCAAGCTGACCACTCCAATGATAATGGCATTATTGATTATTTTATTCTGCATACCGTTACTGAACGGAAAAATGAACTTAATATTGCCAGCTTCTTTGAAGAATATTCTGCTCAAGTTAACCGGTGCGTTCGGGGCATGTATTGTAGTTTTTTATACTTGCTATTTTGGCATTGTGTGTGCCATGAGCAAACGGAATATGTATCCCCCTGATTGAAAGTGGTTACAGTAACCGGGTGAAACAGCCGGGGGCAGTAGAATTGTTCCACGATTTACACTTTTTTCTTTTTGGGTTCCCTTTCCGGCAACTCCGGATACATTTCTTCCACCATATTCTGCAACGCAGTCCTGTCATCCAAAATGGTTACCGCTAACATAGGTTTTGCACCCTCATATGGTGGTTCAGGTTCGCTATCCGGCATAAACTTCTTGCTTGCCTCTGTAATCTTTACCATAAAACCATTGCCATAAATCCCGCCAAATATCCGCTCTTTATAGTAAAAAACGTAGCCGCCCATCATGGGAATATTTCGTATATCTCCCAAATCAGACAATTGGTTCATTACATAATCTGCAAGTTCTTTGTTCTTTGCCATAAATACCTCCGTTCCTTTTTAATACCTGTACTCTCATCGCTACAGTTTCGTTAAATTTTTCATCCTTTCCTGTCTGTCCGAATACCAGAATTATACAAAATTTTTATAAAAACATCTTGTATATTTCCGACATCCTTGAAAGCAATGCTTCCAGCCTTGTGTATATCCATGGAATTGCATCCCTTAAATTCCCAATAAATGCGAGCACTTCGCCAACTCCGAAGCGGAATCTTTCCCATGATTTTATAATATTTTTTCCTTCTTCTGCGCCACAAGCTGCTCATGGTAAAAGTAATTTGTGTGCGGAACAGAATGACTGGCACAATACGCCTCTATCTCTTCTGCCAGTTTATTCCAATAGCCTTTATTTCCTTCCACATATATTTGTTTATACAAGTCAGTATATTGGGGATATTTTTCATCTATATACCCAAGTATCCAAGCCTTATATCCCCCTCTAAGATTCAGATTTTCAAACCAGTACTCATCAACAAACAGCCTGCTTTTTTTGATAATTTTCTTATAATCTGTTATTGCCGGAAATATTGGCGACATGAATAGCACCGTATGAATTCCGTTTTCATGCAATACTTTAAGCGTCTTCATGCGGACCTTAATACTGCTTGCTTTATCCATATCATCCTTAAAACTTTCATCCAGCGTATTAACAGACACCGCTACCGATATATCCTTAAATTGCTTTAGCAATTCCACATCCCTCAAAACCAGTGATGATTTTGTTGAAATACTAACTGTACAGTCCACATCCGTAAGCTGCCTTAATATACTTTGCGTTATACAATATTTTTCCTCACAGGGATTATAACAGTCTGTAACAGATGCAAGAAAAACCGTCCTCCCCTTTAATTTCTTTTTGCTTATCGGTTTCGAACATCTTTTCACATCTATAAATGTACCCCATTCTTCCTTGTGCCCTGTAAATCTTTTCATAAAGCTGGCATAACAGTATTTACATCCATGGGGGCAGCCCACATACGGATTAATAACATAATCACTGGCAGGGAGACTGGATTTTGTCAGATAATCCTTTACCTCGATTTCCTTTTCAATTATATTCATTACCGAATAGTTCCTCCATGAAAATAGCAATCATATATTTTTTCATTCATGTAAAATATTTCTTCATATCCCTGAAACCATACAAACCCGCCATCTGCTTTGCAGTGATAATGGTAATCCCCTTTTGTATAAATCTCCGGGCCACGAAATGGCAAATTTTCCGGAACTTCCATAAGCACCTCTTTCAAGAAATCGCCACTAAAATTTTCTCCTGTCACACGTCCTGCATAGTTCATACTCCAAACCGGCTTTTCATGCAGCCATACCGCTTCCTCACCGACAAAACATTCCCCGCCCAAGTAGGAGTCAAGATAGGTAAATCCATTTTTGTCTTCATAACGATAATCCTGAGAATTCATTCTACATGATTCAGCTTTATTATTTGCCGCTGCATAGGTATTCTTTTTTGCCATAAGAAGAAAATCAATAATTCCATTGATATCTATACTGGCATTCCTACACAAAGAAAGATTGCATTCATCGTCTTCTTTCACTATTCGGTCTATGGTTATTCCATACAGATTACTCAGCGAAATCAAATTATTCAATTCAGGCACAGCCTGACCATTTTCCCATTTACTAAGCGTCTGGCGAGCAATTCCCAATTTATCCGCAAGCTGTTCCTGTGAATAACCTTTCTGTTTTCTCAAAAGCTGTAATTTGTCCTGTAATTCCATAAAAAATACCTCCAATCATCAGGTATAATTATATCAAACATATTCCGCACAAGCTACCGCTTTCAAGATACAAAATTGTCACTGGTTCGTTGCATAGCTGCCAATTTTCAATAACCCTTTGACGCACCTCGCTAACCAAAAATGTTATGACTTTTCCAATGCTTAATTACACCTTCATATTCCATATCTTTCTTCTTAACAAATAGTTGAATACCAAACTATCCTTCCGATATTCAGGTGTTCGGTTAAACTTTGAAATCCTCGTTAAGTGCGCAAATTCAAGGATTTCTACGAATCCTTCCTTTGTAGACAACATGCGACTTCAACATGCACCGTATGCCCAAACAAATCCACTGCCCGCGCGCACCGCAGTTCATAACCATTTGCACACAGATACTTCAGATCCCTTGCGAGGGTGGCGCTGTCACAGCTTACATAAACAATGCGGTCAGGCATCATTTTGCATATCGTTTCCAGACAGGCACTGTCGCACCCCTTGCGTGGCGGGTCGACACAGATTACATCAGCATAAATGCCTTCCTTTTCATATAGCCCTGGCAGAACCTCCTCTGCCTTTCCCACATAAAAGCTGGCATTGTCGATGCCGTTTCGCACTGCGTTCCTGCGCGCGTCGAGAATTGCCTGTTCCACGATTTCAACACCGTATACCTGTTTTGCCCTTTTCGCCATAAACAGGCTGATGGTGCCGATGCCGCAGTATAAATCCCAGACAGTCTCCGTCCCGGTCAGCCCCGCGTAATCCAGGGCAATGCCGTAGAGCCTTTCTGTCTGGATAGGGTTCACCTGATAAAAGGACAGTGGCGAGATGGCAAATGTAATTCCTTCCCCATCCCTCATATGAATCACGTCACTGATTGTATCGCTTCCCCAGATGGTGCGGCATCTGCCTCCCATAATTACATTTGTTTTTTCTGTATTGATGTTGATGGATATGCTCGCCATTCCCTCAATTTTCCTGAGTGCTTCGACAAGCCTGTCTTCCTGCGGAAGGTGTTCGCCGTTGATGACAGCGCATACCATGATTTCACCTGTTGTAAATCCTTTTCGAATCAGGACATGCCTGACCAGTCCTGTCCCAGTGGTTTCGTCATATGGTTTCACGTTACAACGTTTCATGTAATTGATAAAAATCTCCAAAATATCCCGGTTCTCGGAAATGCCAAGCACACAGTCCGTATTCGGTATGATGGTATGGGTTCTTCCCGCATAAAATCCTGTCACAATTTCACCGTTTTTGTCGGTTCCAATCGGAAACTGCGCCTTATTCCTGTAGTGGTACGGATGCTCCATCCCAACAATCGGCTCCATTACACTGTCAAGCAGTTTTTCTGAAAATCCGCCGATTCGCATCAGATTGTTTCTGACCTTCTTTTCCTTATATAAAAGCTGCGCGCTGTAATCGAGCGCCTGAATCTGGCATCCGCCGCACTGTTTATGGTATGGGCATTCTGGCTCTGTGCGGTTCGGGGAGGGGGACACGATACGCATCAGCCGGGCATACGCATATCCCTTTTTGACTTTCATGACTTTTGCTTCCACCTTGTCACCGATTAGCGCATCCTTCACAAAAAAGGCAAAACCGTCTATTTTCCCAATGCCCTCGCCGTCTGACCCCATATCCTCGATAACCAGCGTAACACTGTCATCCTTTTCGTATTTCATTCCAATCCTCCGCCATCCTAAGGAACTGTTCAAAAATTACTTGTGACAGGTAATTGTCATACGTAATTTCTGAACAGTTCCTAAATAATACACTATACGTGCCCACCTGTTTTTCATACGGTTCGTCTCAGATTGGATTCAAACAGCCTGTTGTATCCAAGCCATCCAGTCTCCTGTGACGACTGTAAAATTTCCGTAAAGGTTTCCATCTTGGCATCCGTGTCGTCGGCATGGCTTAACGCCACTGCCTCAATAAGCGCCGGTTTTTTCGGTGAACCGTACTCAAATTCCCCATGGTGCGCAAGGATGCAGTGCTTCAGCTGCATTTCCAGCATCTCCGGAAATCCCGGGATTTCCGCCGCCTTTTTGCCGACCATCTCAGAGCCCACCACAATATGTCCCAGAAACTGCCCTGCATCCGTATAATCGTTTGTCGGAAATGGGCTGATTTCATGTACTTTTCCTATGTCATGGCAGATTGCCGCCGTCAGCAGGAGGTCGCGGTTCAGTATCGGGTACGCCGTACAATAATAATCGCAAAGCTTCGCCACACTGAGCGTATGCTCAAGCAGTCCGCCGATAAATCCATGATGGATGGACTTTGCCGCGGATGCCTTTCTGAATCTTGCCGCAAACGCCTCGTCCTCGACAAAAAATTTATCGAGCAGCGCTTTCAGATATGTATTTCCGATACTCCCTATGATTTTGAGAAGCTCCGCATACATTTCATCAAGGTTTTTGCTGCTCACAGGCATATATTCACCCTCATCATACTCGCCTTCCTCGCATTTGCGCACACGTTTCACGTTGACCTGCAATGCGCCGTTAAAGCTTGTGACATCGCCGTACACCTCGATATAGTCCATCGCGTCAAAATCGGCAATTCCTGCGTTGTTTGGATCCCAGATTTTCGCGTCGAGCGTCCCTGTCTTGTCCTGTATAATGACATTGTCATAATTTTTTCCATTCTTTGTTACTGCGGAGCTCTTAAATTTGCAGAAATAAATGTCAAAAATACGGTCTCCATCCTTGTAATCCTTAATATACTTCATTGTCCTGTCTTATCCTTTCCTATTGTCTTATTGCAGGCTGTATGGCAAACTGCATTTCTTCATACGCATTCATGCTTGCCCTCTGTACTACTATAGTTATGCTCCTGTCTGTCGGGGCATTCCTGAGTGCATTCATATAGTCGGCAGCGCTTCGAATCTCCTGCACGCCAACCCTGACCAGGATATCTCCCTTCTGTATGCCCTTGAGCATCGCCGGCGAATCCATGTCAATGTCAAAGATATACGCGCCCTGGGGAAGCCCTTGTTCATTCCGTATCCTGACATCAATGTCCTGCGCATAAATGCCAAGATATGGAATTGGTTCTCCGTTGGAGAGCTTCGCAATCGTCTCCTTCAATTCGGTAATCCCAATTGCAGACAAAAGATTTCGCGTGTCATCATGATTGTGGCTGTTATCGATGATTCCGATTACCTCCCTGTCCATGTTTACCAGGATGCCGCTCGGGCTTGTACCGGCATAGATATCTGTCGTAATCAGTTTATATTCATTGTCTGCCATTGATACCACATTTCCATTTGATGTGACGATTCCATAGCATACCGTATCTTTGTATCCGAACAGGTTTCCTATGGCGATGACTGGCGTGCCCGTAATTCCTGATGTTCCGTGAGAAACCGAGCTTCCCAGTGTCGCTACCAGAATCTGCTGTAGTGTATTGCCGCCAATATACTTTAAATCCACTGCCAGAACCGCCAGGTCCGTATTTTTGTCGTACTGCTTCATCACCGCGTCAGCACTCATATTATTGAAAAAACGAATACGGATTGTCTCCGCGCCATCGAGCGGGGACTTCCTGCTTAATATCAGCAGCTCCCTGTTATTGTTTGCGATGATGACGCCTGCCGTACTGCCCTCGCTCTGATAGGGGTTGTTAAACCAGTCCACGTTTGAGCGTACCCCGGTAACCGTGACCATGCTGGACTCCACTTCCCGGTAAATATTGTAAAGCTCCTCATACTGTGTCTGATACGGCCTGAGCGGCTCTATCACCTCTGTCTCCGGAACGTCTGACACGGCTTCCGCATTGGAGCTTTCCACACTGCCATGCGTTTCCTGTGGGTTCCCTTCATCGGAGGATTCCTCTTCCGACTGGCTTCCTTCAACTGTTTCCGTACTCGCAGCTGCCGTACTTTCTGTCTCCGTCGCGTCCGTCGGCAGCGTCCCGGTTTCCGAAGCTTCTGTTCCGTTTTCCGTCTGGCTTTCGCTTTCGTCCGTCTCCCCGCTCTCTTCCTGACCAGTTGTCGTGCCCTCTGTGAGCATATCCTCCGGAAGCATTTCATTCTTCTCCTGCGGGAACGTGACCACCTCAGGCTCCTCCTCAGGGTACAGCCAGTTATTGAGAACCGGCTCCAGAAGCAGGAACGACAGGCAGGCAAGCACGCCAAAAAGTACTGCCAGCGAAGCAGTCGTGATGGTTCTGCGCAAAAGCTTTTTCTTGTCTACCGGGCGCTCCTTAATCTTTTCCTGCAAAAACTCAAAATCACTTACTGCATCCGAAAAATCTTCCGTTTTCGGCTCCGAAGCCTGTCTTTTATCTTCTTTTTCCTCATTTCTTTTCTCGTTTTTCATGACCGTCCTTGCCTTTCTGTTGCAGCCTTGGTGTAATGATACTCACGACCTGGGCGGTCAGTCTTTCCGACCGCCAGTATATTTCTACTTCCATAAGTATAGCGGATAGATTTTCGGCGGTCAATGATTTTTGAGCCACCCGCTCTTTTTCTTTGATTAAAACAGATTAGTATGATATAATAAATTTGTGCTTACGCCCAAATTCGCAGGCTTTGGCTAGAGCGTGTCTGAAAAATGCTTTCTGTCAGATGTGCGTCACAATTTGTGGGAGATTTGTGCCAAATGAAGGGCGCATAGTGGGCTATGCAACCTGAATTTGGTGCAGATATCACGCAAAGTGGGACGTGCAGATGTCAGGAATGATTTTTCAAACACGCTCTAGAATGGAGGAGTATAATGAACGACAGAGTATTACGAATTCTTGAATACCATAAAATAATCGACATGTTAGTTGACAAGGCAAGCTCTGCACCTGGAAAAGAGCTGTGCCAGAAACTGACACCGATGACAGATATTAGCAACATTGAGGAAGCGCAGCAGCAGACAGCCGATGCATTCACAAGGCTTGTAAAAGGCGGGCGCATCCACTTTAGCGGAAACAAGGACATCAGCTTCAGCATCAAGTCGCTGGAAATCGGAAGCGCACTTTCCGCCAGCGAGCTGCTCAAAATTGCCGCCTCGCTCTCCTGTGCCGCAAGGGCAAAAGCATTTGCCCGCTCGGAGCGCGGCGAGGAGATCACGGACAGCCTTCAGGCTTATTTCGAAAATCTTGAGCCGCTGACTCCGTTGCAAAACGAAATTACCCGCTGTATTATTTCCGAGGAGGAAATCGCCGACGATGCCAGCTCCACGTTAAAGCACATCCGGCGCAGCATCGGCCTCACAAATGAAAAAATACACAACCAGCTTACCGGCATGGTCAACGGCAGCTACCGCACTTACCTGCAGGATGCCGTCATTACCATGCGCAACAACCGTTACTGCATTCCCGTCAAATCCGAGCACAAGGGGAATGTGCCCGGCATGATTCACGACCAGTCTTCCACTGGTTCCACTCTTTTTATCGAGCCGGCAGTGATTGTCAACCTCAACAACCAGCTCAAGGAGCTGGCAATGCAGGAACAGGAAGAAATTGAACGGATTCTTGCCACCCTGAGCGCAAGCGCCGGAGAACACACAGAGGAGCTCGAAAACAATCTGCGCCTGCTGACAAAGCTGGACTTCATCTTTGCGAGGGCAGGACTTGCCGTTGACATGAATGCGTCACGGCCGCTTTTTAACATGGAACATTCCATCAATATCCGGAAAGGACGCCATCCGCTGCTGGACAAAAAAAATGTAGTTCCCATCGACATCTGTCTGGGAAAGGACTTTGACCTTCTGGTTGTGACAGGTCCAAACACCGGCGGTAAGACAGTCTCCCTCAAAACGGTGGGACTGTTCACCCTGATGGGTCAGTCGGGGCTTCACATTCCTGCACTTGACCGATCGGAGCTTGGTGTCTTTACGGAGGTTTATGCTGATATCGGGGATGAGCAGAGCATTGAGCAGAATCTCTCCACGTTCTCTGCCCATATGACAAACACCATCTCCATTTTAAAACATGCCGACGAAAACGCACTCTGCCTTTTTGATGAGCTGGGCGCCGGAACAGACCCCACGGAGGGCGCCGCGCTTGCCATCGCCATCCTCAAGCATCTGCATGACAAGGGTATCCGCACTATGGCTACCACACATTACAGCGAGCTCAAGGTTTTTGCACTCACGACATCGTATGTGGAAAACGCCTGCTGTGAATTTGATGTGGAAACGCTGCGTCCGACCTACCGCCTGCTGATTGGCATTCCCGGCAAGAGCAACGCTTTTGCCATTTCATCAAAGCTTGGACTGCCTGACGAAATTATCGCATCCGCAAAGGAACATATCAGCGAGGAGGACGAAAGCTTCGAGGATTTATTGTCCGACCTTGAGACAAGCCGACGCACCATCGAAAACGAACAGAACGAAATCCAGCGTTACAAGGCGGAAGTCGAATCGTTAAAGAAAAAGCTCGAGCAGAAACAGGAACGGCTCGAGGCACAGAAAGACAAGATACTGCGCGAGGCAAACGAGGAAGCGCGCAAAATATTGCAGGAGGCAAAGGACGTCGCTGACGAGACCATCCGCGATTTCCAGAAGGTCAATCTCAACAACGCCTCCATCAAGGATTTGGAAAAAGCACGCACAAAGGTGCGCGACAAAATTTCCGAAAAAAATACAAAGCTGGCAGCCCCTGCCGAAAAGCCCACGCACAAGGTACTCAAACCAAACCAGATTAAACCCGGCGATATGGTCAGGGTCGTTTCCATGGGACTCAAGGGCACCGTCTCCTCAAAACCGGATGCCAAGGGCGACCTTTTCGTCCAGTGCGGCATTATCCGTTCAAAGGTCAATATCAAGGATCTTGTGCTGATAAACGAGGATGCCATGCCCGGTGTTTCCGGCTATAAAAAAGGATTCGGCGGCGGCTCCAAAAGCTCTGGAAGCGGACGAATCGGCATGTCCAAGACGGCAACGATTTCCACGGAGATTAACCTGCTTGGCAAAACCGTGGACGAGGCGCTCGCGGAGCTTGACAAATACCTTGACGACGCCTATCTGTCACACGCGCCGAGTGTCCGCATCGTGCACGGCAAGGGAACTGGCGCACTCAGACAGGCTGTACAGCAGTACCTGAAACGCATTTCCTACGTGAAGTCCTACCACCTCGGGGAATTTGGCGAGGGCGATGCCGGCGTGACAATTGCGGAATTCAAATAGAAAGGATACCCATAATGGCAAACAAACAGAAAATATTAATTGTGGACGACGACGAAAATATTGCGGAGCTGATTTCCCTCTACATGACAAAGGAGTGTTTTGAGACGAAAATCGTGTATGACGGGGAATCCGCCCTGCTGGAAGCAAACAGCTTTGCCCCGGATTTAATCCTGCTGGATCTGATGCTCCCGGGCATCGACGGCTATCAGGTGTGCCGGGAAGTCCGCCAGAAATCGCAGACACCGATTATCATGCTCTCTGCAAAGGGGGAAGTCTTTGACAAGGTGCTCGGCCTCGAGCTCGGGGCTGACGATTACCTTGAGAAACCATTTGACACCAAAGAGCTTGTGGCGCGCGTCAAGGCAGTCCTGCGCCGCTATAAGGCTGCTGCCCCCGCAGAGCCTGCCTCGGACGCCAAACAGGTCACTTATCCAAACCTGACAATTAACCTGACAAATTATTCGGTCATCTATAACGGGAAAACAATTGAAATGCCCCCCAAGGAGCTTGAACTGCTGTACTTCCTCGCCGCATCCCCAAACCATGTGTACACAAGGGAGCAGCTGCTTGACCAGATTTGGGGCTATGAATATGTCGGGGACACGCGCACCGTTGATGTCCACATCAAGCGGCTGCGCGAAAAAATCAAGGACCATGAGTCCTGGCGCATCTCGACCATCTGGGGCGTGGGCTACAAGTTCGAGGTCAAATCATGAAAAAGACACTGTATCTGAAATTTGTGCTGGCATACTTTATTTTTGCTTTTTTTGGCTTTATCGTGGTCGCGACGTTTACCTCTAGCATGACACTGGAACACATGAAGCGCGAGCGCGCCGATTCCCTGTACAAGGAAGCGCTTCTGATAGCCGACTCCTACGCCGCCGACCTCTACAACAGCGAAATTACGCTGGAATCCGTGTGGCGTCAGATTGAAGCCATCGGAACCTTTCTTGATGCCTCGATATGGATTGTCAATCCGTCGGGGCTTATTGTGCTGGATTCCAGCTCGCCGCCTGACATCGAAAATCCTGTCACCATCCCGAACTTCAGCCCCACCATCACCGGAAATTCCTTTTACACCGTCGGAAACTTTTTCGGCATGTTTGACACGGAAATGATATCGGCATTCGCCCCGATTTCCTCCCAGTACAAGGTAAAGGGCTATGTCGTCATCCACGGCTCCATCGACGACCTGCAGTACTCGTGCAACTCCCTTTTGAATATTTCGTACATCACGCTGGTCATCCTTTTTCTGCTGTCGCTTATCATCCTGCTCTTTTTCACGGAGATGGTCTATCTGCCGCTGCGCAAGATCACACACGCAACCGAACAGTACGCCATCGGCAATTTCCGGTATGAATTCCAGGTGGACAGCGAGGATGAAATCGGTTACCTGGCGGCATCCCTCGCCTATATGGCAAGCGAGGTCGCAAAAAGTGAGGACAACCAGAAACGCCTTGTCGCAAACATCTCCCACGATTTCCGCTCCCCGCTCACTTCCATGCGCGGCTATCTCGAGGCAATGCTTGACGGCACGATTCCTCCCGAGATGCACGAAAAATATATCGGCGTGGTGTTAAACGAGACAGACCGCCTGACGAAACTGACCAACTCCCTGCTCACGCTCAACAACCTGACGACCAAGGGCATGATTCTCGACAGGAGCAATTTTGACATCAACCAGGTCATCAAAAACACGGCAATGTCCTTTGAGGGAACGTGCCGCCAGCGGCTGATTTCCATTGAGCTTGTCCTCACCGGGGACGAGATGTACGTCAACGCGGACATGGTCAAAATCCAGCAGGTACTCTACAATCTCGTGGATAACGCCATCAAGTTCAGCCACCGCAACTCCGCGATTAAAATTGAGACGGTGGAAAAATCCAACAAGCTGATGGTCTCTGTAAAGGACAACGGCATCGGCATTCCCAAGGACAGCATCCGCCTTATCTGGGACCGTTTCTACAAGACCGACCTCTCGCGCGGGAAAGACAAAAAGGGAACCGGATTAGGGCTTTCCATCACAAAGGAAATCATCCAGTCCCACAATGAAAATATCAATGTCGTCAGCACGGAGGGGGTTGGCACGGAGTTTATCTTTACGCTTGAAAAGTCCTGAATATATTCCATTCTAATACCATTTCCCCTCTATGCACAGCAACTGGGCAATGTAATATATTCCGGAAAACCCCTGCATCAGCAAGATAATCCAGCCTGCCAGTACCTTCCTTCTTTCCCACTTACCATCGACATTGTAATCCCTGTTGAATCTGCAAAATTTTTTGACACTGACAAACCACACCAGAAATACCGCAAGCTGTAATCCCCATGCAAAATTGCCATGGTATCTGCGTTCTCCCGTCTCTGCAAGCATACCATATTCCAGGACACCGCATAGGAAAATGCAGCCTGCAAACACATCGTCCATTCCGAAAGTTTTATACCGGCTGGCAAGTACCACATAGTAATATATCGGAAACAGCAGGCTAATCACAAACGATACCTTTATATCCGGCGACCATGATTTCCAGACAGCAAACCATGCAAACTCAACACTGCCTCCCTCCCCTGAATCCACCAAAAAAGCGGCTGCATACTGCATACATAACAGCATCAGTGTGTATACGAAAATCAGAATCCTCATATCCCATCTGCCGAATCACAATTGCATAAGTCAGCAATAATATTGTCACCACACATGCTGCTATGCCTACCACTTCTTTCTTCATTGTTTACCCCTGCCCTTAAATGCATTTTATTCAATGTTCCTCATAATTGATAACCGTGCGGATTACATATTGCGGTGAATTGTTAAGGCTGATATAAATCCTGCCCACATATTCCCCGATCATCCCAAGTACCAGTAATGTAAAACCACCCAGAATCAATATGATAGAAATTGTCGAACTCCATCCAATCACCCTGTCCGGGTTCGACACCTTGCTTATAATCGTATATACCGCATACAGAAACCCCATCACAGCCACGAACACGCCTCCATATGATGCAATCCGAAGAGGCATTACGGAAAAAGAGGTAAATCCGTTAACCCACAAGGCAGTAAGTCTCTTCAGGGAATAACCGGATATTCCCTCGAGCCTGTCCCTGTGGGTCACTTTCACGTTACAGATATTTTTTGTTGTCCGCAGAACCAGTCCCAGCACATACGGATATGCATTCTGGTATTTTATCATCTCATCCACCACAAACCGCTTTGCGGCAAAGTAGCTGGATATATATAACTCCCTGGGCTTTCCCAGCATTACCTCAGTCATTTTCCGATTGACGCTGCTGCCAATATTGCGAAACACAGAGTGCCGTTTGTCCTCATATTCGGCATAAACCACATCATAGCCTTCCTCTATCCTGTCCAGCAGCCTGTCCACCTCATCCGCCGGAGTCTGCCCATCATCATCCATGCAGACAATAACATCCCCCGACACAAAATGAAACCCCGCCATCAGCGCCGCATGTTGTCCGAAATTCTTAGCATGGTCAAGTCCGATAATCCTTTTGTCCCCGGCACATAATTTCCGTATAACAGCAAATGTATTATCCGGCGAACAGTCATTGACCAGAATGATTTCATACGTCTCCTTATGCATAAGCAGCATCTTGTCCCTTATCTCATTTACTACTGTTTCCAGCGTATGCTCCGAACGGTAACAGGGAATCACAAAGGAAATTTTCATAACCGTACTCTCCTCATCTACCTGAAAAACTATCTGTTGTCAATATGGATATTGTATATGGAATAAAATGGTCTTAACCCCAGTGAATTCCACACACCCTGCACGATAAAATTGTCGAACTGCGTACTGGTGACAAAGCTTTTTTCCTTTCGGTTCGCGTCATTTATTAAATATGCAATCATCGCCTTATAAGCCCCCAGTTTTCTGTTTGCCGGGTCAACGGCAGACAGGACACCCTCAACGGCGTTGTCCGCTTCCTTCACTGTCACAAAACCGACAGGGATGTCATTTTTCTTTGCGATGACAACCCCTTCATTATTCAGTGACTCCATTGTTCCCTTAATCCAGTTTTCATAAATGACGCCTGCCTTATTCTGCGTGACACTTGATATATGGTACTGCCCCTGATATGTCCTGAATGACTCGAGCGTCATCGCCATCAAATCATCCTGATACCGCTCAATGTCATCCTCGTCTGCAAATTCAATGACAAGGTGATTTGCGTTGTGGTCATCCACATATTTTCCGTGCACAATTTCCTCAACGGTGCCGCCGCAAAAAATCGTATTGGAAAACTTTGCATTGACCGCCTTAATCAGGTCGACAATGTGTGTCGGGATCCGCAGGTTATAATACCCTTTGTGGGCATCGACATATGCTTTTACCTTGTCGACCAGCTGACACAGGATGTCTTCCTGGCAATTGTCATGCAGCTGCGAGACACCTGAAAAAATAAATTTCACGACATAACAGTCCATGCCGTAAATATTGGACACATTTTCATTTTTTGTTACATGGTAGCCGAACACCTCTCCGTTATTTGTCAGTTGCTCTGTCACACCATGGCTGCCGCCTATAATTTGCTGCCGTAGCTGTCCGTAGTCCCTTTTTACATGACAGTCTCCCAAAAGCAGATTATTATCCACAAACGATATCTTTTGCATGTTCCTGTTCCTTATCCTTTCTTCATAATGTACGCATAGCCTTCAATGACATTCTTGCCCGTCTGGTTTCTGCATTCCGTATACAATTTCATTTTCCCCGTCTCATTATCCATCTCAATTACCCTGACTGTGACCAGAATCTCGTCCCCATAGCGAACCGGACGGATAAATTGCAGTTCCTGTCCCATATATATGGTTCCCACTCCTGGAAAGTCATTTCCCAGGACACCGGAAATAAAGCTTGCAACAAGCATTCCATGTGCGATTCTTCCATGAAACATCGTGTCGCGGGCGTACTCCTCATCCAGATGCAGTAAATTGTAATCTTGTGATACCTCCGCAAACATGTGTCCTTTTTCTTCCGTCACACAAAATGTCTTGCTGTATTCCTGCCCTATGTACATGTCATCAATTTTATTGTCCATCCAAATCCTCCGTTCCTTCGCGCTGCTGATTATAATGACGTGTAAAACTTCCGGACTGCCTCTATGACCATTGTCTGATCCTGTTCACTCAGCCCATAATATAACGGCAGCCTCACCAGGCGCTCGCTCTCCGCCGTAGTATACCTGTCCTCTCCCCTGAATTCCCCATACTTTTGTCCCGCTGGCGCCGTATGCAGCGGAATATAGTGAAATACTGCCATAATCCCTTTTTCTTTCAAATATGCAATCAGCCTTGTCCGTTCTTCCAAGTCCTTTGCCTTTATGTAAAACATATGTGCATTATGCATGCACGCTTCCGGAACATACGGAAGGTCAATATAGCCTGCCTGTTCCAGTGCACCCAGTTCATCCTGGTACCTGCGCCATGAAGCCATCCGGTTGTCACAGATCTCGTCCGCCTTTTGAAGCTGTGCCCACAAATATGCCGCATTCAGTTCACTTGGCAAATAAGAAGAGCCTGCTGCCACCCAGGTATACTTGTCAATCTGCCCACGGAAAAACTTGCTCCGGTTTGTTCCCTTTTCCCTGATGATTTCTGCCTGCTCGAGCATTGCTCCATTTTTAAGCAGTATCGCTCCGCCCTCCCCCATGCTAAAATTTTTTGTCTCGTGAAAGCTGTAGCATCCAATGTCACCAATCGTTCCAAGCTGCCGTCCCTTATAGGATGCCATCATTCCCTGCGCCGCGTCCTCGATGACATAAAGATGGTATTTCGCTGCTATTGCCATAATCCGATCCATTTCACATGACACGCCTGCATAATGAACCGGGACAATCGCCTTTGTCCGACCCGTAATTGCCGGCTCAATCAGATTTTCATCAATATTCATTGTGTCCGGACGAATGTCCACAAACACTGCCCTTGCTCCACGCAAAACAAAGGCATCCGCCGTCGAAACAAACGTATAAGACGGCATAATAACCTCGTCGCCCGCCTTGATGTCGCACAAAATTGCCGCCAGCTCCGTTGCATGCGTGCAGGACGTCGTAAGAAGAACCCCCTCCGATTTCGTCTTTTTTTGAATCCAGTCATTGCACATATGCGTGTACCTGCCATCACCACAAATCTTTCTTGTCCTGATTGCATCCTCAATAAAATCCATTTCCCCGCCCACTACGAGAGGTACGTTAAAATAAACCAATTTCCTCTTGCCCCTTTCCTCTTCCCGCATTTTCCATAAGTCATTTTTCCACTGTTTTATCCGTAAATACTATTCTCAAACACAAGAATCTCATAATTGCTGTACTGCAATATCTCAACAGCTCTGTTTCGGTATGTGTCATCCACATTTTCTCCCACATTCATGTCCAGTAAAATAAAACATCTTCCGCTGAACACATTCGGATCGTAATAGGAATCCGACGTAAGCCATTTATATGGATTGTCCGGCACACCTTCAAAGGCAGCAATATTGACTTTTCCACTTGAGAGTGCAGTATACTTATATGCGTTCCAGAAGCTTGCATATCCATATGTCAGATGGTTGTCCTCCAGAAACTGAATAAATCCGTCTATATACGCTCCCCTGCATTCTTCCCTGACAGGTAATATTTCATTGGTATATGTGTTTATCTGGTTGATGCCGGTTGATACAGACAAAACCAGCACAATCAGATATGCCATCCCATTCCGGTTCACAGATATCATATGGGTGAAAATTACCGACGCCAGTATAATGTTGTTAAAATATGCTGTCTGAAAATATCTTGCCGGATTTACCGACCACAAGTCACAGAAAATCATCATATAAATATCCAGGAAGTTACTTATCCAGAGAAACAGCACAAATAGTTTCAAAAGGGAGCTGTCCAGCATTTTGTACCTTGCAAGCGCCAGAAGCGGAAACACTACTGTCAGCACTGTCATAATAAGAAAATTCACCATGTTGGATACACCTTTTATAGTGATAATCTCATCCCGCCCCGAAGCGCCATGAAACAAAACTATCCGGTTCAGAAACGCATCCAGGTTTCCCGCAATATTATAAGAATCTGCAAACGCGGCATTGCCAAGTCCGGCCCGCAGTCCGACAGATCTGGATATTCCCGAAAATAGCAAAAACGCGCTGACCGTGCCCGCCACGACAATGACCATGGAGCGATTCACCTTCTGGTTTTTGCACACCGTGGAAAAATCTTCCCAGTTTTCAATGAGCTGGTATAGCGCCAGCGCCCCGAAAAGCGGAATATTGATAAGCAGATAGTTCCTGCTGCTTTCCATATTCCCCACAACCAATGCCCCGAAAAACAATATTCCTGTCATCCACATTTTTTTCGGGGAGCCATGTTCCTCCCAAAAACAGGCAAAGCAAAGCAGAATCATCAGTTCATAAATCATATTGTTCAGATAACCCGCCTCAAAGAACCACTCCTCCATCTGCGTAAAGCTAAGCGGCATCAGAAACAAGACCGTAAAAATCAGGAACGACACAGTTTTGCTTTCCTTTTCCTGCAATATCCTGCAAAAGAACATTCTAGCCAGAACAAGCAGGACAGCGGCATACACAGCCACGGCTATCTGCCTGCACACTATCCAGTCCTCAATAATATAAAGCAGCGGGGCTATCAACAGATTTGGTGTAAAGATAAACAGACCCGTGCTGTAATGAAAACCGTCCGGAAAGAATTGTCCCAGCCGATTCTGCTCCCGCGCAAGAAGAATGTACGCCGCATAGTCCGATGAGAAATAATCCCTGACAGACCCCGCCACATAATACACCATAAAGGCAATTCCCAGGCATATAAGCGCCAAAAGCGCAATTTTACATCTTTTTATCTCTTTTTTATTGTCCATATCCATCCCTGCTCCGGCAGTATATTTTTGTCCTGTTAATTTCCTGCAGACGATACTCGAAGTCCTGCCTGTCTTTTACCCTGAGCGTTGCAAGAATCACTCCAACTGCAAACAAAATCATTGCCAGAACCATGACAAAACCACATACAATCAGTGTCGGAAACCTGTCGACAATCCCTGTCCGCAGGAAGTCTGCAAAAACAGGGACAAAAAACCCGCCTCCCACAGCAGCCAGCAAAAACGCCAGACTGCCAAAGAAACCAAATGGCCTGTAGTTTTTATATAGATTTATCATTGTCAGAAGCACCCTGCCGCCGTCCGAAAAGGTATTGAGTTTTGATGTGCTTCCCTCTGGTCTGTCCCGGTACTCCACAACAATGTTGTCCACTTTCATATTTCTGTCGACGGCAAAGATGGTCATCTCCGTCTCAATCTCAAATCCTTTTGAAAGAACCGGAAAGGATTTCACAAACTGATAACTAAATGCGCGATAACCTGTCATAATATCCTGAATCGATGCATGGAACAGACGGTTGATGCTCTCCCTGACCAGTGTGTTCCCAAAATTGTGGAAAGGTCTTTTGTTTTCCGTAAAATATGTACCTGAAAGACGGTCGCCAACCACCATGTCCGACTGACGCTCGCGCACCAGCCTGACCATCTCGAAAGCTGCCTTTGCAGGATACGTATCATCCCCATCCACCATGACATAGACTTCTGCCTCTATTTCCCGAAACATGCGCCGTATCACATTCCCTTTTCCCTGCTGGTATTCGTGACGCACTATGGCTCCCGCCTGCTCTGCTTCCTGTACCGTGTTGTCACTGGAATTATTGTCATACACATACACCACTGCCTCCGGAAGAATTTCCTTAAAATCCCTTACCACCTTTCCTATAGTTTTCGCCTCATTGTAACAAGGCACAAGAACAGCTATTTTATCCATACTGCCTCCTTTAAAATTTTTTCCCTACAGCCAGAACGCAACTGCTGACTGAACCCGGTAATACAGGCTGGGGCAAAATGCCCGCAGCGAAGAATTGGTATGTGCATTAAAGGCGAGCAGAAACTCATAAATGACGCCCCATAGCACACTTATCAGCACCGCACTTCTTATCAGCATCTTAAATGTATTATCCCCGCAGCGCTCTTCCACCGAGGAAACCAGCAAAACCGCCGCCAGGCAGAACAGCCACCCAAAATCCATCAGGTAACGTCCCACCAGGCCTGCCATCTGCGTATCGGCAACAATAATCACTACTGCCGAAGCCATAAAAAACAAACTCGTCCGATAGACATCTTTTTTACAATATTTCCTCAATGGCAGCGCCAGAAACGGCAGTGCCAGGACAGGATGGTTAAAAACAATACCGCCAAAGTTTCCTTCAAATATTGTAATTCCCATATAATTTGTAAATGGTATTACACAGTCTGCCGGCATAAGTGAATCCAGAATAAATGGAAAAACGGCGCTTATTTTTGTCGGCTCAAACAAGTACATATAGATTCCCAGGATGGTTCGGTCCCAATGCCATTCCCTGTGTGTCATGTCGTTTGACGTGAGGTTATAATTAGCCCCAAAATCCATCGGCGAACCAAACCGAATAAAGTTGTAGTACATAATTCCTGACGCGACAACAAGCGCCGGAACAACCCATGCCGCCAAAAATTTCCTTCCCTGTTTTGAGAACACAAAATTTTTATCAGACAGACAGTCGTAAAATATAAATATCGAAACAGCGGAAACAATTAAAAACTGCGGACGGCACCCCGCTGTCATCGCAATACAGAGCGAACCACACATCACTTTTCTGCATGAAACCGGATACTGCCCTTCCCCCCTTGAACCATACCAGAACCAGAGTCCCCACACCGAAAAAGCTGCCGCCGCCAATATCGGCAGTCCATAAAAGGCAGGCCCCCTAAAGGCATAGAACATTCCCGAGCAGAATACAAGCATACCGCAGCCCAACAGGTAAAGCGCAAAAGGGGCTTTTGAAAATTTCCTCTTAAAAATCATCCAAAGCAGTGCAAAACAGCCTGCTATATAGAAAATGCCAAAGAAAGACACCGAAGCATTCACCGACAAATGGGTACCCGTAAGCGCATAATAAGGGAGAAAGTGCATCAGGACAGGAACCACGCCAAAATAAACATAATACCGGTTGTTAAAATAAGCCCAGTCCAGTCTCCATGTTTCGCCGGCTTCCCTTGTAACGGCCTCCCGTAAATTGGTGTCATACGGATTTTCCATTGTCGCAAGTGAATTTGCCGGTTTTTCATTTAGATACGGATTTCCCTCCATAAATGCCTCTGCCAGGTCGTGATACTGTGTCCGGTAATTTTTGTAATAGTACTGTGGATTTATGTTTGCAAAAAATAAGGAAAACAAAATACATCCCATCAGGCATATGATTACCACAGTCTTTTTTCCGCGAAACTTTTCATCAACTGCCCTCTGATATATCCGCGAACCCGGACGCAAGTAATATACGGACAAGATTAACAGCAGCACAATACAGCAGCGGAGCAATGAAAACCGGAACGCCACATGCACGTTAAACTGGCACGCCACTATTTCTACCGCGGCAATGTCCCTATAATCAGGTTTCAGGAAAGTCAGCTCCAGTCCCTTTAACTGCCCGCAAGGATTCAGGCGATTGTACTGCGTCCTCCTGATTTCGGGCGCTACCACCCTGTCCGGCAGCTGATAGCTGATTGCATTTCCTTCATCCCGCACCTTCATGTACACCGTAACATAACTATTTTCAATCGGCTGGCTGTCCGAATCCAAATACCGGCATAATAAATATATATTTTTGACAGGATACATTCCGTCAAATGCGGTCACATCACACCATCCATCTTCCCTGAACGGCGCGACAACCGAGCTTTTGTCTGCTTCCGTGGTCACAAACTGTCCATCCTTTAACAAAAACGAACCATTCTCAACCATGTCATATGAAGTCCACCCCATGGATTCCCATGTCCTAAAATTACATATTATGACCTCAACAAAAACAGCCACAAAAATAAGACGATATAATCCCTTCACTTTTTGTTGTCCCCTCCTGCCTATATATCCAGGTAATGCTCCCAAAACGTCATACAGGTAACTTCTTTTCTCCTGTCCTGATATGATTTTTTTGCCTTGTCATACTGCGTCAGTATCGCAATGATTGTGCCCAGCACCTGAAATCCCTGTCCTATAAATTTCCGCAGACTCCTGTGCGTAACAAATCCTTTATTTTCCACAATGTCATAAAATAAAATTGTTTTTGCACGCCACACGAACTCCGGTCTTGCCTGGGCCACCGGAACCGTCCTTATATGCTTGGCGGGAAGCAGATACCCATTCAGTGTAAACTTTCGCACAATCTCATGCAGACGGGGATGTTCTTCCGTCCTTCCCCGTTCATACTCACTTTCCATAAACGGTACCTCGAGCTGCTCTGCCGGAAGCGCCTTATAACCGGATGCCATAATCTCCTCATGAAGCCATTCCGGGTCTGTCTGCTCAAGAAAATCAATGCCTTTTAAGAAATCCCGGATTCCTTTTATGTACAATTCCACGTTTTTATACCGATAAAGATAAGCCTCCCGCCTGTACTCGCCAATCAGCGTCCGGATTAGCTCCTTCTTTCCCCACCCTGGAAAATGAAAGGCATTGTCAATCAGTCTGTTTCGGATAACATAGTACTCCAGAAAAGAAGAATACTTATTCTCAAACGGCTCATGCCACACACAGATACCATTCATCAGAATCAATGTTTTCATGTTGCGCAGTCCATATTCCAAATCGTCCCCCCGAATAAAAATCGGAAGCGGCAGATTGTCCTCCTCCACAATGTCAATCGGAAAACAGCAATACCACCACGCATTGAATTCACTGTACTCCTCCTGTTCATTTCTAAGACAGTTCTCCCATAACCGTAAGTCCAAATCAGCCTTTAATGAAATCAATTTCCCTGCATTCCAGGAAGCGCCTGCCTCCACCTGGATATTGCGCTGGTCGGCACGCAGCATCGCTCCGCCCACAAACGCATCCTGATAAGCATCCTTCAAAAGTGCGAGTATCGTGGCGGTTCTCACGATGGACGCAGTGTCTACCACGATATCATCATCCATCAGGAGCGCATGGGTTATTCCCGCCCTGTCCGGCTTCCTGATTATCTCCATCAACCCACGCGTAAAGCCGCCCGCACCGCCCGCATTTTTATTTTTTATGATGTGAATCCTCTCACTTTCAAGGTGATATGATTCCAGGCTCTGTCCATTATCCGAAATAAATACTTCCAGTTTCCCGAAAAGCGGACTGTCCTTATTCTGAATGATATCCTTGTTCAAGAGACTGATATTGTCCCTGACATATTTTTCACGCTTGTAGGTACAGATGACAATTCCAAGCTTTACAGGCCTGATTCCGTCAGGCTGCACCATTGTCTGATAATAACCGCCATAAAATTTCCCGCCTTTCTCCAAAGACTCTATTCGAAAAAAGAGCATGCCTTTTGTCTCATCCGGAAACGCCAATGTCACTTCCTGTCTCTCAGGCGCATTGACAACAATATTTTTTAGCTCCCTTTCAATAAACATGTCATTTATCTTCCTTTTCCAGCACAGGCTGATGTGAAATGTTCCCTGAACTGCCACTGTAAGCGAAAGACTCTGAATGTTCGTATATTTTTTCCATTTTTCTACCGACAGGCTATTAAAATATGTATCGGTGGTAATCACGCCACCCCTTCTGAACCGAATATGCGTATGCTCCGTCTGAATCAGATTGACCTTATAATTAGAATGAAAATACATTTCAATGTCAGTACATATCCCATCCTTTGGCCATAATATCTCCTGTAGCTTCATACGTTCCTCCTATTTATGTTCTTCTACTCTCCATGCTGACAAGATATGCCTCAGCTATCTGTCTCACATCCCCATCCATTCGAACCATGCCATCTTCTATCCAAATCAGCCTGTCACAGATTTCATACAACTGCTCCATTGCATGTGACACAATTACAATTGTCGTTCCTGCACGTTTGATTTCCCTAAGTTTTTCAAAACACTTACTCTGGAAATTGACATCCCCCACCGCAAGGATTTCATCCACGAGCAGGATGTCCGCATCCACATTAATCGCAACAGAAAACGCAAGCCGCATGTACATGCCGGACGAGTAGGTTCTGACAGGATTGTCTATGGATTCCCCAAGCTCCGAAAACCGGATGATGTCGTCCAGACGCGCGTTGATTTCCTTTTTCTTTAAGCCAAAGATGGCGGCATTGATATAGATGTTTTCCCTGCCTGTCATGTCCATATGGAAACCCGCGCCAAGCTCTATCAGGCTTGATACCCTGCCATTCACGGTAATCGTTCCCTCATTGGGGCGCAGGATTCTGGACAGGAGTTTGAGTATGGTGCTCTTGCCGCAGCCGTTTTTCCCGATTAGTCCGACCGCCTCCCCCTTCTGGCACGCAAAGCTGATGCCGCGCAGGACTTCCCGCCGCTCATAACGGTTCCGGTTCGGGAAAAGGATTCTTTCCTTGAGCATGTTTCCTTTGTCAAAATACACCTTGAAGCTTTTTTTGACTTCACACACGGATATCGTTTCCATCACAGTTCCTCCGCAAAATTCTCTTCAAGTTTTCCAAACACAAGGCTTCCCAGTACCAGAAAAGCAATGGCGGACAGGAAAGCCTGTGCAAGTGCCGCCGTTTCAGGCGGTTTTGCATAGTAAATAATGCTGTGGTACATCTCTATCACGGGCGTCATCGGGTTGCAACGGAATATCGGAAGCAGATAGTCGGGTATCGTCTCCATCGAATAAAATATCGGTGTCAGGTAAACCCATGCCATCAGCAGGACGCTTGTGATATGCTCCAAGTCACGGAAATAAACGGTACATGCCGATATCAGCAGTGCAAGCCCCAGGGCAAGCAGATACTCCGTCAGCATCACCAGCGGAAGATATCCCCATGCAACGGGATTAAAGCGTCCTTTTTCCACAATGACCACCGCGATAATGAAGATAAAGCTCAGCAGCATATTGATAAACTGAAAAGTCGTCACGACAACCGGCAGCACTTCCCGCGGAAAATAAATTTTCTTCACCATGTTCGCGTGCGCCCTGATGCAGCCTGCCCCCTGCAAAACGGAGCCGCTGAAAAAGAACCATGGTATCATTCCCGAAATCATGTATATATTAAAATTTTCCAGGCCGCTTCGCATAATCATCGAAAATACAACCGTATAGATGACAATCTGGCACAGTGGGTTGATAAATGTCCACAGAAAGCCGAGAATCGAGCCCTTATATTTCCCGCGGAGTTCCCGCCTCACAAGACTTGCAGTCATCTCCCTGTATTCGACCAGTTCCCTTATTCGCCCCATTCCGCAATCTCCTCCGGTTTTCTTTTGAAGTCGTTTTCCCACATGTCGCTTTTATCCTCTTTACATGACAAAAAATAACACTATTATTGCGATTTCTATAGCAGTTTAACACTAATACTGTCAAAAATCAATAGTATTAGTGCGAATTTCTGAAAGAAAACGCAGTAATAGTGTCTGTCACTATATTATCAACTTAATAGAAAATAATAATAGTTTTACTTTATGGATAAAATAACGAATATGGAGAATCAGTATGGCTTTAGATTATAAAACTTTGGGAAAACGAATTAAATTTTACAGAAAACAGATGCATATCACCCAGGAACAGATGGCAGAGCAGCTTGACCTGTCCCTGAGCTTTATCAGCCAGATTGAACGCGGCGTTACAAAAATGAGCCTGGATACATTTGTGGACATCTGCGATTTCATCGGCTGCTCCCCCGCCGACTTGATTGAGCAGTCCGCAATTCCGAGTGAAGATAACTCTTTAGATTTTTATGACTTGTACCAGCAGCTGCCAAGACGCGACCAGAAGCTCTTTTACCATATGCTAAAGGCATATCAGGAGCATCTGGAACGCTGATGCGCAGCTTTTCTTTGTCAGCGGCTTCTTGACGGCAGAACGACGGATATCTGTACCGTTTTTGCATCAGGCGCCGTCGCGGTAATCCTGCCCTTATGCGCCTCGACAATTGATTTTGCTATGGACAGTCCCAGCCCATACCCGCCGCTTTCGGAGCTCCTTGACTGCTCCGTCCTGTAAAAGCGGTCAAAGAAACGCCCCAGCTGCTCATTGCTCACGGGATCCGAGCTGTTCCTTACAGACAGACAGATATTATGGTTCTTCTTTTCCAGCGTCATCCGGATGGCATCACAGCTGCCATCCGCTGCGGTCGGTGTGTACTTGATGGCATTGTCCAGAAGAATGCCCACAAGCTGCCGGAAACAATTTTCATCGCCGTAATATGACAGCATTGGCGTTATCTCTGCCCTGATGGTTTTCCCCCTGCTTCGCGCAAGGGTCTGAAAGGATCTGACCATCTCCCCGACGACATCCGACACCGGAAAATCAATCATGGTATACTGCTGCCTGTTCTCATCCATGCGTGACAGCGCAAGCAGGTCGTTCGTAAGCACCGCCATCCGCTTTGTCTGCTTGCGGATATCCAAAAGCCACTCATTGTCCTCGCCGATTTCCATGGCAAGAACCTCCGCGTCCGCGTCGATAACCGTAATCGGTGTCTTAATCTCATGCCCTGCCACGGAAATAAACTGTTTTTGTTTGTTGTAGCTCTCCGAAACCGGCCTGACAATTTTCGCTGAAAAAATGACGATGATGACAAAAATCACAAGCAGCCCGGCAAACGATATCAGACAGTTGATGAGAAGGGCATTCTTAAAGGTAAAAAGATTCCTGCCGCAGTCGAGTAAAATGACACGAATGTCATTTCCGTCAATATATTTTATATACCGGAAATCGTTAATAAATCCCCTGTCACTCTTTTTACCATATGCCTGTTTTGCATAGTTTTGCGCCTCGGCATCATCCACCATGGCAATGCTCTGCGTATCGACGGATATCATCTGTCCGTCCCCCGAGACAGTCGCAGTGAAAAATCGCGCCTCATACATGATTTCAGGTGACAGAAGCTTTTTTCCGAAGAATCTGCCGCGCTCGCCGGGCATGCCTTCCCGCGGAATTTCCTTTTTTTCAGGCGGAAGCAAATGCACAGGGCGCCCACCGTTTTCCACAATCATGTCCAGCACAACATCCGCCTTATCCACAAGTTCCCTGTAAGTCAGAAAATTGCTGGATACCACAATAATACCCAGCAGCAATAACAATGATATTGTCGATAAAATAACGAACTTTTTCCGCAGTTTCCTTATCATATACCCCTCCAAACGCTGCATGTTCCAACACCGGCGCCATGCCTACCGGAAAACTTTTTTCAGTCAGCTGATGTTTCCGTCCTCAGATGCTCGATGGAATATCCTGCCCCGCGCCTTGCCCTGATTTCCACGTCTGCCTTGAGCGCCGTGAGCTTCTTGCGCAGATAAGAAATATATGTCCACACGACATTACTCTCCGCATTTGCCTCAAAGCCCCATATTTTGTCCATAAACTGCTCTGCGGAAATAATCTGTCTCGGGTTGCGCATCAGAAATTCCAGCATCTGGAATTCCTTGTTCGCAAGGACAAATGTCCCGAACGGCGAGGACAGTTCAAACGTTGCACAGTCCAGCGAGAGATTGCCAAACCGCAGCTTCGTATCGGGCTGTACTGCCGACGCAGCGCTTCTTGTCATGGCGCGGATGCGCGCCAGAAGCTCCTTTGACGCAAACGGCTTGGTGAGATAATCATTTGCGCCGCTGTCAAGTCCCAGTACCTTGTCGTCCACCTCCGCCTTTGCCGTGAGCAGGATGACCGGCACCTGGTTTCCCGCTTTGCGGATCTCCTGCAGGACGCTGATTCCGTCCATGCGCGGCATCATCACGTCCAGAATGACGCCGTCATACGAATTCATTTCCAGAAATTCCAGCGCCTCCACGCCATCGCATGCCGCATCCACTGTATAATTGCTGCGTCTGAGGATTGTCACAATCGCTTTTGACAGCGATGCCTCGTCCTCTGCAAGTAAGAGTCTCATGGTAAGTTTCCTCCTCAAACTTCGGGACAGCCTATCCGGCTTATTCTGTCCGGTTCATCTTCTCTCCGTTCGGCATATCGGGCGGTTCCGGCATTCCTTCCGGGCGTTCTCCCTGTCTCTTCCCGCTGCCAAATCCGCGTTTTCCTCCGCCAAAGGAAAATCCTTGTCCGTATATGAGTCCGTCCATAGCCACATCCACTGCGTTTTCACCCATTTTCACAGTGTACGAACCGTCGGACTTAATTTCCGGGCAGCTGATTGTAACTGAATTATAACTTTTTTTCATTGTCCATGCAAGAATTTCACCGCCATCCGCGTCCAAAAGAGTAATGTCGCTTCCTGCCACATTCTGCTGCTGCGTGCTTACCAGAATACTGCCCTGTGTCGAATCCGCGCCGAAATTCTGCGCCATACTGCCCTGTCCTGCCGCCACCACGATTCCGCCCGTTATCGTGGCATCAATCCCATAGTCAAGCGCGGCATCACCGCCATGAGAAGGTCCCGTCACATAAACTTCCCCGCCGCTTACCAGGATATAACCGTTCGAGTCAAGACCGTCGCCCTCGGCATCCACGCGCAGAACGCCTCCCGAAATATTGATGGATGCTTCCGGGTCATTGTCACTCATTCCGCCACGACCGCCTTTTTTGTCCGCCGCCTGGACATCGGCTGTCTCCTCCTTTGCGGACTGGCGTTTGTCCGTGGCATTTAATCCGTCATCAGACGACATGATGTCAATTTCCCCACCGGAGATATTGATAATCCGCGCCTCAATCCCCTCACCGGACTGCTCCACGACGATTTTACCACCGGAAATGTTGATTTCATTTAGGGCATTGATCCCATCGCTCTCGCCTGCGAGCGTATAAGTTCCGCCCAGAATATGCACACTGCCCATTGTGTCATCATCATTATTGTCCGATTTTATGGCATCCTCTCCCGCCTGAATGTGAAAATCACCGTCCGCGACAGCCACGCTGTCCTTTCCAGTCATCCCATGACATGCAGCAGTAATATCATATGTCCCATCCGCGATGACAAGGTCATTTTTTGACACGATTCCATGCCCGGCAGGGGAATCGACTGTAAGCTTTCCTGTTCCATTGAGTGTCAAATCATCCTTTGAAAAGATTACCGCGTCAATGTTATTATCGTCCACTGCCACAAAGGAACCGCCGTTTGTGAGTGTGTTTTCTGTTGCGTCGGGAAGCGTGACAAACACCTTGTCTGCGCTTTTTACATAGATGGCAGCCGACGTCGCACAGCTGATGTCCACACCGTCCAGCACCAGTTGAACCTTTTCGGTCTTGTCGACATCCACGGTAATCATTCCGTCACTGAGCGAACCACTTACCAGATAGTCCCCTTCCCCTGTTATCGTGACCCTGCTCTCCTCTATCACCACATTCTTGGAATCCGTCGTGCAGCCTGCATCAGAAAGCGTGATATGTTCACATTTTGATGCATCATATTCCCCGCCCAGGTCACGCTTCGAGAAAAGTCCGGACTCATCCGCCACCACGTCCGAAATGACATTTGTGTCACTTTCATTATTCTCACTGGCAGCATTTACATTCACCGTCCCATCATTCGCACATGCCGTTGCAGACACGGCCGCAAGAAGGCATACTGCCATCATCCAATACTGCTTTTTATTCCATCGCCCCATTATTGTACTCCTTTTTCCAACATTACATTTTCCCCTGATACTCGCCAGCAATCCGGCAAGGAAATATCTCACATCATGTCCGTTATGCTGCTCTCCTGGTTTGACAGTGCAATTTCCAGATTCCCATTCCGGCAGCGCACGGCATCAATGAAAGCCTTCTCCGTGCCTGATTCCTGAAATGTTATATGATAGGTCAGCTTAAACAGGCTTCCCATATTGGTCGTTTTCACGTTGACAAGCTCACTTTTTTTCGTGAACCGGGCAAACAAGTCGTCAAACACTTCCACATAATCCAAATCCTCCGGTATTGTGACATGCAGTGTCCTGTCCAAGTCCGCATGCTTCTTTGTCCCGAAGCCTATCTGTGCATAGAGCATGTCGACAAGCCCCATAATGACAGCAAACAGAAACGCATACGCAATATATCCCATTCCGGTGATAATTCCTGCCCCCATCGCCATGAACAACACGCCGATTTCCTTTGCCGTCCCCGGTGCGGAGCGGAACCTTACCAGACTGAAAGCCCCTGCTACTGCCACGCCCGCGCCCACATTTCCGTTCACCATCATAATCACTGCGCACACAATCGCAGGAATGGTGGCAATCGTCACGATAAAGCTTTTGGAGTATGTATTCCTGTACATGTACATCACTGATATTATCAATCCTATAACAAGCGAACTGACAATGCAAATCATAAAATCGGCAACTGATATGATGCTTGCCGTCTCCGCGTCAAACAATCCCCTGAAAATATTTTCCATTTTTCCTCTCCTCCTCAGGCTATAAATATCCTGCCAGTGTACTGGCTATTCGTCTGTCTGCCCATCACCTTATGCTGGGCGGTCAGTCTTTTCGAGCGCCAGTATATATTTTCGTATGCTGTCCCATATTTTGAAAAAGATGTCTTGTAAATTTTTTCACGCGTCAGCGCCTCCGTCATCCAGAGCGGAATGCCGCCCGAAGTCTTGATTTCCATCAGCACGTCGTCCTCATCCATCAGCGGCTCTCCCCACACCTCCCGCGAGAGGGAAAGCTCTTCCTGGCGGGCAAGGATATTTTCATCAAACGTCACGCGGAAGTCGCTGCCGTCCAGCGCATAAAATGCTTCGCGCTCATAGGACAGAAACACCTTTGGTTTCAGTGTCTGGTAAAATGAAAAAAAATAATCAATTTCAGTTCCTATCTGTGTCGCTTTTGGAAACGGCGTTCCCTTCACCAGCCATTCCAGGGTTTCAATCTGGGAAAGTGACTCGCGCCGCTTATAGACCACATCATCATATTTTTTCTTAAGCTCGATAAAAACCTTATCCTGCGGCGCTGCCTGTCTGTAACTCCTGATGCGCAGCTTTTCTTTATAAACCGGCTTCTCTATGGAACGCCGCACCAGCCGGTATGTATCCGTATCGAAATAGATATTTCGGATGGTCGTATGCCCGAAATCGTCGAGCCGCATATGCGGAAGCATTGCTTCTAATACCGCAGCCCGCTGCTTCCTTGTCATCTTATATTTCATCTCATAACGTTTAAAAACTGCCTGATATGCCATTATACTCCTCCATTCACCAATCTTGAATTTGCACAAACGCAATAACAGCAATGTAATGTCATCTATAGTACCCCATATGCATATTGGTTTGTGATGAGAAAAGTATATGGCGGCAAGCTTAAGTGAAGCTTAAATTTGGTGTGTTTATTTTGTGAAATATATGGGGTGTTTCGTGTTCCATGAAATTTCATGTGATAGACGAAGAAATTAATGCATTAGACAAATAATTGCAACAACACAAAACCGACTGCCTATTCTCCCTACAGATAAATTTACCGACTGCCCCAAGCAAATCATCGGCTGTCTCAGCATGGATATCCATTTTCATGATACGATGAAAGCCCATAGCCAGCATTCCAAGAATCGACTTTGCATTCATGGTACAATGACCAGCACAGATTGTTACTGAATAGGGATACTGCTCAACAATTGAAACAAATTCTATCGTCTCCTTCTGATTCTTCAAAATAATATTTCTGCTTACCATGTCTTATTTCCTTTCCCTGCCGTTTCCAAATCCATTTGAACGATTCATGTTTTAAAAACAGAGATTTCTGCCCTCAATTCCTCCATATTCTCGCCGAGCGTCGCTGCTGTGCGTCCCAGATTTGTAACATTTCTCATCAGACCGTCCGCGACTTCATTGACGACCTCGGCACTGGCGGCGGCGGACTCTATGATGTCAGAAATATGTTTTACTGCATTTACCGTGTCGCTTCTCTCGCTGTCCGCACTTTCCATACTGTTCATGATATGATCCAGCCCTTCCACAAGCTGGTTCATGTGTTCCTGCATCTTGTGAAATACAGCAATGACTTCCCCAACAGATTTCGATTGCAGATCAACCATGGAACGCGCCTGACCTGCATTTTCCATGCTGTTCCTAACCTGTGTGTTAATCTGTTTTACATTATTACGTACTTCACCTGCCGCCCTTGCCGAATCATCCGCCAGCTTGCGAATCTCTTCTGCGACTACCGAAAATCCACGCCCTGCCGCTCCGGCTCTCGCAGCCTCAATGGAAGCGTTTAAAGAAAGCAGGTTTGTCTGTTCGCTGATGTCTGTAATGATTTCCACAAATGCATTGATTTTCTGATTTTCTTCGCTTAGCACATCAATGCTCTCGCTGACCTTGTCCGTAATATCAGTTGTTTCCGCCGCCCTGCTGCCCAAAACCTGAATCAGTTCCATTCCATGGGCAATCATGCCATCTGTCGCCCTTACCATTTTTTCAACATCTCCTAGAATATGACCGACTTTCTGGATTTCACCGGACAATATATCTGTCTTTGCCACACATTCCTGCGCGTGCTCTGACTGCTTCGCCATACCCGCATTAATTTCCCTGACAGCTTTTGTTATTTCATGGGAGTGTTCTTCAATCACGCCGGAAACTGCGTTTACGTCATTGGCAGATTCCCCCAGCTGGACAGTCGCATATCTCACTTTGTTCACAAGATTCTTTGTATTTGCAATCATGTGTGTGGCAGAACCGGCAAGCCCTCTGAACTCGTCCCGGCCCTTTACCGCAATTTTTACTGTTAAATCTCCTTTTTCCACCTCTCCAAACTTCTTTGAGATGCGCTTCATATTATTTTGAATACCTGATACTGTCACAAATCCTACACATAAAACAATCGCACTTGCAATGAGCACCAGAACAATTGTCAGACTGCCTATTTCACCCGCCTGGTTCGTGACAACGGAAACCGGAATCAACGCACACACGGTTGCTCCTATTTTTTCACTTTTGCTGAAAAGGAACAGATATTTTTTCCCGTCTAATGATACTTCCTTAGAGCCTTCCAATAATTCTTCCCCGACAGACTCATCAGTCTCATTGCTGATACCGGCATAAAACTCCTGTCCCCAAAATACATTTCCGCCTTCCACCAGGTCACTTTCCTGTCCCTCTGCTGCTTTCACACAGACAATCTCTTTTCCACTTCCAGTAACAAAACCGACCATACTGCCCTCGCCGATGTCCAGATTCTCCAAAAGCTTCTTGATCTCCTCCTGTTTCACATCAATCACAATACACGCATTCTTAGACTGGGACAGAACCTGCAGGGACAGAATATAGTCATTTTCATCGAGTCCCAGATATTCATCCAATATCGTATGTCTGTCAACCCATTTGTCAATTGTACTGTCCCCCGTTGACATGGATTCCATATAGCTTTCATAAAAACCATCTGCGGAAGCTGTATCCCTGGTCGAAAGCATAGAAATTCCTTCCATGGTAATAATATGTATATTGCTGATAAATGGGTTGATAATCTGGGCAGACAGAATATCATATTTCGTTTTCTCGATCAAATCCTTTTTTCCAATCAAATCATCCTCAAAAAAACCCAGATAGTACTTTGCCAGCTCGGTATTAAAAGCGTACTTGGTTCCCTCTGCCTCAATAAAGTCACAGCCCATGTCCACATACTCTGTCACCATTCTTAGGGTCTGAAGTGTCGATTCCTGAAATTTCTGCTGCATTCCCTCTGCCGCCTTCTGATATGCAGAATACCCAATGATAATCATAAAGGATAAGGGAACCAGAAAACAAATGATTATTTTATTTCTGATGCTGAATAGGAAATAATTTGTCCCTTTATTGTGCAGCATTAGTTTCTTTTTCATTGACACTCCTCCGCATTTATCTTTGCATTTTAAACCGCCAAAAATTCGTTTACGCTCTTATACACGCCTTCCGCATCCAGTCCGTACTTCTGAATCAGGGCTGCCGCAGAACCGGACTCGCCAAACACATCCTGCATACCGATTTTCCTGACAGGTGTTGGCGCCAGTTCACAAAGCGCGTCACAGACTGCACTCCCCAGTCCGCCAATCACGGAATGCTCTTCCACCGTCACTACTTTTCCGGTCTTTTTTGCGGAAGCGGCTACGAGCTCCTTATCAAACGGTTTGATCGTATGTATATTGATCACTTCCGCGCTGACGCCTTCCGCTGCAAGCCTCTCTGCCGCGCCGAGAACGCTGTCCACACAGATTCCGGTAGCTACGATTGTAACATCCGTCCCCTCGCGAAGCAGGACGCCTTTTCCAATCTCAAAGTGATAGTCCGCCCTGTCATTGATCACAGGCACTGCCGCACGACCAAAACGCAGATATACAGGACCTTCATACGCCACTGCCGCACGCATGGCTGCCCTTGCCTCCACATCATCTGACGGATTGATGACGACCATTCCGGGAATGCTTCTCATTAACGCCAGATCCTCATTACACTGGTGGGATGCCCCATCCTCGCCGACAGTGATTCCTGCATGGGTTGCGCCAATCTTTACATTCAGATGCGGATACCCTATGGAATTGCGAACCTGCTCAAAAGCGCGTCCCGCCGCAAACATGGCAAAGGAACTGATAAACGGAATCTTGCCTACAGTTGAAAGTCCTGCCGCGATACCCGTCATGTTACATTCTGCAATGCCGCAGTCAATATGCCGGTCGGGATATGCTTTCTTAAAAATACCTGTCTTGGTCGCCGCGGCAAGGTCGGCATCCAGAACAACCAGATTCGGATATTCTGCTCCCAGCTCCACAAGGGCATTTCCATAGCTTTCCCTTGTTGCAATTCTTGTAACAACTTTGTCTGTCTTTACTTCTGACATAATTCTGCCCCCACTTTCTCAAGGTCTGCCATTGCGATCGCGTATTCTTCATCATTTGGCGCCTTGCCATGCCAGCCACAGTTTCCTTCCATGAAAGAAACGCCTTTTCCTTTCAGGCTGTGTGCGATAATCGCCGTCGGCATTCCTTTCATTTCCCTTGCTTCTTTGAATGCCGCCCTTAAAGCCTCAAAATCATGCGCATCCACATTGATTACATGAAAGTTGAATGCCTCAAATTTCTTGTCAATCGGATACGGGGAACACACATCCTCAACTTTACCGTCAATCTGCAAGCCATTATTATCTATAATCACGCAGAGATTATCCAGTTTTCTATGTCCGGCAAACATTGATGCCTCCCAGACCTGTCCTTCTTCAAGCTCGCCATCTCCCAGAAGTGTATATACCCTAAAAGCTTTGCGGTCCATTTTAGCGCCAAGCGCCATGCCCACTGCTGCGGAAATCCCTTGTCCCAGGGAACCGCTGGACATATCCACACCCGGAATGTGTTTCATATCAGGATGCCCCTGAAGATAAGAGCCTAATTTACGGAGTGTCTTTAAATCCTCTACAGGAAAAAATCCCCTGTTTGCCAAAGCAGCATAAAGTCCCGGTGCCGTATGTCCTTTGGACAGCACAAAACGGTCCCTGTCTTCTTTCTTCGGATTTTTCGGATCTATATTCATTTCCTCAAAATACAGAAACGTGAAAATATCTGCTGCGGAAAGTGAACCGCCCGGATGCCCTGCTTTTGCGCTGTGCACGCTGGTCACAATTCCTTTGCGGACTTCATTTGCTGCCTTTGCAAGTTCTAAGTTATTCATTTTTTCCTCCATCCCGAAGCGTTTTATACGTTGCTTCATACCTACAAGTCAATATTGCAGTTCCAGTACTCGTTTCTTAGATGCTCGACCGCTGCACGTTCAATGGAAAATCCTTTTTTATAACGCTCGATAAAGATATCAAAACCGTCCACGTCCGCCTGCGACGGCTGCATTTCTTCCCCTGTCTGCCCGGCAAACACTTTGTTTTGCAGGTAAGCGTCCAGCGACTCCCCCTTTTCTTTATGAAGCATATAAGATGCCAGCAGAGCAATTCCCCACGCGCCGCCTTCTCCCGCAGTCTCCATCACGGAAACCGGCGCATTCATCGCTGCCGCCATAATCCTCTGCCCCACTTCTTTTGTCTTGAAAAGTCCGCCGTGGCCAAAAATCCTGTCTACCCGGACACCCTCTTCTTTCAGCATGATATCAAGTCCCACTTTTAAGGACGCAAGCGCGGTAAACAGATTGACACGCATAAAATTTGCAAGATTAAAACTGCTCTCCGGCGTCCGCACAAAGAGCGGCCTTCCTTCCGCAAATCCGGTAACGGGTTCCCCTGAAACGTAATTATAGGCAAGCAGGCCTCCGCACGCAGCATCGCCTTCCAGCGCTTTTTTGTATAATGTTCCGAATAACGCATTTCTATCCACTTTCATGCCAAGGCTCTCTGCAAATTCCTTAAAAAGATTTACCCACGCATTCAGATCGGAAGTGCAGTTATTGCAGTGTACCATTCCTACCAGATTCCCATCGGGTGTCGTGACAAGGTCAATTTCAGGATATACTTTCGTCAGCTCTTTTTCCAAAACAATCATTGCAAAAATACTGGTTCCTGCGGATACATTCCCAGTGCGCTTTGCAATGCTGTTGGTCGCCGCCATTCCCGTTCCTGCGTCGCCTTCCGGCGGACAGAGCGGAATCCCCGCCTTCAGATTGCCGCTCACATCCAGCAGTCTGCTCCCCTCTTCCGTCAGGTTTCCTGCGTGCTCCCCTGCCACCAGAACTTTTGGAAGAATTTGGGAAAGCGTCCATGGAAAATTTCTGTCTGCCGTCATTTTGTCAAAACGCCCTATCATATTCTTATCAAAGTCTTTCGTCTGCACATCAATCGGAAACATACCGGAAGCCTCTCCCACGCCGAGCACTTTTTCTCCGGTCAACTTCCAGTGAATGTAGCCTGCCAGCGTCGTCAGAAAGGCAATATCCTTTACATGCTCCTCACCGTTTAAAATCGCCTGATACAAATGGGCAATACTCCACCTCTGGGGAATATTATAGTGAAATTCTTCTGTCAGCTTCTGCGCCGCCATTTCCGTAATCGTATTGCGCCATGTGCGGAAAGAAACCAGCAATTCACCGTTTTTGTCAAATGCCATATAACCGTGCATCATACCGCTGAAACCAATTGCGCCCGTCGTAGTCAGCGTTTCTCCATACTGTTTTTTTACATCCCCTGCCATCTGCGCATAAGCATCCTGCAAGCCCTTCCATATATCATCAAGGCTGTATGTCCAGATATTTCCCTCAAGCTGGTTTTCCCACTCATGGCTGCCGGAAGCTATGGGAACATGATCTTGCGTCACAAGAACTGCCTTAATCCTTGTCGAACCAAACTCAATCCCAAGCGCAGTCTTTCCCTCTGTTATGGCTCTCTTAATTTCTCCGCTGCCTTCCATTTCTTCCTCCATTCCTGCCCAGTCGGTTTTCCATTGAATGTTTTAACGATATGCAAAGGAATTCCATCTAAGTACATTCTTAAAATCACGGATTGTCGTATTGTTATCTATGACAACGCTCTCAATTCCCATTGCCGCTGCCCAGTCCTCCAACTGTTCCACGGTCAGGTCATAGGAAAATGCCGTATGGTGTGCGCCGCCCGCAAGAAGCCATGCCTGTGCGCCAACCTCCAAAGAAGGCTGTGGCGTCCAGAATGCTGTCGCTACAGGAAGTTTTGGCATGGGTTTCTCGCACTTTTTGCAGTCAACCGCATTGATAATCAGACGGAAACGGGTTCCGAGATCAATCAGGGAAGTTGCCACTGCCGGGCCGGTCTTGCTTGTAAATACCAAACGAGCCGGATCTTCCCTGTCGCCCATGGAGAGCGGCTGGCACTTGATGGCAACCGAGCCGTCCGAAATTGTCGGGCATACCTCAAGCATATGCGCCTGCAAAATGCCCTCTTTGCCCGGAACAAGGTTATATGTGTAGTCCTCCATGAAAGAAGTTCCTTTTGCGTTCGGTGTATTTGCCGACATCAGTTTCATAAGGCGCACCATTGCCGCAGTCTTCCAGTCCCCTTCCGCGCCAAATCCATATCCTTTTTCCATCAGCCTCTGTATTGCAAGCCCCGGAAGCTGTTTTAAGCCTCCCAAATCACCAAAATGCGTCACAACTGCCTGATAATTCTTCTCTGTCAAAAACTTTTCAAAACCAAGCTCAATCCCCGCCTGTACGGCAACATGCTCCCGAAACTCTTTTTCATCCCTGCCTTCCAGAAGGATTTCATATTTGCCGTAGTATTCTTCCACGAGCGCATCCCTGTCCGCCTGGGAGACAGCATCCACATATTCTACGATTTCATTGACCGGATACGCATCAATTTCCCAGCCGAACTTTATCTGTGCCTCCACTTTATCGCCTTCTGTCACGGCTACGTTTCTCATGTTGTCCGCAATACGGACAACACGGATATGGGAAGATTCCATGATGCCGACTGCCGTGCGCATCCAGTCCGCCAGTTTTTCCTGTACGCCCTCATTGGTGAAATGACCTACGATAATTTTGCGCTCTATCCCCATACGGCTGACAATATGACCGTATTCCCTGTCACCATGGGCAGACTGGTTTTCATTCATGAAATCCATGTCAATGGTATCATACGGAATTTCCATGTTAAACTGCGTGTGCAGATGGCACAATGGCTTGTGATACTCCTGAAGGCCGATAATCCACATCTTTGCAGGTGAAAAAGTATGCATCCACGTGATAATGCCTGCACATTCCCCATCATTGTTTGCCTCGTTAAAAGTCCGCCTGATTGACGCCTGATCAATCAACGTCGGCTTCCACACGACTTCAAAAGGCAGTTTCCCGAATGTATTTAACACATCCACGATCTTTTTTGAATGCTCCGCCACATTTTTTAAGCATTCCTCTCCATACAGGTCCTGTGAACCTGTACAAAACCAAAATTTGTAATTCTTTATTTCCAACATGATTTGTCCTCCTGATATACATTTTTGTGTTATTCACCTTGTTGAATCCTACACCAGTTCTCTCACCCACACCGTCATCTCTCCCATGCCCCGGTTATTCCAATACGCATAAGGGATTGCCTGCAATGTGACATCTGTCAGTGTCAGCGGATGCCTGCCGTAGAGTTCACCCTCATTCCAGTCCGCTTCTCCAATGCGTTTTCCTTTCAGTGTCAGCTTTTTAATACCGCCGAAAAGTTCCGAATCTGTTTCTTCTATTTCTCTGGACGTATCTACATACAGCTCCGACAAATTCTTTCCATTGTCAATCTCCTCGAGACAGTACACGAGAGGTCCCCTGACGACTGCCGCCTTTCCGCAGTCCGCGCGCACATTCGGATTTGCACGGACATACTCTGCCGGCGCCTCAAAGGAGACGGTAATCCTGATGTCTTTGTCCAGTGTAAGCAGCGCATACCCTTTCTCTACACAGTACGCTGCCGCCTTACCGTCCGTCATCACCTGATAATTGCGGGCATACTGCGGGATTCTGACCGCGAGTGTCATCCCGTCAAGCGGAACATGGTTCACTGTAATTTCCACCTCATTTTCAAACGGAAACTTTGTATTAATTTCTGCCTGTACGGACACACTGCCTAAATCAATCTCTGCCTCATTCGAAATAAACAAATTGACATACAGCTCCGCTTCCCCTGCCGAATAGATATACTGTCCCATTGACGCCAGCGTCCTTGCAATATTGGGAGGGCAGCACGCGACGCCAAACCATTTCTGCCGGACTGGCTTCACATGCTCCTTAGAAGTACGCTCCATGCAGTTGTCCGGCCATACTTCAAGGGGATTCACGTAAAAGAAACTCTTTCCGTCCAGCGCGATACCGGCAAGCACCGTGTTGTAAAGCGCCCTCTCCACCGTATCAATATAGGCGGCATCCCTTGTGATATTTGCCATACGAATACCAAACATGGCAAGCCCAATCGACGCACAGGACTCAGAATAATTGCAGTCGTTGGGCAGGTCATAGTCCGTGGTAAACCGCTCAAGAATGCCGGACGCACCAATGCCGCCGGTGATATACATCTGCTTTCCCACAATATTATTCCAGAGCCTGACGCACGCGTCCATCAGCTCCTGATCCTGATATTCATAGGCAAGCTCCGCCATGGCTGAATACATGTATGCCGCCCTGACTGCGTGCCCTTCGGCAGCATTCTGTTCCCGCACGGGGCGGTCTGACTGCGAATAAGTGGGCTGGTAATCGACAAGCTCCGGAAAGATATTCCGATAACCGGGTTCTTTTCTTTCCCGCAGGAAATAATTCTCGCCCACGCCCCGCGCATCAATAAAGTATTTTGCAAGGTCCAGATACCTGCGCTCCCCCGTCACATAATAGAGCTTAATCAGTCCGACTTCTACCTCCTGATGCCCGGGGTATGCATGGATTTTTCCCTCTTCTTCCCCAAATGTCTCACAGAGCAGGTCAGCAAGTTTTTTAACCACGTTCAGGAATTTCTCCTTTCCCGTTCCCTGATAATAAGCTACGGCGGCTTCCATCATGTGCCCCGCCGTATAAAGCTCATGTCCTTCGCAAAGGTTTTTCCACTTGCGGTTCGGCTCCTTGATGATGAAATAGGTATCCAGATAACCGTCGTCCTGCTGTGCCTCTGCAATCAGGTCAATCACCTCATCAGCCGTTTCCTCCAGTTTACTGTCTGCATTTGCCGCCAGGGAAAATCCGACAGCCTCCAGCCATTTTGCGATATCCGTATCCTGAAATACTGCCCCGTAATGTTCTCCTGTCTGCCTTCCTGCCGCAATCGCAAAATTATCAAGGCAGTGTGACGGCTCTGCGCCCGGAATACGGTCATTCATGGCATCCCACTGGTAAGGGATAATCTCATCTTTGACCAGATTTACATGCTTTGACCAAAATGAATCCTTTATCCTTATTTTTTTTAAGTCAATTGAATGCAGTTTCTGTTGTTCCATTCCGATTACCTCCTATGCTTTGACAGCGCCGTTTGTCAAACCGCTGACGATATATTTCTGCATAAATATAAAGATTAATACGACCGGCATGATGGCAATGATACCAAATGCCATCGTTGCGTTCCACAACGTCTGGTACTGCTGCACGTAATTATAAATGCTGGATGTAATCGGGCGTTTCGTTGGATCTGTAATAAAGGTAATTCCGTAAATCAAATCTCCCCATGCATACACAAAAGAAAACACCGCTGCCACAACAACACCCGGTTTTGCAATTGGGAGCATGATTTTGGTAAACGAAGTGATGCTGTTACAGCCGTCGATCTTCGCTGCTTCGTCCAGCTCCTTCGGAATGGACAGGAAATATGTCCTCAGTATAATAATACTAAACGGTATTCCGAGTGTCGCATCCGCAAGGATCGGTGCCAGATAGGAATTCAAAAGCCCCATGCGCGAAAACATGATGTACAGCGAAGTAAGAATCAGAGTGGACGGAAGCATTTGCGTCATTAAGAAAAATAGAATCAACAGCTTCCTTCCCTTGAACTTAAATCTTGCCAGTCCATATGCTGCCGGAATGGACAGTATCGTAGAAATAATCGTAGCACCGCATCCGATAATCAGACTATTCTTAAATCCCTGAAAGGTATCGCTGGAAGAGGACATCTGGTCTGCAAAGGCTTCAAAGGTCAGGTCTTTCGGCCACAGCGGTGTCGGAATCTGGAATATCTCAACCTGCGTCTTGAGCGCCGTGACAACCATCCAGTATAGTGGGAAAATAAAGATTACAAATACAATCGCGCCAATGATAAAATATTTCCAATTGCCTTTTTCATTCTTCATATCACATCACCTCTTCCTCGTCATTGATCAGTTTAATGTAAAAGATACCTACCACAAACAGAATCAGGAACAATATGTTTGCCGCCGCTGAACCCTTGCTGAACTGGAACTGGTCAAAGGACAGCTTATATGCGTAGGTGGACACCAGCTCTGTCGCATTGATTGGTCCGCCCTTTGTCATAACCCACACCAGATCAAACACCTTGAACGTGTAGACGAATCCCAGTGTCAGCACCGACATGATTGCCGGTTTAATCATAGGAATCGTAATCAGGAACAGCGTCTGCAATTTACTTGCGCCGTCCAGCTTGGAACTTTCATAGATTTCCTCTGGTATGGTAGTGAGACCTGTAATCAGCAGCATCATATTAAAGGGAATTCCAATCCATATATTTGCCACCACAATCGCTATCATTGCAAGTTTTGGCTCCAGCAGCCATTCCAGCGGTGCATCAATCAAATGCAGGGACATGAAGAGCTGGTTGATAATGCCGCCCTTGCTTGCAAACATAAACTTAAACAGCAGACCGGCAACCGTCACAGGGAGCAGCCATGATATCATGGTAACACCCCTGAAAAAGGAACTGCCCTTGAACTTCTTGTTGAAAAGAAGCGCCAGCCCGAAACCGATAAAAAACTGAAAGAAGATTGACATCACCGTAAAGATTAATGTGTTGGAGATTGCTGTCAGCAGAATGGAATCCTCTCCATCGAACAGTTCCAAATAATTTTTGAGACCGACAAATTCCTGTTTGGATGCATCTGCAAATGTATATACATCCACGTTTTTAACACTCAATATAAAGTTTTGAATCATCGGATAACCGACAAAGACCAGCATATAGACGACTGCGGGGAGCGCAAATAGAAAACCTGTTTTTACGCTTAAATGGTTCTTTTTATTCATTTCACGCCATCCTTTCTCTATCTTTAAATTATTTTATGAAAAGGGACAGGGTTGACCTGTCCCTTGATTACAGTATAAGTATCCTTTTTATTTTTCCGCAGCCTTTACCTTATCGACTGCAGCCTGTGTATCTTCTGCCGCTTTCTCAGGAGTCTTTGCAGAAATCATGACCTCCTGAAAGCCTGTCTGGATTGCGTCTGAATATGCCGGCCATGATGCGCTTGGTCCTCTCGGGATGGATGTGTCAAGCTGTGTAATAAATGCTTTCTGAATTGGGTCATCTGTCCAGTAAGAATCCTGTGCCGCCTCAGTCTTTGGTGGGAATGAACCATACTGTTTCATGCATTCCACCATGACATCTGTCCTATTGTAATACTCCAAAAATGCAATTGCCCCATCCATATTATCCTGCTTCACCGCACCCATATTCTCGCCGCCAAGAATGGATGTCGCCTGACCGGAAGAAGCATCCTTCTTGGGCAGAACTGTCACACCATAGTTCAGGTTCGGAGCATCCTTCTCAATTCCGGGTATCTGCCACGGACCGTTCTGCTGCATGGCAAGGTTCCTGGCAACAAAATTGTTGTTCGCATCCGACTGTGTCCAGTTCACGCAATCCTTAGACCATGAACCTTCCGCCACCATCTCCTGCATCAGCTTATAGGCATCAATCCCTGCGCCGATATTCTGATAATCGCCACCTGCGGTGTACAGCCATTGCAGGCACTGGAATGTACCCTCGTCTGTACCTGTCGCCGCATTTCCAAAACCGGTCACACCATCCTTTGTGAGCGCCTTTGCCATCTCGCGGAATTCTTCCCATGTGGTATTCTCATCCGGATAAGCCATACCCGCTGCGTCAAAAATATCTTTATTGTAGAACAGTGCCGTACAGTTTGTCGCGAACGGAATCCCGTAATGTTTTCCGTCTGCCATCGTGGATGCCATCGGTCCTTCCATGTATTCATCCCACTGGATATTTGCACTCGATACATCCCCAAAGAGATCCATCTCGATAAAGGACGCCATTCCGCACCCATCTAAGATAACCAGATCAGGAAGTTCCCCTGACGCCATTCCCAGTGTCAGCTGTTTCTCGTAATCCGCAAACGGTACATAAACATGAGTTGCTTCGTATTTGTCCTGGGATTCATTAAATCCATTGATCAAGTCCTGCATCATGTTTTTCTGCGCGTCCGTCTCAAAGTAATCCCATATAACAACCGTTTCTGCGCTGGTCGACGATGACGGCTGGTCGGATGATGCCTGATTAGACGCTTGGTCATTTGAGGCTGTCTGACCGTCTGCTGCCTGCTGATTTGAGGCTGTCTGCGAGCCGCTGTTCTTACTTCCGCCGCCGCATCCTGTCATTACCCCTGCCGCCATTGTCAGACATAAAAGTATGCTTAACATTTTCTTCTTCATAATTTTTCCTGCCTTTCTTTTATTGATGTTACTGATTTCCTTGATAAATTAAGTATAAAAAAAGAAAGGTGGATTTGATACTCTAAATACTTAAACAGGGTGGAAATTCTTTAACTGAATTTCCACCCTGCATTATCTAAGCGTTAAAAACTCTTTTTATTGTCTACGCCTGTTCTGATGCCTTCCATACAAAGCAAAAAGAACCATGAAAATCAAAATACATATTGTGATACCCGGCCCTGCCAAACAGAGAAATGCAGTCAAAATAATCAGCACTGCCGCAGACAGAAAAATATTTGCCAGAATTCGTTCTTTCCTTTCTTTATCCATTTTTGTCCTGCTGATTACTGCAAACAGCACAGAAACAGTAAGAACTCCCATACTGAAAACCACAAAAATCACACCCAGACTGTATGTTACCTTCAAGTCATATCCTTTGAGATAAAATTCATCAGGATTTTTGGGATTATAATAAATTGATACAGACTCTCCCTTTTTGAAGGGGCGATGATTAGAACGTGTATTTGTACCACTGGTAAACATTTGATCTCCCACCTGATATTCTACGATCGGGGTGTACATGTGCTTATAATTCCTGTTGTAATCAATTACGATACCGTCAGTCTCTGCGCTACATGCTTTCCCTTTTATGTATGTGGAATGCAGCATAAGGACTCCCGCAGCGCCAAACCCCAGCACAAAGACTGCGAAAAACAGGATTAATAAAACTTTTCCTCCCGCTTTTTTCCCAGACTTCCCTGAATACAGCGTTTCCTCGTTTTCACCTGATATAGTTTGATTCATCTTTTCCCTCCGATTGTACCATTATTGCAATCTTACCTGCCTTTACTACAACTTAACTTTCTAAACCCCTCTACGGTCTTTGATTCCTAATTTCTTCACACACCTGCTCCGGCGTGCTCTCCCCGATCATAATGCGATATTGTGCGTCTGATAACTGCTCTGACAGCTCTGACCAGTTGTCAACGCTGGTTCTGGAAATACAGTGCTCCATCTGCTCCAGTATCACGGCATACTGTGGTTTTGCCTTCAAAAAAAACTGCGCCGCGTCCATTCTCGGAGGAAGCGAACTGGCGCACAGGTTGATATTGAGCATGGTATCAGGCTGGCTGTAGTACTGTAGAAACGCTTCGCATCCCTCTATGTTTTTTCCCTTGATCACGGCAATATTTTCCCCGCCAAGAAATCCCCTGCTCTGCCCTATAGCCGGAAAGATGGCAATCCCATAATTAATATCGGACTCATCCAGCGCAGGAAACACCCATGGGCCGTTTTCCATCATGGCGCATTTCCCCTCAATAAATATTCTTGCCACGTCATTCTGGGACCAGTTCACACAATCGCGAGACATCCATCCCTGCTCTGTCAGATCGCGCACAAACCGGAATGCTTCCAGTGTCCCCGTTCCTCCTGCCTGTTCCAGACTGTCTCCGGCAGACAGCATCAGCGTCCCAAACTGAAAGACGCCCTGCTCTCCGTCGACCGCGGACATCGCAAAACCATAGTGGTCAGAATCGGTAAGTTTTTCCGCCGCATCCCAAAGATCCTGCCATGATCGGGGCACGTCAATATCTTTTTCCGCCAGCATATCCTTATTGTAGACTAACACAATATTATTACAGCAAAATGGCAGTCCATAATACTTTCCCCCATATTTCACCGATTCCATGGCGACAGGAAAATACTGGTCCAGATTATCTAAATCTACTATTATGTCTGTCATATCTTCCAGCTTATCCATGCTGATATACAAAGGCATGTCAGGATTGTCCAGAATCACCATGTCCGGGAGCTGGTTCTGCGTCATCGCAATTGCCAGTTTCTTGTTAAATTCCGTAACCGGGCCATGATACTCCCACGTCAGGTGATATTCCTCCTGTGATTTGTTGAATCCAGCCACAAGTTCATCCATTGATTTTTTCTGCATTTCCGTCTCATAATACGTCCAGAGGACAAGTTCCGTCCTGCCATTCTTCCCCTCTGTTCCACCCTCGTCACTGACAATTGCACAGCCTGATTGTCCAGCAGCAATCATCATGACCAGCACACAGACCAGCAGTTTTTTCATAGAATTTTTCATATCCCCTCCTACTTCATCTGGCGGTATTCACCCGGCGACACGCCGATTTCTTCCTTAAATACCCGCTGAAAATATTTCGGATCACTGTATCCAACAGCATCTGCAATCTCGTATATCTTCATATCTGTTCCTTTTAACAGGCGCTTTGCATGACTCATCCGAAACTGCTTCAAAAAAACAGAGAAATTGACCCCCATCTCCCGATTAAAGAGCGTACTTAAATACTCGGGTGTAATTTCCAGGACAGATGCCACCTCCTCCTGCGTCAGCCCCTCCTGATAATGCTCCCTGATATAATTAATTGCACGTTTTATCACATAATTGCTGATATCCTCCCGTTTTACCTGTGTCCCCGCCATTACCTGAATCACATCCCTGTACGCCTGAGCCAGCTCATTCCATGTCACGGCAGTCTCAATATTGCGCAGCAGATTTCTGTTTTTCAAGTGCTGATACAATGTGCTGTCAATCTCCTGCAATGTGTCCCCGATCAGGTAATAGCACTTCACAAAAGCCTTGCGGACCTCGCCTATCTCAAAATGCCCCTCCGCCATATAGGAAAGAAACGCCCCTGCCGCCTTCTCGAGCTTTTGGACATTGTCCTGACAGATGGCATTGCGTATTGCGCTGTAGATCTGCGCAGGTGCCTGAAATGGCATCGGGCAATACTGTTTTACCATCTCCATGTCCAGCCATCCCTTCGGATTTAACACCAGTGCATATGCAAACAGACTGTCAAGCTCTGCTGCTGCCTCCCTGATCTGTTCCGGACAGTTTATCCGCTTTCTTGTCCAGATCGCACGCTCCGTTCTGTCCTGATACCTGAGAATCAGCCGGCGGCTGACCTGTTCCTCCAGCACATCCATTGTGCCCTGTCCGCCATATCCGAGAAGATATGCCCTCTGCTGGTTTTCCACATAGAAATAACAGAGCGCAAACTCCTGATACTCCTCCCGCACACGCTCCACAAAATGCTCTAACACTTCCCGATAAGACAATTCTGCCGAACCGATATACCCCACAAAAAGTTCATAGTCCGCTTCAGCCGGAAATCCGCAGAGTTCTTTTAAAATGCTACAGTGCTTCCCCGAATCCTTCTCTGCCCCGGCAATCAGGTTCCTCATATGCTGTCCCGGCGTCCCATTTGTCATCTGTTCTTTTTTAATCTTCTCTTCCACCCTGACAAGCATGTCCCTGATATCATCAATTGACAACGGTTTTAACAGATAATCATCCACCCCATACCGAAGCGCTTTCTGCGCATATTCAAATTCCGAATAACCAGTCAGGATCACCACATGCAGGGACAATTTCCGCTCATGGATTTCCTTTGCCATCTCAAGACCGTCCATTTTGGGCATCCTGATATCCGTAATGACAAGATCCGGCTTGAATCTCAGGATCATCTCAAGTCCATCCTTCCCGTCCGCGGCTTCGCCCAGAACAACGTGCTCCGTCTGCGATTCGATCAGCTTTGCCATTCCCTCCCTGATCTTGATTTCATCCTCCACAATTACGATTCGCATGTTCCAGACTCATCTCCCTTCATCGCCGGCACTTTCAGCGTTATGACTGTTCCCACTTCTGCAATGCTGCTCACATTCCATGATGCCCTGCTGCCATAATACATCCGCATCCGTGAGAACGCATTCGGCAGGCCGATACTTCTTGCCGCCTCCTGCCATTCAACAGACGGATTGTTGTATTTTTCCACAGCCTCCCGCGTCATTCCTTTTCCGTTATCCTCGATAATGATATCTAGCTCGTCCTCATTCTCCGAAAGCAGTACATCCACCCGAAGGATTCCTCCATGTTCGATTTCCTTAAACCCATGTGTAATTGCGTTCTCCACAAAGGGCTGTAACAAAAGCTTATGTATCCGCATCAGCTTCGCCTCCGGCTGTACATGGATTTCGCATATAAAGGAATTGTTAAATCGCATCTGCTGCAGACTCACATATTTTTCCAGCCAATCCGCCATCTCGGCAACCGTTGCCATCTTGTTGCTCTTATCCACACTGTAGCGCAGAATCACGCCCAGATTCCTTACCATGCGGCTAATCTCATACTCCTCCTTCTCCATCGCCATCCAGTTGATGGAATCCAGTGTATTGTACAAAAAATGCGGGTTGATCTGCGCTTCCAGCGCCCGAAGCTCCGCCTCCTTCTGCTTGATTGTCACCTGTTTGACCTCTTCGATCAACCCCTGTACTTTTCCGGTCATCGTATTAAAATTATCTGCAATCTGTCCCATCTCATCCTTGCCCATCACATCCACTGTCACATTCAGATTACCCTGCTGGACTTCCGTAATTCCTTTGACGATATTCCTTGTAGACTTTTCTATCAAGGAGATGGTATACCGGATCAGCATCACCGCCGCAAAAATCAGCGCCATTCCTATGATCAGTGTCAGACGCTGTATCTGCCTGACTTCCCGAAATACATAATCTTCATCATAGGCATTAAAAAACTGCCATCCCAGATTTTCACAATCATACTGGTTAAGTGTGATCGCCCTGCCATCGAGCACCTTTGTCTTCTCCACAAATTCCCTGACTGTCCGCCCCTCTGAAAGTGTGAGTCCTGCATAAAAGGCATCGGGATATGTCAGGACATTGCCCTGTGTATCCATGATAAAATTCATCGAATATATCTCATTCTCTTCCTGACCTGCACTGCACACCGCATTCAGCACTGACTCATTCACGCTCATGATCACTGTGGCAATGCTTCCTTTATTAATATCCTTAAAATCATAAATCTGTTTGGAAATGTGAAAAATCCGCTCTTCCTGCCCTGACCGGAGAATGCGTTCCGTAGGAGAAAATGTCATGTTGGAAATTCCCTCCTGCGCACGCTGGTATGGCACGGTTTTTGTTTTATCCTCATAGCGCTCCCACAGATTGTCCACCGCCGATGCCATGCCAAAATCATAGGTAATATCCTGTCCGTCCGGCAGCACGATACTGATACATTCAATGCTGCCAGTGAGTATCCCATATTGCTGCAGCCGCCTACAGATTTCCCTGTATGCCTGCGCGCGCATCTCGGGAACTGCATTCTGGTATTTTTTGATGCCTTCTATAATCTCATTATCTGAGTAAATCTGATAGACCAGATTGGTGTAGACTTCCAGTGTCAGTTCAGTCCTCTCCGAGATCTGTACAAGCTGGCTCACCATCAGGTCATCTACTTTTTCCCGCATATTGTGGGAGATCACATAAAGCATCAAAACCTGTGCCGCCAGCAGCGGGACTACTGATGCCACAAGGAATGTATATTTTATTTTATTTCCTAACTTCTGGTTATTGAACCATTGCAGGAATTTTTTTCCAATTCGCATTTACCTGTTTCTCTTTTCATTTTCCTTCTATTATAAACTGTTAGCTCTGCCTAAGCAATATGTTATAGACTTTCAAATCAGGATTATCCGTATTTCCAAGCCTTATATGCGGTTTCCGTCCATCAGACCAAGGATTTGCTTACAGCTTCTTTCAGATTCCACTTCACAGTGGACACCCTTGCTGTTCAGCTATACACTTCCTTGATGCCTAGGCGTGTTAAGGACTTTCACCTATTAGAGTTCGCCCATGCCGGGCAAACATCGAGCAGGGAAAAAGTCATTCCCCTGCTCGGCCTGATTTTTCTTTTCTGGAGATTCTCCAGACTGCAAACTTTCCCGCTGTCACTGCCACCGGAAGTCCGCCCGGCGCCATGATCCACTGGCTGGCGATGTACAGATTTTTGATACCCTTTACAACTCCCTTAACACGGAAGGACTTCACTCCCTTTCTGATTATGAAGCCCATATAGGCTCCATGGTACGCATTGCAGTATCGTTCATAGGTAAGCGGCGTCCAGCAGTCCAGAAACTCCATATGACCTCGGAGTTTCGGAAACTGCAGGAGCAGCCGTTCCTCTATCGCACTTACCGCCGCCTCTTTCTGCCTTTTATATTCCGCCTTCGTCAGCCCTTTCCAATAGAAGTATTCCCGATCGAACTGCGGCACATTTACCTGCAGCACTGTTTTTCCTGCGGGGGCAAAGTCCGTTTCATACTCGTAGCTTTTCACCGAGATCCGATCAATCTTCTTTCCTCCCGTCTCGAAAGAAGGGCAGTCGAAGAAAATCGTTCCCTTTTCATCATACGCCTCTGTGTCCACCACAAACGCAGCCTGCACCGCACTAAAAAGGGGATACTTCTCACTATCCGCATAACAGGACTGCCATTTTGAATCCATATACTCTTTTCCGATCAGCTTACTAAACATTTCCATGGTGTCCACGGACGAGATCACGTAATCCGCCGTCACTTCTTTTTGGTCTGCTGTCTCAATTCCCACCGCTTTTTTATTTCTTATCACAATCCGCGATACTGGCGTATTACAGTGCAATTTTCCGCCCAGCTCCTGAAAACGCTTCACCATGCGGTTTACCATTGCCAGGGAACCGCCCTTTGGGATTTCCCCGTTGCCTGACACGATACTGCCATACGAGACAAGAAAAGAGCTCGCAGTGTATTCTTTTGGCAGATAGTCTGTAAACAGCGCCCTCAGTGCAGGATGCCGGAAACGCCCCGCCATCTCCTGCAGGTCGATGGAACCGTATTCACGCATCACTTTTGGCATGTCTGCCATCGAGGCGCCCATATGGATATAATCCATGACGCCCATGGCGTCCATCGGCTTCTCAGCAGGTATCTCGCATTTTGCCGCATATCTGACATGCTCTGCAAATTTCCTGATTTCAGTTTCATCCTCTGGCGACAGACTGAGAAGTTCTTTCTCTGTCCGCTCCAGGTCTTTCCACAATGTTACACGGCAGTCCCCTGTGATGCTTGTGCAAAAGCTGTCACTGTCCACAAACTCTGAATCCTTCTCCAATGCTCCCACCGTTTCCCACACATTGCGGAGCGCCGTTCCCTTCTTCGTTCCGGTGAGCCAGTGAATGCAGTTGTCAATATGACAGCCCTTCCGGTTCCATCCCATGCACTGGCCGCCGGCCACAGGATTTTTTTCGAAGATTTCCACATCATACCCTGCCAATTTTCCATAAATTCCCGCGGACAGTCCCGCAATACCGCCGCCCACGATTACAATTTTCTTTTTTCCTTCACTCATTACGCTCCTCCTCACTTTTCAGCATCGCTACAATCCAGTCTGCTTCCGGCAGCGGGATTTCGGGATGCAGGGCATACTGCTCCATAATTCCATAAACCGCACTCCAGTACATGTTGGACAATGCCATCGCATCCCCTTTCCGGATTGTTCCGTCCCGCTGCCCCTCTTCCACTCTGCCCCGGCTGTATGTAATCGTATCTACAGAAGTCGCCAGCTTTCGGAGTCTTTCCGGTATTTCCTCAGCCTGCACCACATGCCCCATGAACACGAACATTTTCGCTATAGATGGATTTTTCTCCACATGCCAAAAAAGCATCGTGGTAAACCGGCTGAAAAAGTCCAGGCCATTCCCCGCCTCGATCTGCATCGGCATGCGCATTCCTTCCAGCCCGATGTTGATCAGTTCCTCGAGCAGCATTTCCTTGGTGGGAAAATAATGGAAAAGCAGACCTTCGCTGATGTCTGCCCTCTTAGAGATCTGGCTTGTCTTTGTACCATAATATCCACGCTCCACAAACAGGTCAAGCGTAGCATGGATAATCTGCCATTTCCTGGCTTCCTTTTGTTCCTTCCTTGTCATATCGCATCTCCTCCAACAGATGAGTACAGCGTAACACAGATGGCAGAAAATTGACAGAGTGATTTACTCAACGAAAAAATCAGACTGTACCCATAAATACGGCACAGCCTGGCAATGGACTAAACGCAGTAAAAAAATACACACCATGATTGCAGTGCGTAACAACAATGCAACCTGCACACACCTCATATGTTACTTATCTTCCGCTACCATTGTAATCACATTTCTGACAATGCTGCATGGTGTTTTCCGTATCCTCTCTATGATAGGCACCTGACCACTGACAGATACTTTGTAAAATCGGAACAACGGACAGCCCCTTTTCTGTGAGGGAATATTCTACCCTGGGTGGAACTTCATCGTAAGACCGACGGTTTATCATTCCGTTTTTTATCAATGATTTGAGTGCATTACCAAGAACTGCATCCGTAATGTTTGTAAGTTCTGTACGCAGCTCGCTATACCGCAGTCTCTCCTTTGCTGCAAGCACGCAGATAATACGGGAATTCCACTTGCCCCCGAATATATCCAGTCCATATTCCAGCGGGCAGCGGATATCTTTGTCTAATTTTGGTTTGTACATTACGCTTTTCCTCCTTGTACAGCATCCTGTTCACTTTTTCCATACGTTTCCAACAGATTTTTCTATCATTATCCATTGGAATCAACCAAAAATCAAGTTACTATCAAAAAGAATAATATGCGAATTTCAACTGTCATTTTTCACATCAAAAAACCCGGAGACAGACGCAGTTTCACACTGTGCCGTTCTCCGAGTTCTGTCACTGAACATTTTGTATGAAAGAAAAAGTCCTTATCCTTCGATCGAAATATACCTGTTTTCTGCAACTTCCGGCTTTTTGTCTTCCATCTTGGGGATACCCAGCTTCAATACCCCGCTTTCATACTTCGCATGAATATCTTCCTGCTTTACCGCTTCCCCGACATAGAAAGATCTGCTCATGCTGCCTGCATAACGCTCGCGGCGGACAAACTTTCCGCTTTTTTTATCCTTTTCGTCTTTGTCAAGTCCTTTTGCCGCACTGATCACAAGATATCCGTCCTTTAACTCCAGAGAAAGCTCATCTTTCTTAAAGCCAGGCAGGTCAATGTCTACTTCGTAATGGTCATCATGCTCCTGCACGTCTGTTTTCATCATATTCGCCGCATGACGGCCGTACAGCTTTCGCTGCGCTTTCTGCATCGCCTTGTCGTCAAATACCGGGAAGTCAAAAAACTCATCAAAAAAATCATCAAATAAGTTTTCTCCAAAAATACTGGGTGTCATCATAAGTCA
>DKUL01000059.1:0-47704 GCA_002490665.1 Lachnospiraceae bacterium UBA7205 | reverse complement strand
AATACTGGGTGTCATCATAAGTCATCTCTCCTTTTCTATTGAAAATATTTTATTCAACTGAACTGAGAATATTGAAAAAGCAATCTTCTAATCAGTTTGTTTTTTCTGTTATCTTTGTTCTATATGTGTTATAACACCTATGTATTTATCCGTCAAGAGGAAAAATAGATTTTTTTGTGAACTTTCTGTGTCCATTAATTTTGTTTACAGCACCTTTTTGTTATCCGCTTCAATGAAACAGACGATTTTTTTATAGAATTATGGGGAGGAACATGATATAATATCGACAGATATTATACTCGCCCGAATGGGCATAAATTTACCTGTCATTTAGGAGGCACCACCATGATAAAGGCTGTCATTTTTGATATGTTCGAGACACTGATTACCCACTATCAAAGTCCTTTTTACTTTGGTTCACAGATTGCCGCCGATGCCGGAATTCCGGAAGACAAATTCCAGCCGCTCTGGCAGCAGTCAGAGACCGACCGATCTATCGGAAAAGCTTCACTGGAAGATACTCTTGCGCTGATTCTGCGCGAAAACCAGTGTTATTCCGAAAATCTTCTGAATGAAATCATACAGAAACGTATCGAGACAAAGCGGGACTGCTTTCGCCATCTGCACCCTGAAATTATTCCAATGCTTTCCCAGTTAAAGGAGAATGGCATTTTAATCGGCCTGATTAGCAACTGCTTTTCCGAAGAGACAGCTGTCATACGTGAAAGCGGGCTATTTCCTTACTTTGATGCCGCACTTCTGTCCTATGAACAAGGCATTCAAAAGCCTGATGAAGAAATTTTTATCCGCTGTATGCAAAAGCTTTCTGTCAAGGCTGACGAATGCCTGTATATCGGCGACGGCGGAAGCCACGAGCTGGAAGCGGCAAGTGCGCTGGGCATGACCGCACTACAGGCAGTGTGGTATTTGCAGGAAGGAACACGCTCACCCGTGAGACGCAGGCCCGGATTCCATCAGCTGGAACAGCCGCTTGCGGTTTTATCATATTTATAGGTTTATGCCTCCACCAGCTGCAAGTCATAAAGCTTCTTATACATCCCATCCAGCTGCAGCAGTTCCTGATGCGAGCCACTTTCCTTGATTTCCCCTTTGTGCATGACGATAATCTTGTCCGCATGCTGGATTGTGGAAAGCCTGTGTGCCACCATGATGGTCGTCCTGCCCTCCATCAGTTTTTCGAGCGCCTGTGTAATCAGGCTCTCCGTCTCCGTGTCGATATTGGCAGTCGCCTCGTCCAGCACCAGAATTGTCGGCTGGTATGCAAGCGTCCGCGCGAAGGAAAGCAGCTGCCGCTGCCCAGCCGACAATGTGCTCCCGCGCTCTGTGACCGGCTCGTCAAAGCCCCCCGGCATCTTTCTGATAAAAGAATCCGCGTTCACAATATGCGCGGCACGCTCAACCTCCGCCCTTGATATTTCCTCATTGTCAAGTGAAATGTTGCCCTTGATATCCCCTGTAAAGATAAACACATCCTGCTGCACCTGGCCGATGGCATGGCGCAGGTCATCCTTGTCAATCTCCCTGATATTGACGCCGTCTATCAGAATCTCGCCCCTCTGCACATCATAATAACGCCCTATCAGGTTCAGTATGGATGATTTTCCGGCACCCGTGGCGCCCACAAAGGCAACCTTCTCGCCCGGCGCAATCGTAAAGCTTACATCCTTCAGTATGTAATCATCCTTCTCGTAGGCAAACCATACATGGCGAAACTCGATTTTCCCTGTAATCTGCACATGCCTTGGATTTTCGGGGTTTACGATTTCCGGCTCCACATCCAGTATCGAAAAAATTTTCTCGGCGGACGCAAGCGAGGACTGCAATGTCCCAAACTGCTCTGCCAGCTCCTGAATCGGCTCAAAAAACGAGCTGATATAATTGATAAACACAAACAATGTTCCCAGGGAAACAGTCCCTGCCAGCACAGACGCGCTCCCCTGCCCAATCACGATAACCATCGCAATGACAGACAGCATGTAAATGGACGGACGGAAAATGGCAAACGTCATAACCTCACGCCAGTTTGCCTTGAAAAGCTGCCCGCTCTTCCACTCAAATTCCTTATACTTTTCTTTTTCCCTTGCAAATATCTGAATCAGCTTCATGCCGGAAATATGCTCCGACAAAAAGGTATTCAGCTCCGTGATGCGCGTTCTCGTAATCCGGTACGCCTTTCTGGACATATAACGGAAAAAGAAGGTCAGCGCTGTCACGAACGGAATCAGAATAAATGAATACAGCGCCATTTTCACGTCAATCGAGAGCATGACAACAGCAAACCCGATAATCTTTACCGTATTCTTGAAAAGCTTTGCAAGAATCTGCGAAAACAGTTCATTCACCGCCTCCGTATCATTTGAGACGCGCGTCACCAACTTTCCCACGGGCTGCGTGTTAAAAAAATTTACGGACAGGCTGTGAATATGTGCAAATACCTCCTCACGCATCTTATAGATAATCGACTGTCCCACATTCTGCAAAATCCATGTGTTGGAAGCATTAAAAACAAAACCGAGCAGAAGCATCAGCGCATACAGCGCCGCCGCGCGCAAAATTCCCTGAAACGCCTCGCCCACTTCAAGCGCCGCTCCCGTCTGCCCATAACCGCCGATATAATCATCAATCGCATTCCCGATAATAATCGGCTTATACAATTCCACGCCAATCAGCGACACAACAAGAAGCGACGAAAGCAGCATCATCCATTTATGCGGTTTTAAATAAGCCAACAATCTTTTCATATGAATCCTCCCGCCGCCCTTTTTTCACCGATTGCCGCCTCAAGCTGCTGTTTTTCAAACATGTCCCTGTAAATACCGCCAAGCTCCATCAGCTCCTTGTGGCTGCCGCATTCCTTTGCCTCCCCGTCCTCCAGGACAAGAATCACGTCCGCATTCTGTATCGTGGAGATACGGTGTGCAATTAAAATAGTCGTCTTTCCCTGCCTGTTTTCCTTCAGGTTGCGCAGGATTTTTTCCTCGGTATCCGTGTCCACTGCCGAAAGCGCATCGTCCAGAATCAGGATTGGCGCATCCTTTTTGAGCGCCCTTGCAATTGAGCTTCTCTGCTTCTGCCCGCCTGACAGCGTAACGCCGCGTTCGCCCACGATTGTCTCATATTCGTCAGGAAAAGCGATGATATTGTCGTGAATGCACGCTATTTTTGTCGCCCTTATGATTTCATCCATCTCGTCATTGTCCGTCCCAAATGCAATGTTTGACTTCAAGGTGTCCGAAAACAGGAAATTGTCCTGCGGCACATAGGCAATATTTTCGCGCAGCGTTTTTAAGGGAATCGTATTGATATCCCGCCCATCAATAAAAATCATACCCGGTTTTGTATTGTATAAGTGCAGCAGCAGATTGACAAGCGTCGATTTTCCATTGCCCGTCCTTCCGATTACTGCAAGCGTGGTTCCTGCCTTAACATCCAGGCTGATATCCCTTAATGTCGGTTCGCTGTGTCCCCTGTGGATAAATGTGAGATGATGCAGACGGATATCGCCCCTGATGCCATTTACCGGCGACACGTCATCACTGTCCGCTATCTCAGGCTCCTGGGCAAACACTTCCTGTATTCTCTTAATGCCGGCGCCGCCCTGCGAGAACATGTTAATCGCCTCACCGCAGGCAAGCATCGGCCATACAAGCATCGTAATATACTGGTTAAAGGCAACGAAACGGCCAATGGTAATTTCACCGTTTAATGCAAGCCATCCGCCGTACAGAAGCGTCAGAAGGCTGCTGATACCGATGACCACGTCAAGAAGAGGAATGACGACCGCCTCCATTTTCGCAATCCTTAGGTTTTTTTCCTTCGCATTGGCATTTGCCCTTGCAAAGGCGCGTATCTGCGAGCGCTCACGCACAAACGATTTTATAACGCGCACCCCGGAAAAACTCTCCTGCACAAAATCCGTAAGGTCCGACACCGCCTCCTGCCGCTCCAGAAAGCGTTTTTGCATTATCTTTCCAAAGTACAGCTCGCCAAACGCAATGAATATCATGGGAATAACCGCGACAAGGGTCAGCCTGATATTGACATAGACCATCATCTGCACAATTACCATCACGGTCATGACAACCGCGTCAAATGCCGCAATCACCGCAGGCCCGATTGCCATACGCACAGCGTTTAAATCACTTGTAAAGCGCGTCATCAAATCGCCTGTCTTATGTTCATTATAATACTCCACATCCAGTGTTTCCAGATGCGCAAACATATCGTCCCGGATTTCACGCTCCACCCCGCGCGCCGCGCCAAAAATAAAGTAGCGCCACAAAAAACGTCCTACCGCAAGTGTCAGCCCAATCATCAGGATGATACCGATATTTTGAAAGACTCCGCCCATATCGAGGGTACGCGCCGCAAGTCCGTCCGTAATGATTCCTGTTACCTTGGGGATATACAGATTGGCAAAATCCAATATGAATAAAGTGACAATCCCGCCGATATACTGTACCTTGTGCCGCCTGATATACTGCCAGATAAACCGAAGCTGCTCCATTTTTGACCATGCCCTCCCACTATATTGTCAGACTCTCTTTTTAATCGGGTGCCGCACCACTGTTTTTCGCTTTTCGGGCGCCACCTTTCTCGCATCGCTCAAATAAATCTCATGGTGAAATCTTTTGTCACTGATATCCAGTTCATACCCCTGCGCGGCCATAAAGTCATGCATCATTTTGACTGTCTCCGGCTCGTCATCATAGGAACCAATGTGCATGCACTGCACACATAAACCTTCGTTGTATGTCAGATATTCCACTTTGGAGAAATCCGTTTTCTTTTTCTCCGCCGCTTCTTTTACTGCCCAGTCAAAGTCTTCCTTTGTCACAAAATCCGGCAGCCTGATAAGGGAAATAAAATGAAAATCATCCTTGCGCGCATAGTCAATCCCCGCTTCCATTCCGTCCGCACCTTCCTGCCACCAGAATCCCTCAAGCGGCGGAACCACATAGTCAAAATAGCCCTCAATCTGACGGCTGCCCTTTTTGCTCATCTTAATCGTAAAAGCGATTCCGTAAAGCAGCCCGATGGACTCCTTGTACGCGCCGCCCTCCACGTTCGGGTTTCCGCTTCCCCTGACCGCGATATAGTTCATCACAGGGACTTCCACAATACCCGGCTTGTTTTTGGGCAGATAAAATTCCTTGTACTCTTTTTTGTAATCAAATGCCATGATGCTGTCTCCTCCTACTTCATTTAGTCTTTTTGACCAATAATGGAAAATCGAGTAGGGGAACGACCTTCTCCACTACTCGCCGCGCGACACGTGCGCCGCCTTAGCGGCATATTTCCTCTGCACATGTCTGTACATAATAACAAACAAAACATGACAACATCGCGTCATGTTTTGTCTGCTATATATTCCTTTACAGCATCGAAGCCCGCAGCTCCTCCGCGCTTTTTGCACTCAGATATGCCGGCGCTATGTCAAATACGGTCTTGCAGCCGCTCTGCCCTTCACTGGCAAGGCGGTGTGCCGCCCGCGCATATGCGACAAGCACGCTCGCGGTAAATTCCGGATTGGAGTCAAGCTTCAGGCTGTATTCAATAATATGCCTGTTCTCCTTCTCCCAGCCGGTCACGCCGCTTCTCAGCACGAAGCCGCCGTGCGGAATCCCGCTGTGGTTTGCGAGCAGCTCCTCCTCGCTGATAAAATGAACCGTCGTGTCATAGTCCGCAAAATAGTTGGGCATCGTCTTGATCGCCTCCTCAACCTTTGCGGCATCCGCGCCTTCCTCCAAAACGACAAAGCATTCCCTTGTATGCTTCTGCCTTGTCGTAAGCTCCGGATTGCTGCCGGAACGTGCCGCCTCAAGTGCTGACTCGACAGGAATCGTGTACTGCTTTGCATTTTTGACGCCCTCGATACGGCGTATGGCATCCGAATGTCCCTGGCTCACGCCCTTGCCCCAGAACGTGTAATCCTTTCCCTCTGGCAGGATTGCATTTGCGTAAAGACGGTTTAGAGAGAACATACCCGGATCCCACCCCACGGAAATAATGCCAATATGCGCGCCTGCCTTTGCCGCGGCATCCACGTTTGCAAAGTGCTCCGGAATCTTTGCGTGCGTGTCAAAGCTGTCAATCACATTAAAATACTTTACATATTCCGGTGTCTGCTTTGGCAAATCTGTCGCGCTGCCGCCGCAGATAATCATCACGTCAATCTTGTCCTTCCACTGTTCTACATCTGCGATATTGCATACCTTTGCCGTCTCTGTCAGAATGGTGACCGACTCCGGACTCCTGCGCGTAAATACGGCAGCAAGCTCCATGTCATCATTCTGCCGAACCGCGCACTCGACACCGCGCCCCAGGTTGCCATATCCCAAAATTCCAATACGTGTACTCATCACAATTTTCCTCCCATATTTCTATCGCTTTGATTTCCCCACAGCTACCAGTATGTGTCAGGCGCTATCCCTGCAATGCACCGCGCACTCCTTGCCGCAGAATGCAATGCCATAGCAGCTTACATATTTATATCCGTCATTTCTCAGCTCCACGTCATACTGTTTTTCTTCAATCTGCTTTAGCGCCTCGTCTGCCATGGCATCCATGGCATCAATGTCCTTAGCAACCCTGAACTCTATGACAAAAGCTTCCCGGCTTCTGCGGACAGGCCTGACAAAAAGGTCGCTTCTCCCTTTGCCGCCCTCCCTGTTTGAGCGCAGCCCGAAGCCCTTGATGCCTGTCAGCAGCCCGGCAACCATTCCATGATAGTAGTATTCGTTCTGATCCATGTAGCTGATGGTTTCCTCAAATATATCGTTTATCTGTTCTTCCAATGCGGCGCAGTCCTTGTTGACAAACGCCGTATAGAGCTGTGTCATGTCGCGTCCCTTCATCCGCTCACGGAACCAGTTCTGCACTTTCTGTTCAAAAATATAGTGTACCTCTTTATTCGGAATGACAAGCTCGGCATAAATGGACGAGCCCTCCATCCACTCACTTATTTTGCGGAAATACCCTGTAAAATACATAAAATTCCACAGATTATCGCTGCTGTCATAAATCTCGCCATACGTAATGTCCTCGTGTATCTGTACCCTGATACTCCCCCCTGCCAGCAGTTCCTCTATCTGCATTTTTCCATCATCATCAGAATGGTCAATCAGCGTCCTGACAATACTGTTTGAGGACGTATTTGCCCAGTAAGCCATCGGAAGCCAGTCTGGATTCGCCCGGGCGTCATCTACATACTGTATCACGCTCCATGGATTATAGATGTCCGTCTGCCCGAAAGTATACCCATCATACCATTCCCGGACAACCCGGTACGCATCGTCCATGTTGTAATAATGGCACAGCTGCTGCACTTCGTCCGCCCTGAAGCCAAAGTATTCATCAAATTTTGCATTGCGGATTGAGATAATGTTTAAGTTATTCATTCCGGTAAAAATGCTCTCCTTTGAGACACGCAGGCATCCTGTAAGGACGGCAAACGCAAGACTGCCGTTATCCTTTAACCCACTCTCAAACAATGACCGGATAAAGTCAATCATTTTATTATAAAAGCCCCTTGTAAAAGCATTTTCCAAAGGCACATCATACTCATCAATCAATACGACTGGCTTCCTGCCATAATATGCTTCAAGGCGCTGAGAGAGGAAACGGATTGCGTTTTGATATTCGACTTGCGTCGCTCTTTTCGATGCAATAGACCTATATTGCTCTCTGTCCTGTTCATGCGCTATATCTTCAAGGAGAAAATCATGCCTTTTGTATTCCTCGGCAATCAACATCTGAAACTGCTGATATGACTCCTCAAAACTTTCCTTCTTTGTATCCTTAAACGTCAGATAGATAACCGGATACTGCCCCATGTGTGCAAGGTATTTGTCCCCTGTCTCCATGATTTTCAATCCTGCAAAGACATGCGACCAGTCTCTTTTATTCCCATGGGAATCCCTGTCGTCCTCAAAAAAGTATCTGAGCATACTCATGTTAAGCGTCTTGCCAAACCGGCGCGGACGCGTGAAAAGTGTAACCTTTGCTTTGCTATCCAGCAGCTCCTTAATCATGAGGGTCTTGTCAACGTAATAAAATTCCTTCTCAATCATTTCAGCGAAATCACTGATTCCTATCGGTAATGGTCTGTATGCCATATTAATAACCATGCCCTTTCCACAGCCTGCAAACTTTGGACCGCAGGCACAAAATTACCGTGTGAAATCTTTGATTTCACACTAAGCTCAAATTATAAGGAACCAATCTTCTCCATAAGCGCCGGAAGTCTGGAAAACTCCTCCAGTACATAGTCCGGCGCTTTCGCCTCGCCAAATCCGTATTTTGCAAAAACAAACGGAATACCCGCGATTCTCGCAGACTCCTCGTCGCCTGCGGTATCACCCACATAGACCGCCCTTGTCACGCCGTTTCGCTTCATGATGAGTTTGTTGTTCTCGCCCTTTGAGAACAGATTATTCCCCCAGCACTCAATATCGTCAAAGTATGCCGCAAGCTTGTGCGCCTTGATAAAGCTCTCGATATAACCCTGCTGGCAGTTGCTCACCACAAAAAGCTTATATTTCTTTTTTAGTTCCGCAAGCGTCTCCTCAAGCTTCGGGTAAAGAATCCCGCCATGCTCACTCAGATAGGCATTCTCGACCGCACAGCACTCATCCATCAGTGCCTGCTGCTGTTCTGTCGTGGTATCCGGAAACAGCTTGCCGGCAATATCCGTCATCGGAAGCCCAAGGCAGCCCTCCAGCTCCTCGGAAGTAATCGGCTCCTTCCTGTACTCCGGATGATTTGCCACAACCTGATTCCATGTCTTGCCAATGCCCTCGAGCGCGTCCCACATGGTTCCATCCAAATCAAATATAATTGCTTCTATATTATTACTCATCAAAGTCTCCTATTGCTTCCAGAACATTTTTCATACATGCTCTAAAACCCCGAAATGATATTGTCCAACCGTTCCATTACATTATTTCCGCTCCTGAAGGCATTGTCTTCTCCGGCGTCATCAGCGCGAGGTTCCCATCGGCATCCTCCGCGCACAGCAGCATTCCCTCCGACAATACGCCCGCAAGCTTTGCCGGTTTCAGATTGACAAGTACCATCACCTTCTTGCCGACCATCTCCTCCGGACTGTAATATGCCTTGATTCCGGACACAATCTGTTTCACCTGTGAGCCGATTTTCACCTGGCTGCACAGCAGCTTCTTTGATTTCGGCACTGCCTCACAGGAAATAATCTCGCCTACCTGAAACTGCATTTTTGAAAAATCATCATACGTAATTTCCGCCTTCGGCTCTATATTTATGACATCTGTGTCACTTTCCGGTATCTGCCCTGCGCCGGACTCCGCTATCTGTTTTTCTGCAATTGCCGCCACTTTTTCATCAACCTCTTTCGGGTCAAGACGCGCAAAAAGTATTTCCGGAGACTCTGTCACCTTTGTTCCGGACGCATAGACACCAAAGGTCTTAACCGAATCAAAATCACGAACCGGACTGTTTAACTGCGCCATAATCCGCTGTGCGGTCTCCGGCATAAACGGCTCAAGCAGCCCCGCGCCAATCGAAATTCCCTCCACCAGATTGTACAGGACGGTTGCAAGCCTGTCCTTCTTCGCCTCATCCTTTGCAAGTACCCATGGTTCCGTCTCGTCAATATATTTATTGCAGCGCCGGAACACATTGAAAATCTCTGTCAGTGCGTCAGAGACGCGCAGTTCATCCATCTTTGCTTCGACCTTATCGTATGTCCCTGTGATAACTGCCTTTAAATCCTCATCTACCGCATCGGCAGCGCCTTTGTCCTCTACCACGCCGCCAAAATATTTGTTACTCATGGAAATCGTCCTGTTCACAAGATTACCGAGCGTGTTCGCAAGATCAGAATTTAACCGCTCCACCATCAAATCCCATGTGATGGAACCATCATTTTCAAACGGCATCTCGTGAAGCACGAAATAGCGCACCGCATCCACGCCAAACAATTCCGCAAGGTCATCCGCATACATGATATTTCCCTTGGACTTGCTCATCTTGTCATTGTTCTGCAAAAGCCAAGGATGACCAAATATCTGGTGCGGCAGCTCCTCGCCGAGCGCCATCAGGAAAATCGGCCAGTAAATCGTATGGAAGCGGATGATGTCCTTTCCAATCAGATGTAAGTCAGCAGGCCAGAGCTTTTTGTACTGTTCCGTGCTGTTTCCGTCCGCATCATATCCGATGCCTGTGATATAGTTTGAGAGTGCGTCCAGCCACACATAAACGACATGCTTGTCATCAAAATCTACCGGAATCCCCCATTTAAACGAAGTACGCGACACACACAAATCCTGCAGTCCGGGAAGAAGGAAATTGTTCATCATCTCATTTTTTCTGGAAACTGGCTGGATAAATTCAGGATGTTTATTGATGTGGTCTATCAGCCTGTCAGCATATTTGCTCATCCTGAAGAAATATGCCTCCTCCTTTGCAGGCTTTACTTCCCGTCCACAGTCTGGGCATTTGCCATCTTTTAACTGCGATTCCGTCCAGAAGGATTCGCATGGCGTGCAGTACATTCCCTCATATGCCCCCTTATAGATATCGCCCTGATTGTACAGGCGCTTGAAAATCTTCTGCACCTGCTTCTCATGAAAGTCATCCGTCGTGCGGATAAATTTGTCATAGGCAATATTGAGCATGTCGCAGAGTCCTCTGATAACGCCCGCCACATTGTCCACAAACTCCTTTGGCGTAACGCCTGCTTCCGCCGCTTTCAGCTCGATTTTCTGTCCGTGCTCGTCCGTACCGGTCTGAAAAAAGACATCATAGCCGTCCTTTCTCTTGTAGCGCGCGATGCTGTCCGCCAGCACGATTTCGTAATTATTCCCAATATGCGGCTTGCCCGATGTGTACGCAATCGCCGTAGTAATATAATATTTCCCCTTATTCTGCATTGTATGCCATCGCCTTTCTTATTTATATATTTGTAGTTTACTAAAATTGAATTATAAATAATTTACCATAATCGGATAAGTTTGTAAATGACTGTTGCAATTTTATACCCGATTTCGCCGTAAAGATTATCAAGGCATGAAAATATGATTGCGACACGACGTTTCTTTCTTTTTGCCGTCGTGCGGCAATTATCTGAACATATTACATCCTTTGGTTATGCTGTGAATTTCCCGCATATTGAAATTGTGGTTCGCATAAATGGAATGAAAAGTTTTCCCTGTCAACCAATCCTACCACTTTATTACTGTCATATAATTCAAGCAGAAATGCCGCTATCTGTGCGCTTGTATGATATGTGCCAAACAGTTTACCATAGTCATATTCTGCTACATCATTTGCGACTTTTCCAAACTCTGTTTTTGTTGCGGCGGGTGCTAATACCTTTGCCTGCATTTTTGCGTGGGCAGTTTTTAGTTCCCATGAAAGCCCCTCTGTAAAGACACTGACATAAAATTTTGCCGCACAATACGTCACCGCATTAGGAACAATCGTATAACCGCCACATGAAGAAACATTGATAAGCTGTGCTTTTTCAGTATTCTTAAAATCACGCACAAATAAGGACGAAAGGATAGTGAGGGCTTCCACATTCAAGTGCAGCATCTGACTGATTTTCCTCAAGTCCTGATGACTTACGCTGTCATAATTGCCAAAGCCCGCATTGTTAATCCATGTCTGCAAAGGGTAGAATTTTACATCTTCATAAACTCCAAAAACATTTTGGGGAACAGATAAATCGGTTACTTTCAGCACAACATCAAGTGTCGGATATAACGTCAAAATTTCCTGCCGCAACGCTTCCAGTCTGTCTTTCCTGCGGGCAATCAAAATCAGATTACTTCCGCGCCCTGCAAATACCTTTGCCGTTTCGTATCCTATGCCGGAACTTGCCCCTGTAATGACAGTGTATCTTTTTGTGTTTTGAACCATTTACAAAACCTCCTCGTCTTTGATATAATGCAAGCATACAATGTAGAGTAAACTCTATGTCAAGAGGATAGGAAGTGATTTTTTGGAATACTCCATAGGTGAATTTTCAAGGCTGACAGATTTAGGAATACATACCCTGCGATACTATGAGCATGAGGGCTTAATTACGCCGGGGCGCAATTCCAGTAACCGCCGCTCTTATTCGGATAAAGACCTTGCATGGATTGAATTTATCAAGCGTCTGAAAGATACGGGTATGCCGATTAAGGAGATACAGCATTATGCAAAACTGCGGGCAGAGGGCGACCCCACTCTGCGTGAGAGAATGGAAATGCTGACTGCACATAGGGAAACCCTAAATGAGCAGATAATACAATTACAGGAACACATGGCAAAACTGGACGATAAAATTGACTTTTACCGACAGGAAATAGACCGCACATCAAAAAATAATTAGGACGCAATAATACGCCTGTTTTCTTTTTTTCCGAAAGCCGTCTTGTCCTGCTTTAATCGTTCGTCATCAAGGACAAAACCTTTTATCATGTATTCCTTTAATACCTTTGTTGCCCATATCTGAAAGCCTGTCGCTCTCTTGGAATTGACGCGGTAGCCTACTGAAATAATAGCATCAAGCAAATAATAATCAACCTTTAATCCCATATCTATTGGCGGATGTCCACGTAACCGTTTTCAAGCGCGGCTTCATCAAATTCGTATGCGCCTCCTGACGTATCTAAATTTAAATACATATACTGTAGCTCTTCTTCCGGCAAAAGCCTTGACGATTGCCTCCTGTATGGCGTCTGTACAGTCTGCATCACTTCGCAGCAGGGTTTTTGCAACATGGTACATCGTGTCCTCTGATGCGATTATTAAGCTGCCTAATTGTTCCTTGGTCATAATCATCCCCCATGCCGCCGTTGGCGGCTGAAATAGAATTAATTTTTTCTATAGTTACATTGCTTACACTTATTAGATGCATGAGGATTGATTTTGGTCTCGTTTATTCATCAAAGCTTTAAACAATCGAATAGGGAATAACCTTTTCTTACTCTACATGGATTTCCTTTGCAATGACAGCCCTGTCCGCGGCGGCGCTGCTCATTCCTTCCTTCTCCATCTGCAGCCAGTCGTCAAAATTGTCAAAAATAAGTACATGCAGGGTTTTCACCTCTTTTCCCTGTACGGCAAATCCTGCCCAGCCAGCCAGCTCCATATCAGAATAAAGCATCTCCCCATCCTGATTAAAACAAATGGTGTAACAAGGTTCATAAGAATCCCCAAGAAGTTCATACATCTCTGCATCCGTCATATCGGGATCTTTTGAAAGCAGTTTTTCCCTTATACTATCTGTCAATTCTCGCTGCTCTCCCGGTGTAGTGGCATGAACAATGACCTGATATGGGGATACCACGACATCTTCAAGCGTAATATTTCCTTTTTTCTCGCCCACTTCAATTGTTTTTACATCTGCTGCGTTTACCTCAAACGGAATGACAATATTCCAGCTGCCCTCTGTCCAGTGGGATGCCGATATTTCCTCACCATCAAGCATGCTGTCATCATCATAGCCGAGACCATTTACAATTAACTTCAGTTCACCGCTGCCTGTATGTTTCTCCGCAAGATTTATCTTTAACATGCCTGCGAATGTATGGCTGTCGATTACCTCTCCGTCAAATGTATTTTCGAGCCATTCATCCGGACTCCCATCCACACTCCATTTTCCGTCGATATAAAACCCTGCGGCTGTTTTGTTATCTGCAACATTCATGCCAGTATAATGTTCCGGAATATGCGTAAAATCCGCGTCTTCTGATTCAATATTTACTGTAAGGAATATGGAATATCCATCGCAGTAAGCTTCTGATGCAGTCAGTGTGATTCCCTTGTCAGACACAGTATAATCCGATGTATCCAGATTCCCCGCAGAATCCTCATTTGTCAGGATAGTTTTCTTATCCGTATAATCTCCGGAATATGTGGCATCTTCTTCAACTTTCTCGAAAATCTTTCCAATCAGTGGAATCTTTGCCGCAAGCACCGGATTAAAGTATCCCAGCCCGCCAATGCCAATAACCGCAGCAGCCACTGCCGCAGCAACACCTGTTCCTATTTTGCCAAACTTATTCATTTTATTCTTCCTCCTTCTATGTATCCTGATTTCTCTGTCATCTATTTCAGGAGCAAGGGCTTGCTTTAAGATTTCATCCAATTTTTCATCTGTCATATCCTATCGCCTCCAACTTTTCTTTCAACAATTTCTTAGCTCTGCGCATCCGGCTCTTGACAGTGCCTTCCGGCAGTCCGAGAATTCCGGAAATCCCGCTTATCTGCATATCCGCCGAATAATACAAATAGATTGGTATTCTGTATTTTTCAGGCAGCAATGCCACAAATTTCTGAATCATGTCTATTTCACTTTGTTGCAGAACAATGTGTTCCGGCGAAATCTGATTGTCATAATTCGGAATCTCATATCCCTCATCTGACATTTTGTCCATGCTGTCAATTGGAACCAGACGCATCCTGTTTGCGTATTTTCTCTTTTTATCTCTCCACAAATTAATTGAAGTGGATAAGGCATAACTCTTCGTATTCTGCACGGAATCCAGTCTTTTTCTTTTCTCCAGCAGCTTTAGCATCGTGTCCTGATACAGTTCGTCCCCATTTTCCGTGTCCCCCGCCGTCATCCGGCAGAACCGCAGAATATCTTTTCCGAACTTCAGGACAAACCGCTCGAATTCATCACTATCCATAGCAGCCATCCTCCTTCTTCTTTATCAACTCGGTGCTTTACCGGCTTAGCACTTTGCAAAGAATTGCCCTTGCACTTATATATTGTCGTGTAGCCGGAAAAAGTTTCCTCCAAGATTGATAATTCTATCATGACATGATAAACTAATTTTACATACAATAACATTTACAAATATTAAAACCGTGCCGTGAAACAAAAAAGTCAGGCGGCGCAGTTCTATCGTAAAAAAGGGGGCGTATCCATGGGAACATACTTAAATCCCGGAAACAGTGGTTTTGCGGGAATCAGAAATGATATCTATGTAGACAAAAGCGGACTGATAAGCCTGATAAACCAGACAATAGACACTCCCCGATGCCTGACATGCATCAGCAGACCACGCCGTTTCGGAAAATCCTTTGCTGCAAAAATGCTTTGTGCATATTATGATAAAACCAGTGATTCATCCGCATTATTCGATGATTTGGAAATTTCCCAAAGCTGCTCTTACAAACAGCATCTCAATAAGTATGATGTGATTTATCTTGATATGACCTATGTGAAAATGTTTTCCGACAATTTTCATAATTTAGTATCCTATATAAGCGGCAAAATAACACAGGAGCTGGCGGAATCTTATCCTGACCTTTCCATCAGCAACGAGCTTCCAACCACCTTGATTCATGCCGCGAAACTGACGGGCAGCAAATTTGTCATGATTATTGATGAATGGGATACACCAATCAGGGAAACACCTGAAATGCAAAAAGAATATTTGGAATTTTTGCGCACTTTATTCAAAGGGAGCAGCACAACAGACAAAATTTTTGCGGCAGTTTATATGACAGGGATTCTTCCCATAAAAAAAGATGGGACTGAATCCGCAATTTCTGATTTCTGGGAATATTCCATGCTGGGCTCCGGATGTTTTCAGTCTTATGTCGGATTTACGGAAAATGAAGTGAAATTGCTCTGTGAAAAATTTGACATAAGCTTTCCCGAAGCCAAACATTGGTATGACGGATATTCCTTTGACCAGGTTTCCTCCATCTATAACCCTTATTCCGTTATCAAGGCAATTCATATGAGAAAGTTTAAATCTTACTGGCGGATGTCCTCTGCTGCCGACACGCTGGAAGCTTATATTTCCAGCGATTTTGACGGGCTTTTTAATGCAGTATTGGAATTACTCGGCGGATTTTCTATTCCGGTAGACACAAACGGATTTAACAATGACATTGCAACCGTCAGGAACAAAGATGATGTCCTCACGCTGTTAATCCATCTTGGATATCTGACTTACAATGATGCCGAGGAAACTGTGCGCATCCCAAACGAAGAAATCAGAATAGAATTTACAACCGCTGTCCGGGAAGTCAAAAGTACCGATGCCATTTTAAGGCTTCAGGAAAGCAGGCAATTAATTCAGGACACGGTAAGCATGAACGCTGATGCAGTGGCTGCACAAATCGAAAAGATACATTCCGAAATGACAGACCCGCTGCATTACAATAACGAACAAGCGCTGCGCAGCATTATTCACATTGCTTACTACAGCTATCCTGAATATTATTTAAAATTTGAAGAACTACCAACAGGTATTGGATATGCAGATATTGTTTATCTTCCAAAGAAGGCATCCCAACTTCCTGCATTAATTATTGAACTAAAATGGAACCATTCAGCCCATAGTGCAATTTCACAAATAAAAGACAAACAATATCTTAATTCCCTTAAAGATTATGGCGGAGAAATTTTATTCGTTGGCATCAGTTATGACAAAGATTCCAAAAAGAATAAACACAAGCATACTTGTATTATTGAAAAATACAGTCCTGATTCATAATATTAGGACTGTATTTTCCTATAATTCATTATAAAAGCCATCCCTGACTTTCATAAAACTGTTCATTCTCCTGTCTGTATTCCGCTTTCATTATTTCCTGAAACTTACTCATACAAAACTGAAAAATAATATAAAATCATACTCAAAACAACTCATCCAGCAAGATGTAATACCGTATCTTTTCCCAATTAGGTTCTATTCCCAGTTCCTGAAAAAACAGGGATTCATCATAGCCTGTAAATGTAATGTTTTTCTGGTACCTACCGCTGTAGTTATGGGACAGGCTTCTGTAGCATATCGCTATGTCGCACCATTTATCGGCAATGCCTGTCTTGCCCAAATCAATCAAACCGGACACTTTGTCATGAACACCGAATATATTTGGCAGGCAGTAATCGCCATGCGATAAAACCAGCTCCTCGTCCGGTCTGTTTTCACGCAGCCACTGCAACAACTCCGCAGGATTTTTAAAACCATTTTCGCCAAACGTATCAGGTTCTACGTTATCCAAATCGACCAGTCCGTTTTCAATATTATACGCTGCCTGCGCAAGCTTATAAGGAAGGCTCTGATTAGACGGACAGTCTGAAATATCTATGCTCCAAAGCCTTTTCAAGCCGTCTGCAAGAAGTCTGCACAGCACGCGCGGATTTTGCATATATTCAGGGGCACATGACATCTCCCCTTTACATTTACCCATCAGCAGATACGATTTATCATTTGATACCTCATAAGCATGTATAAAAGGAACTGGAAGTCTGCCCTGCAAGTACTGCATCATCCGGTATTCATTTTCAGATTCTTCATTATATTCCTGCACCTTTACAATTTTATCTTCGCAGATTAAAACAGATACCTCCGACATGCCAATGCTATCCGTTTCGAATTTCTCTCCCGCAATTAAATTTCTTATCTTTTCCGGTAAATACCTCTTATCCTCCTGGCGAGTACTTTTTGATAGTGGTTCCCCTGGTGCGAAAAGGGCGAAAAATTTCGCCCTTTTTAAATATTTCCTATGCTATCACCTTTTTGATTGCCGCCATCAGCTCATCATATGTCTCAAAGGCTTCCAGGTCAGGATTGTCTGCCTTGATTTTGTCCGTACTCTTAAACAGGAATCCTGCTTTACTCGCCTTTATCATGCCGAGGTCATTGTAACTGTCCCCGCTTGCGATGGTCTCATACCCAATGGACTGCAATGCCTTTACCGTGGTGAGCTTAGACTGCTCGCAGCGCATCTGAAATCCCGTTATTTCACCATTTTCGGCAACCTTGAGGGAATTGCAGAAGATGGTCGGCCATCCAAGCTTTTTCATCAGCGGCGTGGCAAACTGCGAAAACGTGTCGCTGATTATAATAACCTGTGTCATGGCGCGCAGCTCATCCAGAAATTCCTTCGCCCCTGGTATCGGGTCAATCTTTGCAATCGTCTCCTGTATTTCCTTAAGCCCGAGACCATGCTCCTTAAGGATGCCAAGTCTCCATTTCATGAGCTTGTCATAATCCGGTTCATCACGTGTCGTCCTCTTCAGCTCGGGAATACCGCTTGCCTCCGCAAAAGCAATCCAAATCTCCGGAACAAGAACACCTTCCAAATCCAAACATACTATGTACATACCAATACCTAAATCCTTTCTCCAAATGCCTTGTACACCGTGCACAGGCAATCATAGTTTCATTCGTCTAAGACCACGGTATTGATTATAACACAAGTTCCACTCTGGATAAAGCACAATTTCACAAAATAATTCATTCCTTTTTCGAAATAGGAAATTGCGTCAGCGTATCCAGAATTTCCATCGCCACAGCCTCCTTGCTCATGAGCCCCAGCTGCCGCGTACCATCCTTTGCTATCAGCGTAACGACATTTGTGTCAGTTCCAAAACCGGCACCCGCAACCTTCAGATTGTTCGCCGCTATCAAATCAAGGTTCTTCTTCTCAAGCTTTCTTCTGGCATTTTCCTCCATGTCCATCGTTTCCATGGCAAAACCACAAAGCAGCTGTCCCTGTTTTTTGTGTGTGCCCAGATACTGCAAAATATCCTCCGTCCGCTCCAATGCGATATTCAGCTCGTCATCGCTCTTTTTCAGCTTCTCCGTGGCGACCGATGACGGTCTGTAATCAGCAACCGCCGCAGCCTTGATGATGATATCCTGCGCATCGCTCCTCGCCGTCACGGCATCAAACATATCCCTTGCACTCCTTACCGGGACAAACTCCACAAACGGCGGCGGTGTCAGCGCGCCCTGACCTGACACAAGTGTCACTTCTGCCCCCCGCAGCATTGCCATGCGGGCAAGCGCATACCCCATCTTTCCTGTGGAATGGTTCGTGATATACCGGACCGGGTCGATTGCCTCCTGCGTCGCTCCCGCCGTGACGAGAACTTTTTTCCCTTTCATATCCTTTTTCAAGGCAGCCGCACGGAGGACATGTTCTACCAGCAGGCTTTCATCCGGAAATTTTCCGCGCCCCACATCCTTGCATGCAAGCATGCCGACAGCGGGTTCCACAACCTCAAAGCCGTACTTTTCCAGCGTTTTGATATTATCCTGCGTAATCGGATTCTCGTACATCGCGGTGTTCATGGCAGGCGCGACAATCTTTCGGCAGGTGCAGGCAAGCACCGTTGTCGTCAGCATGTCATCCGCAAGCCCATGCGCAAATTTTGCCATCACATTTGCCGTGGCAGGCGCGACAAGGACAACATCCGCCTCCTTTGCCAGCGCGATATGCTCCACCTCATATTGGAAATTCCGGTCAAACGTGTCGACCAGGCACTTCCTGCCTGTCAATGTCTCAAACGTGATGGGATTGATAAAGTTCGTGGCATTTCCGGTCATCACGACCTGCACCGCCGCGTGCTGTTTGACCAGAAGGCTCGCGAGGTTCGCCGCCTTATATGCCGCAATGCTGCTGCACACGCCCAGCAATACTGTTTTTCCTTTTAACATAGTTGTTCTCCCATTATTTTGTTATCCTGATGTTTCCGCTCGTTGTCCGGATACTGATATCGCGGTTTTCACGGTTTTCCCCATAAGTTCCGTGCGCTTCATTTCCCTTCTTGGAGAAGCTCAGGCTGTCGTCAAAAAATGTGTCAATGTCACCGCTGCTTGTCGATGCCTTAAAGTCAAATGCATTGTCCGGCGACATCCTGATTTCCGCATAACCGCTGCTGCTCTGAATATCCAGATTTCCGGTAATATCCCCGATTTCCAGACGAATGTCTCCGCTTGTCGTCGCAATTCTGCCGCTGCCCTTTGCAGCGTCCAGCTCCACGCCCCCGCTGGATGTTTCAAGGTCCCACACGCCCTCCACACCATTGAGCGTGACATCGCCTGAGGTCGTCCTCACCGTCCGTCCACCATTTCCGTCGTATACCGCGACATCGCCGCTGCTCGTCCGCAGCGCGGCAGTCCCATCAATCTGCCCGATTTTGATATTTCCGCTTGTCGTTGCGATCTGTGCCTCTCCTGAAATTACCTCAGCCTCAACATACCCACTACTGCTTTCGATATCCGCATCTCCCGCAAACTGGTTTACTTCAATATCCCCGCTCGTGCTTTTCAGACGCACATCACCAGAAAACTGCTTTCCGTCAATATCGCCGCTTGACGTCACGATATGGACTTCCCCTGCGGCACTGCCGTCTCCCGCACAGATGGTTTCAATCTTGACATCACCGCTGGTACATTCCACTGTCACATTTTCCGCCGTGATAAGCGGCACATCCACATCACCGCTGCTCGTTGATGCCATAAAATCCTTTTCCAGAACAATATCCATCTGGGAGGTAATATCCCCGCTCACCGTGGAAAGCGCAAGCTTTCCCTTGTAGGAAGACGGCAGACCGATTTCCGTGTAGCCAGCTGCCGTCCTCACGCCAAACATGCCAACCTGAATCTGGTAACTCCTGCCATCCCGCCTTTTTCCCCGCACTTCAATGCTGCTGCCTTTCACCGTCACGGTGGAAAGCATATCCTCCGCAAGGTCAAGCTCGCTGTATTCCTTAACCGTCAGTTTTTCATTCTCACTCTCATAGAGATAAATGTCATTGTTGTTCATATTATATTGTATAGAAATACTGTCAATCCCGTCAAGCGAAACTTCCTTTTCCAGTACCAGCTGCGGGCTGCCATATGCATCTGCAAACCCATTGCCATTCCATCCGCCGCCATAGCCAATCCCATAAATGTCATTCCCTGCCATGCCGTATGCAAATATCCCGCACAGCCCCGCCGTGACAATGCAGAGCAGCACAAGCGCCGTAATTTTTAATTTTCTCATACTCCGTTATCCCTTTCCATTTCCAAGGCTTATTCACTATTTCTTCACCGTGTCAATAAATGTCATTTCATCCGCGCGCAGTTCAAAGACAAGCTTCACAATTGCCTGCAGGCAAAAGGCAATCAGAAAGATAATCCACGTCACTTGCCACCGGTAGCTTATAAAGCTGATGACAAAATAAAGCACCAGCGTCACGCTCCATATAATGGAGTTGATGCTTTTGCGGACAGCCCGCGCTTTATTGGAGCTGTACTTCGCCGCCTTGTACAGCTCCACCATGTCCGGCTCCTCCTTCTGATGGTAATCCGGGTACATATTAGAGGCATACACAAGCATCACCGTCGGAACAATACAGAGCAGGATTGTAAGAACCATCCCAAATTCCGGATTACCACCATCCGCTCCAAAGTAAAAAAATACTGCGCCTGCAAAAATATAGATTCCCACTGCAATGGATGTCAGAAGCGCCTTTTTCTTTCTATCCTTTTCCGATAATACAAGCTGGTTTCTCTCCTCCACCGCCGGGAAAAGCTCCGTCACGTCACCAATGGAATGAATGACATTCTCATACGCGTCCGCCTCGGAATAGCCGTCCGCCACCATGTCATCAAACTTATCCATTGCGCTCTGCGTCATTTCCTCCTTTAAGTCAATCGCCCTCCTTGTCTTGGGCGCATCGGCAAATATCATATTAAAATGCTGCCTGATTTTCTCTTTCATCATTCTCTCCTCCTCAAAATATCATCGCAATATTTATTTTAACAGCTGGTCAATGATTTCCTTTGCTTCCTGCCATTCCTGCTTATACCCCTGATAGGCTTTTCTGCCCTCATCCGTTATGGCATAATACCTGCGTCTGGCGCCGACTGTCTCATCACCCCAGTAAGTCCGGATACTCCCCGCCTGCTCAAGCCGCCGGAAAGCGGAGTAAAGCGTCGCTTCCTTCAGCTCATAGGTATTGTTTGTCTTTCTCATAATGTCCTTGTTAATCTGGTAGCCATAGCTGTCCTGCTCCAGAAGACTCGATAGAATGATTGCCTCTGTGTGCCCCCTGAGAATGTCTGATGTAATGGACATCGTTCCCCCTCCTTTCTGCGATACTATAGTATTTATCATATAGTATTTATTTTTCTAATATACAATATATAGAAATATACCTCATCTGTCAAGGTATATTTTAAAGCAAAGTATATTTTATGTTGTTTATTTCAAACACGCTCCAATCTATCCTTTTTGAAAAAATAAAGATACATGAACGAAAAAATCCGGAGAATGCCACACCGCATTTTCCGGATTCTTACTACTATCTATTGAATGCTGCCCTTGCGACATACACACCGCTGGCGGAGGCATGGGACAGCGAATGCGTCACCCCGCTCCCGTCACCAATCACATACAGCCCCTTATATTTTGTCTCAAGATTCCCGTCAATGGCAACCTCCATGTTGTAAAACTTGACCTCCACCCCATACAGGAGTGTATCGTCATTCGCCGTTCCTGGGGCAATCTTGTCCAGCGCATAAATCATCTCAATAATGCCGTCAAGAATACGCTTTGGCAGCACAAGGCTCAAATCGCCGGGCGTCGCCGCAAGCGTGGGTGCCACCAGCCCCTCCTCGATGCGCTTTGCGTTGCTGCGCCTGCCGCGCACCAGGTCACCAAAACGCTGCACGATGACGCCTCCGCCAAGCATGTTGGAAAGTCTGGCGATGCTCTCGCCGTATCCGTTGCTGTCCTTAAACGGCTCTGAAAAATGCTTCGCCACCAGAAGCGCAAAGTTCGTGTTCTGTGTCTGTTTCTCGGCGCCCTCATAGCTGTGCCCATTGACCGTGACAATGCCATTTGTATTTTCGTTTACCACAATCCCCCTTGGATTCATGCAGAACGTCCGCACCCTGTCCTCAAATTTTTCCGTGCGGTACACAATCTTGCTCTCATACAGTTCATCGGTAAGGTGTGAAAAAATGACCGCCGGAAGCTCCACCCGCACGCCAATGTCCACGCGGTTTGACTTTGTCGGAATCCCAAGCTTCCCGCAGATGCGCTCCATCCACTTGCTGCCGCTCCTGCCAACAGAAATGACACACTTGTCACATTCATAACTGCCGTCCTTACAGTTCACACGATACCCGCCGTCAATCACCTCGATGTCCGTTACCGGCGTGTCAAAGTAAAAATCAATCTTGTTCTTCATCTCCGCGTACAGGTTTTCAAGCACGACATAATTAATGTCCGTTCCGAGGTGACGGACGGACGCGTCGAGGAGGTTGAGTTTATTTTGCAGACAGAGCTTTTTTAAATGCGTCCCTGCCGTCGTGTACATTTTTGTCCCCTCACCGCCATATTGCATATTAATCGCGTCCACATACTCCATCAGCTCGATTGCCTTCGCCTTGCCGATATACTCAAACAAAGTCCCGCCAAAATCATTTGTAATATTGTACTTTCCGTCCGAAAAGGCACCGGCGCCCCCAAAACCGCTCATAATCGAGCAGCTTTTACACCCGATACAGCTTTTTACCTTATCGCCGTCAATCGGGCAGTGCCGCTTATCCAGCGCATGACCGGACTCAAAGACTGCTATCTTCAAATTCTCCCTGATGCGAACCATCTCATATGCGGAAAAAATCCCGCCTGGTCCCGCTCCTATTATAATCACATCATACCGCATTGCAAAACCTCACTTTTCATATGTTACTGTTATCTTAGCACAATTCATACCATGTGTACACATTTAAAACGGTCGAGCAGTGGAAAACCTTTCGGTGTCCGTCAGCCTGCTGACATATTTCATTTGGATGCCCATGTGCAATCGAGCAGGGGAATGGCCTACTCGCCGCGCGCCCCATGCGCCGCTTCTGCGGCACTTTTCCTCTGCATGGGGCTGCGCATAAAAAGGACGGCAGTCCCATCCCTGTCTGACTGCCGTCCTTGTGCACGTACATCAATTATTTTTTACGCTTCTTAAAAAAGATTCCCAGTGCCGCCGCCACTGCCGCTGCGACAGCCACAACACCGACAACTACCGGTGCCTTGGAAGAAGTCTTCCCTGTCTGCTGGCTGTCCGCGCTGGCTTCCGTGACACCTGTCTCCGTTTCACGTTCCGCCGGAGCTTGCGCTTTCACGATTGTGTCATCTCCCTGCACAAGCACCATCGCCGATATGCCTGCCACGGTAACCGTACCCTCTGCCGTGCCCACGGACGCCGTGCCTGCCGTCGTGTCATTGACACAGATTTCCCATGCGCCTGCCGGCAGCTTCACATCGACCGGATTCTCGTTTGCGTTGAAAATCACGGTAATCTTCGCAGCCGTATCGCCATTGGCATTGTTTGAAATAGTATACCCGATGACATTCGCATCCAGTCCGCTCATAAACATCAGGTTGTTCTGGATATCCGCCGCTGTTGTCATGCGGAGCGCGCTATGTGCCTTGCGGAATGCAATCAGTCCCTTATAATACTCATAGGTATCCATCACATTCGCCTTGTTTGCCCACTTGATGCTGTTGGTGGAATCCGGAGAGGTGTAGCTGTTCTCGTCAAAACCGCCTTCCACCGTTGCGGATGGCTTGCTTCTGAGCATTTCCTCACCCGCCTGGAAGAACGGAACGCCCTGTGAAGTCAGGATAATTGTGCTTCCAAGCTTGTTCATCTTAATCCTGGTTTCTTCGCTGTCATCTGCATTTGATATAGCAAGCTTATCCCAGAACGTCAGATTGTCGTGGCATGAAACATAGTTAATGCTCTGCCCCGGCTGTGCTGCCCAGCTCTTGCTGCCCTTGTCATTCTTGAAGGTCATGACCTGCGGGTGCGGTGTCGCTCCGACAATACCGAACTTGACACTCTCCTCCATTCCATCCTTGCCGCTTATAAATCCTTTATCCTCCGAGTCAAACACGCTTCCCTTAATGCCATCCCTGATATCATCACTGAACGCGCCAACCCGGTCTATCTTTGCCATGTTTGCCTTTAAAGCCTGCTGTGCGGAGGGTATCGCACAGTCACCACCTGTCCATCCCTCACCATAGACCATGATTGACGGGTCTATCTCGTCGAGCGCTGCACGAACCGCGTTCATCGTCTCAATGTCATGCACTGCCATCAGGTCAAAGCGGAATCCGTCAATATGGTACTCTTTCGCCCAGTATGTTACCGAATCGACAATATACTTGCGTACCATCGCCCGGTCGGAAGCCGTCTCATTTCCGCATCCGGACGCATTCGAATATTTTTCCCCGACTTTCCTGTAAAAATAGTCAGGCACGGTCTTCTGGAACCATGAGCCTTCTATGTTGAATGTATGGTTGTATACGACATCCATATTGACACGAAGCCCGTTTGCATGCAGTGCCTGCACCATCTGTTTCATCTCGTTGATGCGAACCTCGCCGTGGTATGGGTCCGTACTGTAGGAGCCCTCGGGCACATTATAATTTTTCGGGTCGTAGCCCCAGTTAAACTGCGGTGTGTCGAGCTTTGTCTCATCCACTGTCGCATAGTCGTAACTCGGCAGTATCTGTACATGCGTCACACCCAGCTCCTTGATGTGGTCAATCCCTGTCGCAAGCCCGTCCGCATTTTTCGTGCCAGTCTCCGTCAGCCCAAGGAACTTGCCCGTATTGCTGATGCCGGATGAAGCGTCTGATGACAAATCCCTGACATGAAGCTCATAAATCACTGCATCCGTCGGATTTTCAAATGCCGGTCTCACATCGTTCTCAAAGCCTTCCGGATTGGTAGCGCTCAAATCCACGACCATTCCCCTGTCGCCGTTTACGCCTGTCGCCCTTGCGTAAAGGTCTGCTGCCTCATTTGTCTTGCTGCCAATTTTAATGGAATACGTGTAGTAAACACCGTTTAAATCGCCCTGTTTTTCGCAGAACCATACACCTTTGTCTCCCTGTGTCATGGGAACCGTCTCCGTGAGATTATCCCCGTCTCCCTGCTCATACAGGTTCAGCGAAACCTCCGACGCTGTCGGCGCCCAGACCTTAAACCCTGTCTTTTCCTTTGTGTACGTGGCTCCAAGGTCATTTCCGTCATATGCCATCGCATCATCAAAAAATTCGGAACCGAGAATCTTGTTCATGGATACTGTTGCTCCCTCATATCCCTCCATGGAAAGATTATACGTTTTTGACAATTCCAATTCCTCCTCTACCGTCACTAAAATGTTCCTGCCATCCTCGCTGTCTGCCGAGACGACAGTGTACGCTGTGCCATCACTGTCTGTCAGCTGCATTTTTGATGCCAGATTGTCTGACGGACGTGATAATGTCGCATATATCTCCTTGCTTGATGTCCCTGAAAAATATGCCTCTGCTATCACAGGATTATAAACAACCTCATCCACATTATACCATAAAGTGGGATTTCCTTCCACTATGTATACATCAATTATTTCACTTGATGCCTTTGTCAGGTCAACCTCATATTCCAGTGCAGTGTCGGCGTTTTCTCCCTGTATCACCTTCACACCTGCCGTCCTGACACCTTCCTTTGGCAGCAGGCCGACCTGAAACAGCGCCCCGAAGTCATCCGTTTCAGTGAGCGGATAGCTTCCGCCGACTTCACTGCCTGCCCACGCATATGCCTCTACCGTGTCGGCGCTGTATTTCCTGTCAAAATTATAATAGTGCACATTCAGCTTTGTCGCGCCATCCTCATTGTAAACATTCAGGCGCGCTTCCTCGAGCGCGGCAATGTCATATGCTTGTGCCCCCTCCGGCGCCTCCGTGGAGAACGCTGCCTCCCCGCTTGTCACCCAGATCTCTACCGTGTCCCCGTCCATTGTGACAAAGCGGTCGTCGCCCATATCCTTGTCCTCCCACTGGTTCAGCCGCACAATAAACCCGATACTGCCGGGTTTTCTGTTTGTCTGGTACACGGCAACCTTGCCAAAACTGTCCTCATCTGTAAAATCCACCTGCTGGCCTTCCCTGCCTTCTTCCCATATCCACAGGTTCCACCCGTCATAGCTGTTATCCGCGCGGCCGCCGTAATGGACAATCAGCGTCCTGCCTGCCGCCTCCGCTGTCAGGCCAGGCATCAATACTGACACCATTGTCATAAACAGCATTAAAGCCGCCATCAGGAATGCCATCGGCGTTTTGGTAAATCTGTTCCTTCTCATTCGATTCCCTCCATGCAATTTTATTGATGTCTTCATTATATCCTGTTCAGGCAAAAAATTCCATTGGAAATTTCGTAAAATTTCGTTACTGGTTTTTAGCCAAAATAACAAAAAAGGAATATGTGTAATACATATTCCCTTTTTGTTTCCTATTTATTTCATTACCACATCGCCCCATGTGTCCGACGGAACAAGTGCAACGTATGTTTTTCCAGTGTTCATTTCTATCTGCTCGCCTGTCTGCTTGTTGAGATAGATTGTGGGGTCGCTCTCATTGGGCTTAATCCATGTTACCTCGATTGCCTTACCATTCGTGATATAATATGCGTCACGCTGCGAATCAATGGCATTGTAGACTAGGTATCCGTTCGGGTCAAGCTGCGAAAATGTCGTGTTCTGTATCAGCAGATTTTTAAAAGTAAGCTGCGCATCTCCATGCTGCGGGTCGGTATGCGCCTTTCCGTACTCATAATAGTCATAGGTGCCTGTGGACTCATTGTACTGCAGCCTGGAGCCATTATGCGGGAACGGAAGCTCTATCTCCGTACAGTCCATTGTATCGCCGACGGAAGACAAGTCTATCTCTGTATCAGAGAACACATAATGCTGTCCCGGATAATATTCATTGTACTCTGTGGAATATTTGGATGCGCTGAATTTTTTGTCAAGGTCTCCCGCACAGACATACTCTGTAAACTCATATGCTTTTCCATTTTTGACACGCGTAAAACCGCCGCTGAAATTTGCTGAATATTTTTTTGCAATCCACTCATCAATATAGAACGGCCCGCCGTCATGGCAGAGCACTGCATTCCACTCAGCCGCAAGCATGATGTTCGTGGGTCTGGTGCTCCGGACACTGCCAAACTGCTGGATTTTCCCCCAGTCCTTTACAATCGCCATAAGACGTGTAATCCTGCCGTTTGCCGTGCTGTTCATAATCTCATAGACCACATCGGCTTCTGTCAGCCCATAGTGCGGAAGCGCCGTTTTCTCATTGTCGACCATAATCGCAACCGGGCGCTGGTTCTTCAGGCTTTCGTCTATCCATTCGTTCGTTATCTCACTGCGGTACATGCCTTCCCGCGTCTCCTCCACAGGCTCCTGTTCTACAGATGACTCCACCGCCCCGGAATTTTCCTCCTGCGGATTATCTGCGTTATCCCCGGAATTTCCGGTAATATCGTTAAAGTTAATCTCTGGCGCCGGCTCCGTTTTTTTCTCACCGCAGCCCGACATGGAAGCGGCAGCCAGCGTAATGACCAGAAGCAGGGCAATCCCTTTATTCTTCACATTGTTTCTTTTCATATTTTCTCCCCTTGCGCACACTATGATATATTACGACATGATGTGTCAGTATGCCTCTTTCTTATTTCTCATTCCAAAGAATATTTTTATATCGTGCAAACGGCTTCGAATCCTATGCCCATGTACGTTACCTCTACAGTTAACTCCGCCAGGCACCCTCACGGCACATACGAAATCCGCCTTAGTGCTGCTACATTCCTGTCCTGACACGGTTCAACGGCACATATTGCGTGAGACCCAAACTTCAACGCCACTTATAAAGGGCAGCTGCACAAACGCAGACCCTCCGCCGTTTATCACCCCCACTATAGCGGATTGTGGGTACAAGGCACCGCTAGCGCCCCGGCTGCACGACGTTATTATTATAACCTCTTATCTACCGATAAGTCAATGAAATTCATACTTTTTTTATCAAATCTGATAATGTCCGTTTCCACCTATGCCATTGTACCACTGCCTGTTTTTCTTCCTGCGCCGCGTCAAAATCTCGTAGTACATGAGGACGGTCACAAGCTCCCTTATCCATGGCTCCTTCTCGTTCCATGGGGCGTTTTCTGTCAACGTTTTATCCGTGACATTGCTGCCCATGACATCTGCCTCCATCACCGGCAGCATTGGGTTTTCCGCCATTGTTCCGGTCACTGGCGCTGTATTGTGGTTAGACACATTTTGCTCATTCGTCCTTATGACTGCCATGACGCTCGCGATCATGCGCTGTAATGTCAGTTTGTCGGGATACTGGTCATAGATAAAGCTTCCGTCATAGTCCATCTTATCAACGACGCTGCTTATCACACCCTGATATTTCCTCGCGTATGTAGGATACATCTGCTGCAGATACTCAAGGTCCTCAAGTATTCTGTCCTCGGGCACGACTCCGGGCTGTCCCCACTGACCATAGCCCTGATAGCCCATATAAAAAGGAAATGCACTATAATAATCCATTTTTCGATTTCCTCGCTTTTTATGATATCATATGCATTTTTACAGTTTTTGCGAATATATTTTATGTCCCGCGTCTTTCAGGCATTCCTTAAGGAACTTCAATCCGACCCAAATCACCAAGATTGCGTTCCACAATCTCAAAAAGCACATAATCGCATTCCGTCTGCCCCACAAGGCTGAGGTTGTAGGGCGTGGAACGGTTAAATACTGCCTTGTCAAACGATGCTGCCATATATGGTATCATCGCCCTTCCAAAGCTGTCACGGTATACAAGAACTGCCTTTCCGCTGCCATCGCCTGACGATGTCCGTATCGTCATATCGTCCAGGCTGTGCAGTCTGCCTACATATTTATAGGTTCTCCCATCATCATAGATGCGCTGCTGCTCATAATGCTGCGTCGCCGGGAACAACATTTTGTACAGATCCGGTTCATGACTTTCCTCTAACGTATATCCTGAAAGGTCATATCTTTCAGGAATGCTGTATGCCGCATAAATCCCATTGAGGATAAGCCTTGCCCCTGTATTGTTCCAATGCGTATCCTCATGCAGATAGAGCGCGCCCTTCTCTTTGTTTGCCAACAGAATCCGGTACGCATCCACGTAAGGTATGTTCCGGGCATCCATGCGCTCCTGCAGCAGTGTCAGATTCCGAACCTGGGCGACGCTGCCAAAACGCTTCGGCATATACTCCCCATAAATACTGTTTTTATTGGGGACAATGACAAAAAGCGGTTCTTTTCCCTGACTACGGACATAATCGCGCACCTCGGCAAGCTTCTGCGCAATACCATCCAGCTCTGCCCCTGTCAGGGTGACACCCGCATAGTCTGCAAGCGTCTCCCCGAAAAAAAGCCAGCCATCCTTTCCTATCACAACCTGATTGTCACAAGGCGTATGGAACAGCTCATATTTTATCCTGCTGTCTGCCTCGACAAGCTCTCCGCGAAATGCAAAGTGCTCCGAAATATAAGTCTGCAGCTCATCAAAATACCGCGCATTCAAAGTCCCTGTTTCTGTAAAGAACCGGGGCTTTTCTGACAAAGACCTGTTCTCTGAAAGCTCCGCACTATAAAACAGCATTCCCACAGAGGGTATCATACATAATATGAAAAATGCGGATACGTAAATCCATGTCAGATATTTCATGGTTCCTTCCGGTATTTCATTTGTCATTCCATGTCCGTTTTTCAAGTTTGACTGCACCCCTTTTGTCGTTTCATAAAGCGTCTTCGTCATCGGATGACAATATTGGCAAACGAATCCGAGGGCACAAGCGCAATATATGTTTTTCCGGTGTTGATTTCAATTGGCTTTCCTGTCATGACATCATAATAGACAGTCGGCGTATTTTCCCCTGTCTTTGCCCATGTCACGGCAACCGCCTTGCCGTTTGTGATGTAATATCCGGCGCGTCCAGTGTCAATCGCATTGTAAATCATATATCCGTTCTTGTCGAGCTGTGTGAAGGTCGTGTCCTGTATCAGCAGATTTTTAAACGTAAGCTGCGCATTGTTATGCTGCGGGTCTGTGTGCGCCTTTCCGTATTCATAGTAATCATATGTCTTTGTCACCGCATTGTACACAAGCTTCGACTGGTTATGCGGGAACGGCAAGTCTATCTGCGTACAGTTTACTGCCCCTGCCCTTCCTGTCAGGTCTATTTCCACCTCCGAAAATGTAAAGTGCTTTCCGGGATAAAACGCATTGTACTCCCTGGAATACCCGGCGCCCTGCATTCTCCGGCTCAGCTCGCCTGTACAGATGTACTCTGTAAACTCGCGCGGCTTTCCATTTTTAATGCGCGAAAAACCGCCGCTTAAATTGGCAGAGTAGTCTTTTGCAATCCAGTCATTGATATAGAATGGCCCCCCGTCATGGCACAGGACGGCATTCCATTCTGCCGCAAGCATGACATTGGTCGGCCTGGTGCTGCGGATACTGCCAAACCGGGTAATTTTATCCCAGTCCTTGACAATCGCCATCAGGCGGGTAATCCTCCCGTTTGCCGTACTGTTCATCATCTCATACACCACGTCCGCCTCTGTAAGCCCATAGTGCGGAAGCGCTTTTGACTCGTTGTCCACCATAATCGCAACCGGACGCTGCATTGCAAGACTGGCATCAATCCACTCGTTTGTCAGCTCACTGCGGTACATATTTGCAACCGGGGTCGTCAGCTGCGCGGATGGCTGCAGCCGCTCCTCCCCCGCCGTCAGCTCAAGCATCGTCACCGGAACAATATTTTCCACCGCCGCATAATCCATCCGGACTTCCGTCACCGTCCCCGGGGTGCTCCTTCCGGACGCTGCACGCATGGACATCACTGCCATTGCTGCCAGAACTGCCGTACATACCACCACGAATTTCTTGTTCTTAATTTTTCTCATACATTCCTTCCTTTCACATTTATACGCACGACAGCCGCAGCCGCGAAGCGGCATATTTCCTTATGCGGCTGTGTGCATCACATTATACTGAGCGGTCAGTCTTTTCGACCGCCGGTATAACATTGACCATATTCAAAACCGAAAATAAATAAACGGATTATAGCTGCTCGACGCAAGGTTCAGTATGCATAATGCCAGCAATGCCAGCGATACCGCATACCGGACTGCCGGATGCCTTACGCGCCCTTTGACCCATTCGGAAACTGGCGCACAAAAAACAACCGCAGCCACCAGACAGACGATATTGTATGGTGTCAGAAGCCTTGCCGCCAGCATACGCTCTATTGCGTCTACATGCACCCCCGTAAACATCGATGCAAGTATATGCACCGCCTGCCCGATGGTATCCGCGCGGAAAATCACAAAGCCGCAGACAACCACAAGCATCGTATAGACATGTGCAAACACCTTGTTTTTCAGCGGAATCAGATTCCTGTACTCAAGTGTTATGAACAGTCCGTGAAACAACCCCCATACCAGAAACGTCCAGCTTGCACCATGCCATATCCCTGTCGCCATAAACACAATCAGCTTGTTTCCCATCGTCCTCACTTCACCCTTACGGTTTCCGCCAAGCGGGATATAAAGGTACTCCTTAAACCATGTGGACAGTGAAATGTGCCATCTGCGCCAGAATTCCTGTATGCTTCCAGAAATATACGGATAACGGAAATTTTCCTGAAAGGCAAATCCGAACATCCGCCCAAGCCCGATTGCCATATCAGAATAACCACTGAAATCATAATAAATCTGGAACACATAGCAGACTGCCGCCATCCATGCCGTGAGCATAAAGTCAAGCTGTGTCGTGTACAAGGTGTCCACCATATAAGCCATGGTGTTTGCAAGCAACAGCTTTTTGGCAAGACCGGTAATGAAACGCTGGATGCCCCGGGCAGTGTCTTCTATTGTAACACATCTGGCAGAAAGCTGCACGGAAATATCATGATATTTTACAATTGGTCCTGCAATCAGCTGCGGGAAAAAGGAAATGTACAGCATCAGCTTCCATACGTTTTTCTGCACCAAAGCTTTGTCCCTATAAACGTCAATGCAGTAGGAAAGCGCCTGGAACGTATAAAACGAAATCCCTATGGGAAGTGCAAGCTGCGGAATCGTGACAGTCCGGCGGAGCATGCCTGCAGCCGTCCCGATTAGCAGTGCACTGTATTTGAATACCACAAGCATCCCAATATTGAATACTACCGTCACACAAAGCGCTGCCTTTGACCATTTTTCCGATGCTGCAATCAGCCTTGCCAGACAGTAGTTTGCCAGTATCGAGCCAATCATCAAAAAAATATATACAGGCTCGCCAAACGCATAAAAAAACAGGCTTGCCGTAATCAGCAGCGCATTTTTCACCCTTAAATTCGGACAAATGCAATAGGCAAGGTAAACAACTGGCAAAAAGAAAAACAAAAAGATACAGGAACTGAATACCATTTTTCCCTCTCCTTACTGCCCGAATAGTTCCATGAAGGATACTTTGTTGTCCGTCATCTGCAAGCCGATTGTCTTACCCCCCATCTCATAAAGCAATTCTGTCCCTTCTTCTATGTATGCGCTTCCGTATGCCGCAATGACTTCTTCCTTCGTGCTGCCAATATGGATTCCGGAGGAAAGATAGTCACCACCTGTAATCTCAATCAGTGAAATGATATCCGCGCCGTTTGTAATATATGTGTATATTGTCGTCCCGCCATAAGTATAGACCTTGTCATCCCCATCCTCTGTGCAGCTCCTTGCCGCGCTGTACGCATCCGGTTCGCCAAGAAGCCCGGCATAATTTCTCATATCATCCCCTATCGGAATCATCAGGCCGCCGATTGTGACCGCATAATCCCCCGCGGACACAGAGCCTTCCGCCACTGGCTCTGCCTGTTCGGAAGACTCACGCTCTTCCTTCGTTTCTACCTCCGTCTCTTTTGCTGTCTGTGTATTCGTTTCTATTTCTGTTTTTATTTCTGTTTCTGTCTCCGTTATGGTTTCCGGCGCCGTTTCTGTCTCCGTTTCGGTTTCCGTCCCAGGTGCGGACTCTGGTGCAGACTCCTCTGACGCAGCTGCCAAAGTCTGCATTGCCGGTTGTGATTCGGCAACGGACACCGGCTCCTTTGATGCGCCGCACCCTGACACAGCCACCATACTTGCCGCCATGACTGCCGCCATGATTAACAGTCCCTTTTTGTTTAATTTTCTCATAATTATCCTCCGTTTTCCAAAGCTATCCTTTTATTCACCAATATCCGCCGTCAGTCCTGTTTCCAGTATATAATAAACGCCTCCCCCAAGGCTAATCTGGTAAAATCCATTACCCGTCCTGCCAGTTACCAGTATCGGAATCCCTTTCTCACAGGCAGGGAGAATAATGGTGCTCTCCAGTGACGGCTCCGAATAAATGACACATGTGTCATTTGTATAAAGTATCTCCTGCATCTGTGTGATGGTATCCTGTGACACCCGCCTCTGTCCTATTTGCAGAATGACATCCGTGAGCAGGTCAATGTAAGTCGCATCATCCCAGTGATTCGTGTCAACCAGCCTGTCCGGATTTCTTTCCTCATAAAAATCCGTATAGTCCAAAAAGGCGTCCGGAAATGCTGCCGCCAGTGTATTGTTGTACACCTTCTTGTCCGGAATGCGCCTGTAATATTTTATCATGGTAGCCACGGACAAAAAGTAACAGTCCGCCTGCGGAAATTCATACGCCACCCAGTTCTTGTATGACGACGCACAGCTGTCCGCAGCCGCCTTTCCCTTTCCTGCCGCCGACGCACCATGCATGGATATGATATTCCAGTGCGCAATATTGGGATTTTTGTCAATAATTTCATGAATTTTCTGCACTGCACGCCCCTGTTTTCCTTTTCCGTCACTGTAAATGTAATCGGTGCTGCTTTGCATTGCCCCATCTGTTCCCCACGCAATTCCTTCAAATACAAAAAACAGATTTCCTTTCATTGTAAAGGTGTTGGCGTCACCCTCCGGCGTCACCGCCACGCTGTCATCCCAGCGCAACTCATATGTAAGAGTTTCCCCATTTCCCAGCAAAAGACTGTTTCCTAATACCGATGCCTTATCTCCAAACGCAATCGCCGACTTGACAGCATGGCTCTCACCGACAAAGATATACCCCTCATCGTGATAAATACCGTCACTCTCATACACTGTCATTGCGTTGACAGGCAACGCCTGTGCAAATAGCAGAGCCACCATTATGACACAGCAAATCGCATTTCGTATCATACCAGTCCTCCTCGTGTCATTTGTTCTCCTGCCGTCAGTCCGCCACATCCTGCTCTTTCCCTGCCTTAATTTCCCCTCACTGTTTCCTCTCATATGTTTCTCCTTTCCATTATCGTATGATGTTTTCCCGCGATACCCTGCGCATTAAGTCCATGCGCTCCCTGTCGCTTAACACCGGACCGCTTTCTGCCTTGCGCATCTGTACGATGAACTCCTCTGCCGTCGTGTCATACAGTGTGGCTATTTTCAAATCAACCAGCCCGTACTCCCACAGCTCATAAACCAGAAGCTCGAAGGAGGCAGGCGTAAACACATTCTGGTGAAAATCATGCGCCGTCTGCACCTTGCCCGCACAGTCGTCAAAAGCCTTGCGGTTAAACGCCGCGTCATGCACAAATTCATATTCCTTCTTTAATATCCTGTCGCGCGCCCGCGACCACGAAGTCAGTCCGTTTCTCCGGACTACATGGTTCCAGTAATCGGTAAGCGCACCCACTGAACCATATTTTTCGCCCTGCAGGAAATCATTTATCACCTTCTGTGTCGTCGTCACCATCCTGAAATGGTCAAGCGTAAACCGTTTATCCGGCACAGCCAGCGACAGGATGCCATCCATTTTCAGCATTTTGGAGCAGTCCCGCAAAAAACCGACAAAATCCGGCACATGTTCAATCACATGTGATGCAATAATATAGTCATAGCTGTCTGTCCTGCCCGTCACCTCAGAATAGGGACGTCCGTCCCAGATATAGTCCACTTCCTCAATCCTGCTTGTGTCAAGCCCCATGGCAGCATAGCGCGCAACAAGCTCCTGTCTGCCTACCCAGTCTACGATTTCAACATGGTAGCCCTCCCTTTTGGGTGCACACGGACGAAGCGACGGTCCGATTTCCAGCCCAAACTGTTCTTTTGTAATCTGGGAGAGCATTCTCCCGAAATGGTTCTGCTCCGTCCTTTGTGACAGCCTTGCAGCCATCTTTCCTCTGATTCTTCCAAACATCAACCTTTCCTCCCAGAATGCCTATTCCTCTCCAAGCTTTACAATGATATAGCTGCCCCGATCCACTTGGCAGCCGAATAAGAAAGATACCCACAATCCAGCTCTGTCCCAGATGGTACACCCTGCTTTTGACCGACATCTTTTTTCCTGTCTTATCCACGAGCCAAGTCCTCCTGTCCATTTATAGATAAATTCTCTTTAAGAGATATTATATTTCCCTTAAAGAGAAAATGCAACCTTTTTTTATTGCTGAATACAATCAAACTTTTTGGATACATTTTTTACATGTGCCGCCAAAAGCGCTAATTTCCTTACCATATTCGGTGAATCTGCCATTTTTTCCACTGCCGGATTCTCCATTTTTTCAGCTATTTATTTCCATAAATTCTCATATAGAGAACTAATTTTTTTCCATCTTTTTAATATTTTATTACACTTTTGTTCTCTTATTGAGAATTTGTAATCCCTTTATGAACGTTTTAATCAAATTGTATTACCTATATGCTAATTTATGAGGCAAAGGAGGAATTGTAATTATGGAAAAAGGAATTTTAGGCAATGCCATTCGTACTGCACGCATCAATATGAATCTCACCCAGGAACAAGTCGCAGAAATGGTGGATATTTCGCCTATTCATTTTAAGCATCTGGAAAGCGAACACCGTATGCCATCAATTGAAGTGCTTTTCAAACTGTGCGACGTGCTCAACCTCTCGCTGGACAATCTGCTGTTTGTGTCGGAAAAGAACCGCCCAATTCTGCAGGACATTAACAACTATGCCCATAAATGCACGGATAAGCAGCTACAGGTCATTCTCGCCGCAATGCAGGTCATGGTTGCGCAAAACACCACGGATACCTGATTGCAGACAAAATGAAAAAGAGGGTTCTGTATGAATCCCTCTTTTTATCATTTTCATATCCGCACGGCAAGTTTTTCTGCCGCCTGTATCATTATATTGGCAGAACGACGACAAACGCCATCCCATCCGGCTCGCACACGGCAAAAATCTCACCGTTCATTTTCAGCATGATTTCGCGGCAGATATAAAGGCCAAGCCCGTTTCCCTGCTGCCCTTTTGTGTTTTCCCCTCGGAAAAAGCTGTCAAACAGGTGCACAAACTCTTTTTCCGAGACCGGCTCACCGGTGTTGAACACACGAATCAGCTGGCAGTAATCCTCCTCGTAAAAGGAGACCTGTATCCGGCAGCCATCACCATATTTGAAGGCATTCTCAAAAAGGTTCTCAAAGACTTCCATCAGACGGTTCAAATCCCCCTGAAAAATGCGGTTCTGGTAGTCTCCGACCGTAAACGCGCATTTGCGCAGCGCACACTTTTCCCCATAAACGGCTTCCATCCACTGCACCAAATCTTTCAGGTAAAACACACCCTGCTCGACTTCTATCCGCACAATGTCCTGCTTCGACGCATGGATAATCTCCCCGACAAAATTCTCAATCTGCACTGCCTTCTCCCCAATCTGGTGATATGCTTTTTCCCGCTCGCCGGCTGTCGGGTATATGCCGTCCTCCAATGCCTTTGCGTACAGCTTAATCATGTTGAGCGGCGTCTTGATGTCGTGCGACAGGGAAAGCAGGAGCAGCTTTTTCTCCCGCTGGAGCTCCAGTTCCCGCTTGCGACTCACACGCAGGGCGTCCTTTAACTCGCTCAGTCCCCACAGGAATTTTCCGAAATATCCGTTTTTGTCTGCCTTGACATCGCCCTGCAAGTTGCCCTTTGACAGCTCGTATGTCATGTCCTGCATCCTGTGGAAAGGCTGTATCAGATGGTATTTCAGATAAAACAAGACGCCAAGCAGGAACAATTCCATCACGAGCAATGCCCCCTCGGTCAGGAAAAGGTAATGTCCGACAGGGGCAGCTCTCTGATAGTCAAATCTGAGATAACCCTCAAGCTGTTCCTGTGCGGGCAAAACGGTGGTATAAAGTGGACAAACCATACTTTGTTTTCCGTTGATGCCGATGAAAAAGTCCAGGATAGTGTCTTTGTCCGTCTCAGATGCGGGGAGGTATGCGACGGACTGAATTTCCTGATAAGTACTCAGGTCAATGTGCTTCAATATTTCTGACACTTCTGTCATTTTATCTGTTGAATGATTCTGACCTTCCATATTTCCAATTCGCTTTTGTTCAATTTCAGCCAGAATTCGGTTTACTTCCACCTTATATAAATGCCCTTTTTTATCCTGCTGTCCCCTGAATCCCATCATGGTGGTAACTGCAAAAAGTACATATACCAGAAGTGACAGAAACATCAGTTTGTTATAGTTCCTCATAGCAGTATCCCACTCCCCACACGGTCTTGATGCGTTCCGGTTTCCTGGGGTTTTCTTCGATTTTATTGCGCAGCATCTTGATGTGGACAGTCAGCGTCTGGCTCTCGCTGAACGAGTCCGCACCCCAGATTTTGTTGAACAAAAAGTCCTTATCCAGCGTCTTTCCGGGGTTTTCTGCCATTAGCAAAAGAAGTTCATATTCCTTTGCATTGAGTTCTACAGGCATTTTGTCTTTATATACCCTATGCGCTGATTTGTCAATCATCAGATTACCCGAATACAGAATTTCCTTTTCCGACGCAATGCCGTAGGCACGCGCAAAAAGCGAGCTGATTTTCGCCACCAGCAAATCCGGGTCAACCGGCTTCTCGATGTAATCATCCGCCCCCAGCCGGAAGCCGTTAAGCTGGTCTTCCTTCCCCACGCGCGCACTGATAATAAGAACCGGCGTACTGCCCGCCCTGCGCACCTCTCGGCACACCGCAAACCCATCAATCCCCGGCAGCGTAATATCCAGAAGCAGCAGCTTCACTTTCTCCCTTTGCAGCCACAAAAGCGCCTCCTCCCCCGAAGCCACCCACGCTACCGCAAAGCCCGCCTTTTCCATATAAATCCGCAAAAGCCCCGCCAGCTCCTCCTCGTCCTCCACCATCAAAATATCGTACACACAAACACCTTCTTTTCGTTTTTACCACCCAAGCCCCATCAGCCAGTTATTGAGCTCGCGCTCGCGCTCCCTTGCGGTATCATCCGTGTATTTTCCCAGATTCTTCTCCTCACGGATATTGCCATCCTCGATATAAAAGACACGCTCACAGCGCGACGCGACTTTCGCGTCATGCGTCACCATCATAATCGTTGTCCCCTCCTCGTTGAGCTTGTTCAGCTCCTTCATGACTTCCTTTGAGTTCTGTTTATTCAGGGCACCGGTCGGTTCATCCGCGAATATAATCTTCGGATTGTTAATCATGCTCCGTGCAATGCACGCCCTTTGAAGCTGTCCGCCGGAAACCTCGCTGATATCATTGTCCGCAACCTCGCTGATACCAAGCTTTGCCATCAGGACTTTTGCGCGTTCATTAATCTCCCTGCGCTGTGCCTTTCCCGAAGCCGACTGATATGCCGGCAAGATTATGTTATCATAGATGGAAAGATTTTTCAGCATATACATCTGCTGAAATACAAATCCCATTTTGGAAAGCCGCATGTCGCTGACCTGATTTGCTGACAGCTGTGTCATTTTTTTCCCGAAAAACAGGATTTCGCCTGCGGTAGCCGTATCCATGCCGCTGACCGTGTAGAGCAGGGTCGTTTTCCCGGAACCGGAAGGGCCCATGACACCGACCATCTCCCCCTCCTCGATTTCAAGGTTCACATTCCGCAGCACATGGTTCTGCCGCTTGTTTACAATATATGTTTTACACAAATCCGTTGCTTTCAATGCATTCATATCCACAATTCTCCTTATTTATTCCGCAATTTTCATGTCACTTGTCGTTATCTTGCGCACGCTTCCGGTGGCAAAATAAGTCGCCGCCATAATTCCTGCCAGCAGGATTCCCGGATAGAGCAGATATGCCTTCAGCGGCTCTACCTGAATCGTAAGCTCGGCACCCATAATGGCAAAAATATTTTTTAGCACAAACTGGTTGCACAGCATGGACAGCGGCACGGCGACAGCCATGGAGAGCAGTATGACCCACACCATCCGCATCACCAGCCACATCCGGATAGCCTGCCTGCGCCAACCGATGCTCCCCAGCATGGCTAGCTGTCCTTTTTCCCGCACGATAAACAGCTTCATCATCAGAAGCGAAATCAGCATAATGAGCAGGCACAGCATCACCGTCATCGGAAGCTGCATTGTGCGCATGACGTCTTTTGTCGTGCCGATGTTGGCATCAACCGCCTCCTGTGCCGTCACCCATTTATATTGAGGGAATTTTTCCCGCATCAGATCCGCCATTTCCTGCTGGCTCAGGTTGGTCTCCATGTCTACTGTCGCTTTCCAGTACCCTGTCATGATTTCCCCGCCCATATCAATCACGGGATTGAGGCGGGCGCTTTCCCCCAGCTGCATATAATCGCTATAGTACCCTGTAATGATGAGCTTCTGATCTCTTCCATTCAGCCTTATCGCCACAGTATCGCCAATCTCCAGATGGTTTTCGTCCATGATTTTTTTGGAAAAAGCGACCTCGTTTTCCAGTCTGGGCGCCTCCCCCGCACTGTACTCACAGTATCCCCCGTTTTCCCCGATTGGGTAATATGTCAGCGGTTTTATCACTTTTCCCTCATCATTGACTGTATATACCGCAAAGCACAATGCCCCGATACTGAGCGATGCCTCATATCCCTGCTCCGACAGCTCACGTTCTATCCTGCGCAGCGCATTTTCCATATCGACCGTATTGTGATAAGGCGCTTCCCCCGCCGCCTCAATCGTATCCATATAGACTGCCGCATCGGGATCGAGGCTGAATTTGGATGCCATCTCATCACTCTCCATTGTCGTCAGCGTATTGAGTGGAACGGTAATCAGCACAAAGCTGATGCAGAATGTCAAAAACAATACGAGATACCGCTTCATGTTGCATAGAATATCGTTGAAACCGAGAAAGGAAATGGTGCCCATGTACCTTCTGCGGTAAAGACAAAGCCCCCTCCGCTTCTGATAACGCTCCCCGCTCCCGCCGCTGCGTATTGCCTCGATTGCCGAAACCTTTTTCATTTTTCTGGTGAACGCGACACACATTGCCGTCACAAACGCAACCACTGCCAGACTACAGGCTGCGTTGATGCCAAGTGCGTCCGCACTGTTCCCCAGTACCATATTATTGCACACGCTGTCCGTCATGCCCCCTGCAACCGGAATGCTGAGCCAGAATCCGACAAACGCCCCTGCTGCAACAATTACAAAATACTTGACAAGATAAATCCTGCGGATGGAAAAATTACGCATACCAATCGCCTTCATCACGCCGATTTCCCGGTAATTTTCTTCCATTGTAAAGCTCAGGGAAAACCGCAGCACCATCAGCGATATCAGAATCAGGCAGAGCCCAATCACAATCAGCAGTCCTGCGACAATCATGTCAAACACATACAGCATCGGGTAAATACTTCGTTCGTATATATTTACAAGCAGTGTAAATCCCTGCTGGCTGACAGATGTCAGTACCTTTTCCGAATCTGCCGTGTTTATTCCGTATACCAGAATTTTTACGTTCCCGCAGTCCGACACCATTTTGTCGTAATCCTCTTTGCAGAATACAAAACGCCCCATTCCGCTCATTTCATTTCCAAACATAATATCCCTGGTCTGCACGGCAATCCGGTAAGTATAAACCCTGTCAGACACCCTGAACCGCAGCTCGTCACCGACGTGAAGCCCATTGCGCGCCATCAGGCCGGGCGAAACTGCCACCTCGCCTGATTCCAGCACAAGGTCATTTCCATCGCTGTCCAAAGGCTTTGCGTACCTGCTTCCGACAGCCCCCAGATACAGGCTCGCGCCGTTTGCCTCGAAGGAACCTGCCTCTTCGTCATCGCCTGTGCTGATGTCATCTGGCGCAATCTCGCACAGCTGCTCCCCTTCATACTCAGTCACCTCGCCATGACTGTCCAGCCAGCGCTCAAACGCCTCCTTGTCATCTTCCCCGCCAAACACAGCTGTCACATCACTGACATTTGCGTATTCCATATACGTTTCCAGTCCATTCATCACCAGGCAGATGTTGTTGACACTGCTGGCAAGAAAGATTGTGGACAGCGTGATGAACAGGAATAAGATAATATTTACCGTTTTTTGTTTCATCAGGTCTTTTTTCAGAATTTGTAACCACATATGTATTGTTCCTTTCTTTTTTTATCTTACTGTGGTTATTATAAGGGGGGAATTATTAAAAAGTCCTTAAAAAAACCAAAAATTTAGCGGCAAAAATGAAGTATCAAATCTGCCGCTTTACCAATATTTATCTAACAAATTTTAATAATTGATTTTTATCCCACTGTGTGCTATAGTAAATACGGAAGGCAACATCAATAGACGGTTAGCCTGATTAATAGTTACGATTTATAAAAATAACCGCAGACTTTGTTCAGGAGCAGCGGTTATTTTTATACCTATTTTTTGCTTCCGACTGCATAGCCTAATGCAAACATTGTCGCACTTAAGCTGAGAACAGCAATCAGACCTTCAAGTGTCAGCATATAAAAAGCCTTTCTCCTTTGTGTATTTCCCATATGTATACCTCCTTTCATGATAACAAATTATCAGGAGTTCTTGGAATTACATTCCAGCGAAAAGCTAACCGCCTACCGTTATGATATTGCCCGAATAGCAGTATAACATAATCTGTACTCCCTCGCAATGAAAAGATTCCAAATCTGGCATATTTCATTTGGACGTTTGCGCACAAAATAAAACCACTATCCAAGTCTCCTCAAATAGTGGTTTTATTTTTACTTCATTTTTACAGCATTAATACGTGCAATCGAACGCATCAGAGCCGCTTCCGCCCTGGCAACGTCAATGTTGCCGCCGCGTTCCGCAAGCCTTCCTTCTGCCCTCTGCCTTGCAGCATTTGCACGCGCCTCGTCAATCTCGGCAGGCCACTCGATAATCTCTGCCAGAATGGTAATCTCCTGCGGCAGTATCTGAACAAATCCCGCGTGAAGCGCTGCATTTCTTACGTTATCGCCCTGTGTTATCGTAAGGATACCAGGTTTCACGATGACGGTAAGCGGCGCATGACCGGCATAGACACCGATTTCGCCTTCTGTCGTATTGAACTCTACCATGTCCGCCTCTTCGTCAAAAAATGCACGATCCGGCGTCACAATCGTAAGCTTGAACTTATCTGCCATAGCAGCACCTCCATTTTCACAAACATTGAAGTTTTCAAAGGGCGCACCTTACGCCCTCGCTACTACGTCGTCAATTGTTCCGGCATTGAGGAAGTGTCCTTCAGGAATATTGTCATGCTTTCCTTCCATGATTTCCTTAAATCCCCTGATTGTCTCTGCGATAGGCACATATTTACCAGGCATACCCGTAAACTGCTCCGCTACGTGGAACGGCTGTGACAGGAATCGCTGAATCTTTCTTGCACGGTTAACCGTAATCTTGTCCTCCTCCGACAACTCATCCATACCAAGGATTGCAATGATATCCTGCAATTCCTTATACTTCTGAAGAACCTGCTGCACGCCGCGCGCCACTTCATAGTGCTCCTGGCCTACAATACGCGGGTCAAGAATTCTCGATGTGGACTCAAGCGGGTCAACAGCCGGATAAATACCGAGCTCCACAATGGAACGTGAAAGAACGGTCGTCGCATCCAGATGTGCGAACGTTGTCGCAGGTGCCGGGTCTGTCAGGTCATCGGCAGGCACGTATACAGCCTGTACGGACGTGATGGAGCCGTTTTTGGTGGAAGTGATACGCTCCTGCAAAGCACCCATCTCAGTCTGCAATGTCGGCTGGTAACCAACGGCTGAAGGCACACGTCCAAGCAGCGCGGAAACCTCCGATCCGGCCTGTGTAAAACGGAAAATATTGTCAATGAAAAGAAGCACGTCCTTTCCACCCTTGTCACGGAAATACTCAGCCATCGTAAGACCTGTCAGACCGACCCTCATCCTGGCTCCGGGCGGCTCATTCATCTGGCCAAATACCATCGCGGTCTTGCTGATAACGCCAGACTCCGTCATTTCATTGTAAAGGTCATTACCCTCTCTGGTACGCTCACCTACACCTGTAAATACGGAGAATCCGTCATGCTCATTCGCAATGTTTGTGATAAGCTCCTGAATAAGAACCGTCTTTCCTACACCGGCACCGCCAAACAGACCAATCTTACCACCTCTCTGATAGGGGCAGAGAAGGTCAACAACCTTGATGCCCGTCTCAAGCATCTCTGTCGATGTCGCCTGCTCCTCAAAGGAAGGCGCGGGTCTGTGAATCGGCTCGTAACCCTGTGCTTCCGGAGCCGGTTTGTTATCTATCGGTTCGCCAAGTACGTTGAACATACGGCCAAGCGTACTCTCACCAACGGGAACCGTAATCGGTGCGCCTGTCGAAACAGCGTCCATCCCTCTTACAAGTCCGTCCGTAGGTCCCATGGCGATACATCTTACCGTATCATCACCCAGGTGCTGCGCAACCTCGATTGTCAGCTCCGTGCCGTCGCTTCTTGTAATTTTAACCGCGTCATTCAACTCCGGAAGCTGTCCCTCACTGAACTTCACATCAAGAACCGCACCGATAATCTGGGTAACTTTACCAATTATCTTATCTGCCATCTTTTTGTTTCCTCTCTATCTATTATTTTTTCGCAAAATGCCAAAATCTTTTAAAGACTATTTATTCACTATGCACAGTTAAAAATTCTTTTCGTTTTATGATATAGCCTGCGCACCTGCGATAATCTCTGTCAATTCCTGCGTAATCGCGCTCTGGCGTGCCCTGTTGTAAAGCAATGACAGACTCGATATAATCTCGTCCGCATTGTTGGTCGCATTGTCCATCGCCTGCATTCTTGCCGCATTCTCACTCGCAACAGCCTCTATCATCGCTCCGTATATCAAACTTGTAATATACTTGGGAATGATCAGGTCAATCGCGTCCTCTGTCTCCGGCTCGAAATCCAGCACTGCCTTGTCATCATTGCTGCGCTCGTCCTCTATCTTAATGGGAAGCAGCTTCAGTCTGGTGGGTATGTGCGTCACAGTATTCTTAAATCCGGTGTAAACGACATAAATCTCGCCTACCCTGCCGGTTGCAAAATCATCCAGCACCTGATTGCTAATCGTCATTGCGTCTGCATAGATTGGTTCCTCAATCGCTGCGGAATAATCTTCACCCATCTCATAACCAAGTCTTGCAAATGTATCCCGTCCCTTGCTTCCTACCGGATAGATAATCAAGTCATCCTTATTCCACTCATTATCCCGCACAAGCTTGATAATATTGGAATTATAGCCGCCGGCAAGTCCCCTGCTGCCTGTAATCACGATGACAGCTTTTTTCGTGGAATTGTTAGCCTTAAGGTACGGATGGTTAATATCCCCAGCCTTGGAAAGCATGGAAACCACCGTTTCATACATGCAGTTAAAATACGTCTTGGACTTCTCTGCACGCCCCTTCGCTCTTTGCAGTTTGACGGTGGAAACAAGCTTCATGGCCTTTGTAATCTGCTGTGTACTCTGTACGGAGCTCTTACGCCTTTTTATGTCTCTCATTGAGGCCATAAATATTCAGTCCCCCCTTCTTTTTATTTAAAGCGACCTTTAAATTCTTCTATCGCTGCAACAAGCGTTTTTTCTGTTTCATCCGAAATGACCTTCTCCTCTTTGATTGCCTTTGGCACCTGGGGATATTTCGTATCAAGGAATTCAAAAAGTTCTGCCTCAAATCTTGTAATATCAGCCACAGGAACATCAAGCAGATACTTTTTCGTGGCAACGAAAAGGATAATGACCTGATATTCAACAGCCATCGGCTTGTACTGCGGCTGCTTCAAAATCTCCTTAATTCTCGCGCCCTGGTCAAGTCTCTCCTTTGTATCGGCATCAAGGTCTGACCCAAACTGCGCAAAGGATGCAAGCTCCCTGTACTGGGCAAGCTCTGTACGAATCGGGCCTGCAATCTTCTTCATCGCCTTAATCTGGGCAGAACCGCCAACTCGTGAAACGGACAGGCCTGCATTTACGGCTGGTCTGAAACCGGAGTTAAACATCTCCGTCTCAAGATAAATCTGACCGTCCGTAATCGAAATGACGTTTGTCGGGATATACGCGGAAACGTCACCCGCCTGTGTCTCTATGATAGGAAGCGCCGTAATGGAACCTCCGCCGTACTCATCGCTCATACGGCATGCGCGCTCAAGAAGTCTTGAGTGGAGATAGAAAACGTCTCCCGGGAACGCCTCACGCCCGGGCGGACGCTTCAGGAGCAGGGAGAGTGTACGGTATGCAACAGCGTGCTTACTCAGGTCATCATAGATAATCAGTACATCCTCGCCATTTTCCATCCATTCCTCACCGATTGCACAGCCGGAATATGGTGCAATGTACTGCAAAGGCGCAAGCTCGCTTGCCGTAGCAGCCACGATTGTCGTGTACGCCATAGCGCCAAACTCTTCCAGTGTCTTCACGATGCTTGCAACGGTAGATGCCTTCTGCCCGATTGCAACATAAATACACTTCATGTTCTGACCTTTTTGGTTGATAATCGTATCAACCGCAATTGCAGTCTTACCTGTCTGCCTGTCACCGATAATCAGCTCACGCTGTCCCCTTCCGATAGGAACCATGGCATCAATCGCCTTGATACCGGTCTGCATCGGTGTGTCAACGGATTTTCTGGTAATAACACCGGATGCCACTCTTTCTATCTGACGATATTTTGTGCTTGCGATAGGACCCTTGCCGTCTATCGGCTGTCCAAGAGCATTTACGACACGTCCAAGCAGGGCATCGCCTACCGGAACCTCCACAACACGGTTTGTCGTCTTTACGGTATCACCCTCATTGATGTTCTTTGTACTTCCAAGCAGCACGGCGCCGACATTGTCCTCCTCAAGGTTCATGACCATGCCGTAAACCTCGCCGGGGAACTCCAAAAGCTCGCCCTGCATTGCCTTTTCAAGTCCGTGAACACGTGCAATACCGTCTGCCACCTGAATGACCGTACCAACTTCCGACACTTCCAAATCAGAGGCATATCTCTTTATCTGATCCTTAATCACAGAACTTATTTCTTCTGGTCTTAAATTCATATGGATCTGCACCTTTCTTTGATTATTTTACTGCGAATTTGTGCCACTGCACAATATTTGCAAAAACGAATTGATTCGTTTTGTGAAGTCTTCGTATTTCTTAGTCTGTGTCTTTTACAGACTTAGAAATTCTCTTCACAGTCATAACTGAATGGCAAGCAGCTCACGCTGCAGCTTATCCAGCTTTGTCCGAATACTGCTGTCCACAACCCTGTCACCCATCTGAATGACCATTCCGCCTATCAGGCTTTCATCCACGTTGTAGATGCACTCGATGGTCTTGTATCTGGTGGTAGCAAGTAACCGGCTCTCAATATCCTGTTTTTCCTGACTGTCTATTGCAATGGCTGTTGTGATATAAGCCGTTCCGATATTATTGTGCTCCTTTACGGCAGTGATAAACTCATCCAGGATGGATTCAATCTCAATATAACGGTCTTTCTCGACAATCGTCACAAGAAATCCAACCATCTCATCGCTGACTTTACCCTTGAACACGTTTTTTACCACCTCGATTTTATTCTCCTTCTGGATTTTCGGATGGTTCATAAACTGTCCAAACTCCGCATTCGTGCGGATGACCTCAAGAAGCCCCAACGCCTCCTCCAAAAACGGTGAAGTCCTGTCTTCTTCAACGGCCAGCTCAAACAACGCCTGCGCATAAGTTTTTGAAACTAGCTTAGCCATGTGCTATCACCTATTTCTTTCAATGTCTTATCAATGAGTTCATGCTGGGCATTTGT
>DKUL01000026.1:13667-20946 GCA_002490665.1 Lachnospiraceae bacterium UBA7205 | reverse complement strand
CACCACCTCCCAAATAGGAGAACAATCTGTTTTTTGAAACCTGTTCCTGAAGCTCGGTAATAACTGTCATATCAGGTACGGTTATATCGGGAATCTGTAAAATGCTCTGTAAGTTCAGAGCCTTCAAATCCTTTTCCGTTTTGCAGCCGGACTCGAAAAGTTTTGTCAGCACCTTGACCTTCTGCTGCAAGGTCAAGGCGGCTGTCTGCTTCTTATTTGCCATATCTCAATCCTCCTTATCGCTCATAGTCTTTGTTTTTCTGTTTCCTGTCATATTCACCGCACTTTTCAGCAAGTTCGTCATAAAGTTTTTCTCTCATTTCACGGTCATAAACCCGAAACTTTGAGGGGCTTTGGCAGCTTTTTTCAAAAGCGTCAATCTGGTCAAAACATTCCCTGTGCAATTCCTTTGCTTCGGGAAGATTGGAAATGCGGTGATACCTCGCTGTGCTTTTGTGGAAATCGCCAAGCTCCACATATTCATAAAAGATACGGAACATTTCACGGTCAAGCCCTTTCTGCCCGTCTTTTTGGTATGCCTCTGACAGTTCTTCACTCTGCCATGTCCGGTAAGAGCCTGCATCGCCCGGCGAATGTGTGGAAAGATATACGCCGTCTTTTCTAATCTCAATACGGTCTATCAAAGTAGCAGACATTTCAATATTACCTCCTTATCGTTCAAAGTTAGTTTTTTGCGTATTCAGAATACACACGCTCCATTTTGTGCCTTGCCCTGCGTACTTCGGGGGAGCAGCCAAGCTCCGGGTATTTCGCCTGAATCTTCTGCCTTGCCCTGCGGATACTCTCAAAGCAGGGAATACCAAATGCTTTGTAGTTTGTCATTACATCGACAAAGGTTACTGAGCCAATCCCGTGCGTCTCATAAATGCAGGATTGGCTCACAAGCAAATAGAGCCTCATATCGTCGTTTCGTGCGTCGAGGTGTTCCCTCAAAATTTCCGTTACCCTTCGCTCAACGGTTTTCAGCGTTTTCATAAATACCTCCCAAAAAGGAAAAAGGGCGGAGTTTTTCTCTCCGCCCTAAATCCATTATTTCTTCTTTCTGTTTCGCACCTGCAAAAAAATAAAGCCGCCGATGATAAAAGCGACCAGTGCGATTGCAATAATGGTTTTAAGCTCCATTACTGATTCTCTCCCTTCTTCTTTTTCTTAAAGCCCACAATACCGCAGGCGGTAATGCCAATCAGGGAAAGTCCCGCAAGAGCGATCCAAAGTCCGGGATTGCTGTCGTCTCCGGTTTTCGGCGTATCACGCAGTACATTGTGCATTTCCACAATCGTTGTCGAGCCAGTCTGTACCGTTGCCTGCTTATTGGCAGGAAGCACATAATTTGCCGAAGCCGCATTGTTTACCTCGGAAATGGTGTACTCGCCAATGCGGAGGTTTTCAATCAAGATTTCTCCGTTTTCGTCCGTCTCCAGCGTTACATCATAGCCGTTTGCCCCGGTAATGCGGAACGCAAATCCTTTCACATTTCCGTCTGAAGAAGTCTTAACGATTTTCAGACTACCCTTCATAGCGTTGTTGATAAAGCCAATGCCCGCCTTATTCTCCACCTGATAGGTTTTTCCGTCTGTGTCGATGAACACCTCATAAACACCCTCGTCAAGCAGGAAGCCTTCGGGAGCTGCCGTTTCCTTTACAAAATAGCGACCGTAGAGAAGGTCGTTCATTTCATATTCCCCGATTTCCTTTTCGGTGAGTGTTCCGATAAGTTCGTCATCTTCGTCCAGCTTGCCGTTATCATTGCTGTCCTTATAGACCTCAAAGGTCGCTCCGGTCAACTTATTATCGGGATAGTCTGCGTCCACCTTTGTCAGAGCGATATTGCCACGAATAAACTCGTTGACGATTTCAATCTCAATAATCTGCCCGTCCTCGGAAATGGTTACGGGATAGAGGGTTTCATCAAGCACAAAGCCTGTCGGCTGCTCGATTTCACGCACATACCAAGTGCCGTAAGGAATATCCGCAAAAGAAAAACTACCGTCCTTTGCTGATACGGTAGTCATAAGTGCGTTTTCCTTTGTAAATTCGTCCTTGTCTGTCTTGAACAGTCCGATCAATGCGCCGCCGAGCGCTTCTCCGTTCTCATCGACCTTTTTACCGGAAACCGAACCGTAAAGCAGCTCGTTTTCAATCGCTTCACCATTGTTGGCGGCAATCTCAACCATTGCCGTATCCTGTCCGGCGTATTCAAAGACAACCGGATACTTCTCGTCATTCAGGATATACGCCTTGTCTGTCGCAAGCTCTTTTACATAATAGCTGCCGATAGGAAGGTCGGTTTTTACAGTCGCTTTGCCGTTTTCATCAAGAGTAATAATCTCAATCAGACCATCGGCAGGGATAGCCGTACCGCTTGTGCTGATAAGCTCCGCTGCGGCAAACAAGCCAAAGCTGATATTCTGAATTTCTCCATTATTGCCGATTCCGAACAGCTCATTTGTTTCAAGCGTTTTTTCAAGGCTGATTTCAACCTTCTGCCTTTCGTTGTAGAAGCTGGTAGCCGTTTCGGTAACAGCAACATTCTGTCCGGCATACACAAGCTCTACCGAGTGGATTTCGTCATTCAGCACCATTCCGTAAGGAGCAGTAATTTCCTGCACCTCGTATTTTCCAAGATAGATTTCCTTGCTTTTTGCAAGACCGTCCGCACCTGTTGTTACGGTATCCACGACCTCGCCCTTAGAAGCTCTCAGCGTACCGTCAGGCGTGATAATATCCTCTGCGGCTCTTATCTCATAAACTGCGCCGGGAAGCCCCTGAACCTCATAAAGCGGCTGATAGATGGTAGGCAGCTCGTTTCCGTCTGCGTCCACGCCGCCGATAGCAGACACGCCAAAGAACACTTCGCCGGATTTCTCCACCGTAACTGTGCCTTTCTGCGCCATATTTTCCTTATTCACTTTGATTAAAGTAACCCCGCTTTCCTCTGTGGAATTAGCTTCTTCCACATCAAAGAAGATTGGCGTACTGTCAAGCACATAGCCGTAAGGCGCTTGTACCTCGACAATGGAATATCCCTTGCCGTAAGGCAGCTTCTCCGGCGTGACAAGCGAACCCTCTGCGTCGGTGTAGAAAGTATCAATCGTAGTAGGAGTCGGATAAGTGAAGGTCATTGTAACAAGACTTCCGTCAGGATTATAGATTTGGAAGCCTGCGCCCGCATAAGGGATTGTTTTCCCGGTTTCTGCGTCCACCTTAACGACCTTTACATAACTTTCAAAATTTGCGTTGTTAATCAAATAACGGTAGGTCTGAGAATCCTGAGAGATAAACACTTCAAAGTCCTTCATCAGCTCACGACCTTCCCAGCCTTTCGTCTGATGGACGGTGTAAATTCCGTAAGGCATATCCTTTGTCTGACCGAAGCCGTTTTCATCACAGACGATTACATCACGCTCATCGGGATCAGCATTTCCGTAGCTGCCTGCGGATTTCAGGTAAACTTCAAATTCTGCTCCTTCTTCGGGTGTTTCGATATGAGTTTCCCCATCGTCTGTATGCTTGATAAGGGCAATGTTGCCCTTGATAACCTGCTCAATTACATCATTGGAAGTCAGATTATGCTCTACGGTATAAAGCTGCGGCTCTGCGCCGATATGATGAACGGTCGGATCAAGCAGATAGCCTTCGCTCGGTTCAAGTTCTTTAATCGTCCAGTTATCCCCGCAGATATATTCCTTGCTTGTAAATTGACCGTTTTCATCGGTATAGTACACATCTACAAGCTGTTCGCCCTTGAAGATACCGTACTTTGCACCCGCCAAAGAAGCGTCTCCCTGTGGGAGTCCCTTTTCAGCGTCGCTCTTGGTGACGGTAACGGTAAACTTTTTCAGGATATTAGAAAAGCTGCGGCTCGTAACCTCTTTCCAAAGAACAGGCGCAGTCTGCTTTTCGGGAATGACATAGCGGATTGCAGTATCCACTTCTTCAAGAGTATATGGTGTCTTGCCGCTGATAAGGACATTCTTGAAGGTCGCAACGCCGTTTTTATCCGTTACGGCATATTCGTCTACGGCAATGCCGGCAAGAGATGTGCCGTAAAGATGGAATGTCACGCCCTCCACAAAGTTATCCTCGGAGGACTTGATAACCTGAACATCGCCACGCTTTAAGGTATTGGAAAATATCACGGCAGATGTGCCGCCGCTGACAATCGTAACACGCTGTACCTTCTGCGGCTCGTATTTGTCGATTGTTTCCTCCGTCACCGTATAAACGCCGGGCATAAGCTCAATATCTACCGTACCGTCTGCCTTTGTAGTAACGGTCTTGTTTACGCTGTTGCCGCTGACGGTAAAGCGGATACCGTCTACCTTTCCGTCCTCGGAGTGCTTGACGATATGACCGATTCCTGTTGTTTCGGTTTTAATGTTCATATAGAAATATACGGGATCTTCCGCACCGGATACCATTGTCTGCTTGCCGGGATGTCCCCAAATCAGGAGATTGCCCACAACATTCGGAATACTTTTCTGTGCGGATAAACCAACAGCATTTTCAATCATCTTCTTGGAAGTAAAGGTGTACTCGTTGCCGTTTCGGGTAACGGTAATCCCTTTATCGGAAGTAAAATGAATATCTGTCAAAAGGTTATTGGTATCAGTCAGGGTAAGGCTGTAATTATCCTGTGCCTGATTGTATTTCAAGGTGTAGGTCTGTGCGCTGCCCACCTGATTGGAAGCAAAGCTCGGTACTGTCGAATGGGTTTTCATCTGAGACAGAATCCAGTTATAGCACTGCTCGGCAGGTCTGCCCTGAATCATTCGGAAATAGTTATCGGCACGGATACCATAGCTGTTTGCCTGCAAGGTTGTAGGGCTGGTTCTTAGCTGCTGCTGATACTCCCACATAATCGTCTGTGTGGCAATCGAGAAATCGTCCTCGTTTGTGCCGCTAATCGGCGCTGTCCTTCCGGGCTGCCAGCCGTAAAGAGAGGTCAGCATAATGCCATACTGGGCAGAAGCCGGAAGATTCTGAAAATAGGAGCTGTTTTTTCCGCTTGTGCTTTCATAGCTGCCACCGGCATTGTAATCTACGCCGGACTCAATGCACATAAGCTGTCTTTCTCCACTCCCGTCACGAATCATCAGCTTGGCTCTTGCCGCACCTCCATCGTGTGAATGAAAGCTTGTATTTCCATTGCTGTCATAGGCGATAAAATCATAATCGGCAGAATGATAATTCTTTCCGTCTGAACCGAGATAGTGGGAGCCGTAATAGGCTTCCACGCTTTTGCCCTCCTCGGCGGTAAAGGCAAAGGCTGACATAGGCAGAGCCATCAGACACATCACGGCAGACAAGACCGCTGCTGTCAATCGCTTGCCCTTATTTTTCAAAAAATGTTTCATTGCGTTTCCTTCCTTTCGTTTTTGGGTATAAAAAAATCCCTCTGTCTTTTTTTGACAGAGGGAAGTGGTTTGCTCACGGTCAGTACAGGAAGTAGAAGCGGTAGCTCCCGCCGCCAAGCGGCTCTGCGTAGATCGTGAAGTATTCAATTTGGTTGCCGCCGTATGCTGTGATAAGTCCCGGCATAGACTGCACATAATCTTTTAACCGTCTTTCCAAGTTTGCTCCCTGAAAATCCGATGAAGCTGTAACAGGCGTAGACCAAGAAGCTGTATCCGGTGTTAAATCGCCGCTGTGCGTCAGTCCCATTCCTTCACCGACCACAATCAGTTCTGCACGGATAGCCTCGATGTCAAATTCATAATCGTAAATGGATTTTGGCTGAGGCGGTGTTTCCTGCGGCGGTGTGCTTTCTGTCGTTTCCGTCTGAACAGGCGGTGCGGGCGGCGGTGTTTCTGTTTCGGGTGTAGCTATTGGCGTTTCGCTTTCTATTTTCTGCGGCGGCTCGTCCTGCGGAACAGAAGTCTGTCTGGCGGTCTGCTCAGGCTCTTTCGGCTTACTGCTTTCTGTATCCCTTGTTTCTGCTGTACTTTTTGTTTCAGCAGGCTCGGTGCTTTGCATAGGTTCGGGCGTTGTTTCAACCTCTTGTTTTTCTGTATTTGCCGGAAGCGTATCCGGTTCGGAGGTCTGTTCTTCACTCTCCGAAAAAGAAAACGGTTCGGGCATTTTCTCTGTTTGCGGGGTATTGTTGCAGCCCACCAATGCAAAGAGTAAAAGCATTGCTAAAATAACTGTGATTTTTGCTTTCATACGGCTTCACTCCTTCGTTCTTTTGCCATTATTCTAACGGAAAACACCCTTTTTGACAAAGGTGCAAACTTATGAGATAGCTTAAACTCAGGAGATAGTTTTTCTTTCGGATAGTCAGGTAGTATCAAGGGGTTAGAGTGTGAGGAAGGGGAAGCAAAAAGCATACTCCGCCTATCTGCTGTCACGGTCAGCTCGGTTTTTGAGAACTCTGCTGTAATGCTCCAATGCCTTGCAGATATATTCCTCCGTTTGATTAAGCGGAACACTTTTCGGAATCAGGCTTCGCACCTTATCCCCACGCAGCACGATTTTTTCACGCTGATTCGGTTTTTCCTCGCTCATAATCGCCTGCACCGCTTCGGTAGTCAGCTTCCCGTCGTTAAAAAACTTACGCATACGGATTGTCTGATCGTGTGAAGGGGTACAGTCGTTTAAGTCGATTTCGTCCACCACATCACGCTGGCAATCTTCATCGAGATAGGACAGCTCAACGGCGGGACGCATTTTGATTTTGCCCTCGTCCACAAGTTCAAGCAGTTCGGGAACAAGGTTTGTTAGACGGACATAACGCTGAATTTGTGTATTGCTATCAGCAGATTCAGTAGCTAAAAGTTCTCTTGATTTTCCAATTAAAGAATCGTGTCCCACTGGGACACCATTTTCTTTGCTCGGTCTGCCCGCCTGTCGTTTCATCGCTTCAAGCCGCATTTTATAAGCAAAAGCCTTTTCCGAAGGAAGTATCTGCGACCTCTGAAAATTGCTCTCCACCATTAAAATTGTGGCTTCGTCTTTTGTCAGTTCGACAACCTCACAACGGAGCGTTTCAAATCCGGCAAGCTCGCAAGCCTTTTTTCGTCTGTGTCCTGAAACAAGCTCATATCTGCCGTCCTCTTTCTGCCTGACGGTAGCCGGGGTAATTACGCCACGCTCCTTGATACTTTCCACAAGCTGAAACATATCCTCATCTTCCCGTACCTGAAAAGGGTGGTCGGGAAAATTGTCAATCTCAGTCAGCGGAATATCCCTGATTTTTTGCAGTTTCGCTTCGTCCCGTTCCTCTTGGGTAGAAAACAGGTCATCGAGACTTTTCGTT
>DKUL01000026.1:0-13336 GCA_002490665.1 Lachnospiraceae bacterium UBA7205 | reverse complement strand
AAGCCTTAGACACCGTGCTGTTTGGCTCGTAGGCGTAAATGCTTTTACCTTTTGAACTTACCTCTGCGGCTTTTACGGCAATGGGAATTGTCGTGCGGTAAATGCGGATATGGCTTCCAAACTGCTCCCGCAATGCGTCTACGGTGCTTTTGGCAAGATTTGTTCTCCCGTCCACAAGAGTTAGAAGAATACCGTCAATATTAAGCTGCGGGTTTGAGTGCCGCTTCACATTGGATATAGTCGTGAGAAGCTGTGTCATACCCTTCGCCGGAAGATACTGAGCCTGAACGGGTACAATCACGCTGTCCGCCGCTGTGAGAGCGTTCAGGGTAATCATACCGAGCGAAGGCATACAGTCTATGAGAACATAATCATAGCTGTCTTTGATTTCGCTCAGGTAATTTTTCATTACCATTTCTCTGCACATAGCGGTAACAAGGCTCATTTCCATTGACGATAACTCAAGATTGGACGGAACTAAATCCACGCCTTCCTCGTGGCTGAGTATGCCGCCATACGGATTTTCATTCTTATCCGTTATAACGGAAAGCAGCTTATCCGAGATCGTAATTGGTAACTCGTCCGTGTTCTGCCAGCCGAGACAGGTCGTTAAATCTCCCTGCGGATCAGCGTCCACAAGGAGTACCTTTTTGCCCTGCATAGCAAGTCCGATACCGAGATTGACCGCCGTTGTAGTTTTGCCCACGCCGCCCTTTTGATTGCATATTGCTATGGTTTTACAGTTTGACATCTTACGCTTTTCCTCCTTTCGCTGTATTCATAACCGTTCTTATATTAAGTCGGTTATGTATCAGCCGCAGTATTTGTTCTCAACGCCCCCTGCGGAGGGCAGACCGTTTAACACAGCCTGCCCTTGTGGGAAGCACTAAGGCTACGGTGTGCTACACCGTATCATAGGGATTTCACCTCTGCCGGGTTCTCCGCCAGCCGCTTACGGAAGTATCATTATTATTCTAACTGTCATCGCCAAGCTCGGTAGCAATCCGAGTTTCAGGACGGGAGTTCTCGCTCATTCTCCAATAAGAGAGGTTATGGCGTACCCTCCTTCGGGCTATCATCAGAAATAAAGTCCTTAGTGCCTGTATATTCAGTTGTCAAAAAACAGCGAAGGGAGGCACTCCGTTTAGGAGTGGTTTTTAACCCCTTCACCTATTTGGAATTGGAATCCGAAATGACACCCTATTTTTGAGAAAAAACTTGAAAATTTTTTGATTTTTAATTTTCGCTCATAAATTGAAAAAGCCGCTTGCTTCTCAAATAAGAGAAACAAACGGCTTAAACTGTCGTATTCAAATGTAACGCACAACAATACGCTTCTTGCGAGCTTTCGTGATTTTAATAAGTACATCGTCAACGGCATCCGTGTATCTGCCTTGCTCTATCAACCTGTTTTTCAGACAAATCAACGACTGAATAACCCTGCTGTATTCGCTGTCATTAAGATATATATGATATTTTGCTTCTTTCATTTACTCCATCTCCTTAAACTGATATATTTGCTTCCTCCATTCCTGAAACCGTTTTCTGATAATGGCTGCGTCCTTCTCATCATCGGAAGCTATAAAGATATGTACGCTCTGATAGGCTTTCTTTATTTTACGGATATATTCAATTTCTCCCTCGTTTGCCTTGTAGAGAATCTTCATAAGTTTTATGCCCTGTTTACGGCATATATAGGCTTTCAGCCGTTCCTTTTCCTCTGACAAGTCTTTCGATTCAATCGCCAGTCTCTCATTTACAATGTAGGTTTCAAGAGGGAGTCCGATTTCTGTGTCCGTATTAAGGCGTACCTGCAAGCTTTTACTACTGGCATAGTAGCTTACTGCTAACTGTGGAAATACGCTGCGATATTCCTGCTCACATACCGGACAACCCTTTTCTTCTACGGTACGCTCATAAATCTTTGCTTTCCACGAATGACCAAGAGAGCATTTCCACCACACGCTTTTCATTGAATTTCTTGAAACCGCAGTAGGAGTAATTTCTTTGTTTTTCTCATAGTTCCATTCATCAAGCAGATGTGCGTCTGTTGTCGCTAAATCATTATATCCGGGAAGCACAGCACGATCAGCGCATACCGGGCAGACTGTTCCTTTTATCCGGGCGTAAACAACCGACTTCCACTCGTTACCACAAGTCTTACATTTCCACCATACATTTTTACGGGATTTCTCATTTATCATATCCGGCGTAAGCGGAAGATTACGGTCTGACCATTCCTCCGCAAGCTGCGGCTGGGTAGTCGCAAAATCATTAAAGCCTTTCAGCAGGATTATTCCGCTGCAATAGGGACATTTACTGCCACCGGATCGGGTGGAAATAAGCGTGTGCCATTCGTGTCCCTTGCTGCATTTCCACCATACCTTTTTATTCGCAAACGGAGTAACCATCGTCGGCAGTAACGGGTAATTTTTTTCAGACCATTCGGCGGCTACCTCCGGCATTTGGGAAGCAAGGTCATTAAATCCTTCCAGTACCTTATTGTGAGAGCAGTACGGACAGCCTGTGCCGTTTACGGTTCTGCTTTTAACGCTTGCTTCCCATTCGTGACCGAGACTGCACCTCCACATCACTTTTTTATGTGAGCCGATGGAAGCCTCCATAGGCTTTATTTCATTCTTTTCAGACCATTCCTGTGCTAATTCAGGCTTCAATGTTGCTAAATCATTGATTCCCCCAATCACCCTTGCACCTGAGCATATAGGGCAGTTCTCGCCCTTTGAGCGAGCCTTAACGCTTGTCTGCCATTCATGACCGCAGGCAGCTTTCCACCAAACGATTTTATTTGAGCCATAGGTTATTTTATCGGGCGTAAGCGGAAGATTTTTATCTGACCACTCACGCACAAGCTCTGGGCGCATAGCCGCTAAACTATTACTCATAATCAATCCTCGACCTCCTTTGCAATTACATTGTATTGGAAATCAGGGAAAACTTGTAGTTTGCGACCGGATACACCGCATAACGAAAAAAAGACCTTGAAAGGTGTTGTCCTCTCAAGGTCTTAATCTTAGAAATTATGCGATTTTTTCATCTCTGCACAAATCTACGCACCATTTGATGTAAGTTTGATGTAAAGATGTAATTTTCGGCGTTTCCTAAAGTCCGCAAACCCGCATAAATAGGGACTTTTTAGCCTTTTTCGTTCGGTAAGGACTTCATTGTCGGGAACAACAGCACATCCCGAATCGCCGGGCTGTCGGTCATCATCATGACCATTCTGTCAATGCCAAATCCAATCCCCCCGGTCGGCGGCATGCCGATGCTGAGTGCATTTAAAAAGTCCTCATCCGTGTGATTTGCCTCCGCGTCGCCTGCTGCCAGCAAAGCTTCCTGCGCCGCAAAACGTTCCCGCTGGTCAATCGGGTCATTCAACTCGGAATACGCATTTGCCATCTCCCAGCCGTTCATGAAAAACTCAAAACGCTCCACGTACTCGGGATTCTCCGGCTTCTTCTTGGTGAGCGGGGATATCTCGATCGGATGGTCCATCACAAACGTGGGCTGAATCAGGTGCTCCTCCACAAACTCCTCAAAGAACAGATTCAAAATATCACCCTTCTTATGACGCTCCTCAAACTCAATATGCTTTTCCTTTGCAATCGCCCTGGCTTCCTCAAGCGTGTGAATCTCATGAAAGTCCACGCCCGAATACTTCTTGACAGCATCCACCATCGTGATGCGCTCAAATGGCTTTGACAAATCCATCTGGTGCTCGCCATAGGTAAGGATTTCAGAGCCTGTCACTTCCCTTGCCACATAGCGGTACAGGTTCTCCGTCAAATCCATCATGCCATGATAATCCGTGTATGCCTGGTACAGCTCCATCAGCGTGAACTCGGGATTGTGTCTCGTGTCAAGCCCCTCGTTGCGGAACACGCGCCCAATTTCATAGACACGCTCCATGCCGCCTACAATCAGCCTCTTCAAATATAGTTCCAGGGAAATACGGAGCTTTAAGTCCTCGTCGAGCGCATTGAAATGCGTCTCGAACGGTCTTGCCGCTGCGCCGCCTGCGTTGGAAACCAGCATCGGCGTCTCCACTTCCATAAAGCCCTGTCCGTCAAGATAACGGCGAATGCTTGAGAGGACTTTTGAACGCTTGATAAACGTGTCCTTTACCTCCGCATTCATAATCAGGTCGACATAGCGCTGACGGTAACGCATATCTGTATCTGTCAGCCCATGAAACTTCTCAGGTAGAATCTGAAGGCTTTTGGATAAAAGCGTGACAGAAGCCGCATGAATGGACATCTCGCCCGTTTTCGTCTTAAATACCTCACCGCTGACGCCAAGGATATCACCCACATCATATTTCTTGAAATCTGCATAGGACTCCTCACCAATGCTGTCCCTTGCGACATAGCACTGGATACTTCCCTTCAAATCCTGTATATTACAGAAAGAAGCCTTTCCCATCACGCGCTTAAACATCATGCGCCCTGCGATGGTCACTGTCTTCCCCTCGAGTGCGTCAAAGTCATCCTTCACATCCTGGCTGTGGTGCGTGACATCAAACCTTGTAATCCGGAACGGGTCTTTTCCGGCCTCCTGCAAGGCGGAAAGCTTCTCCCTGCGCACAGCCAAAAGCTGATTTTCATCCAATGCATTTCCTTTCTGTGCGCTGCGCACATTCAAAAGCTGATTTATGTCCTGCTCGTTACTATTCTGATTGTTATTCTCTTGTGCCACAAAAATTCTCCTCTCGTAACATTTTCTATTCCGGCTTGTAGATATCCAGTATCGTATACTCAATCACGCCTGCCGGCGCTTCCACAGTGACGACGTCACCTATTTTTGCCCCAATCAGTGCCTTTCCGAGCGGTGACTCGTTGGAAATCCTGCCCTTGAGGCTGTTTGCCTCCGTCGCGCCCACAATCTTGAACTCCATCTCGTCGTCAAACTCATTGTCCTTCACCTTGACTGCAAGTCCGAAGCTCACCTTGTCAAGGTCGTGGCCATCCTCGTCCATATCGCCGACTTCCACGTTTTTGAGGATTTTCTCAAGCTCCTCAATACGTGCCTCGATGTCGCGCTGTTCGTCTTTTGCCGCATCATACTCCGCATTCTCCGAAAGGTCGCCCTGCTCCCTTGCTTCCTTAATTTTCTGTGCGACCTCTTTTCGTTTGACTACCTTGAGTTCATGTAACTCGTCCTCATATTTTTTCAAACCTTCCCGTGTCAGTAAATTCTTCTTTCCTTCCATGAAACCACTCTGTCCTTTCTATTATAAGAATTAATCACATATATTTAATATAAATTATTAAGTCTCAAAATTCTGTTGCATATTATAGCGTCTTTTAGCCGTTATGTCAAGATTTTAAAATCCGCTGATTCCCAAATCCGCAAAGTCTGCCTCAACATTTGTATAATATCGGGATTCTGTTGTAATCAGCCCCAGCGCCTTGTCCGTGATGTAAAAATCAGAACCGTATTCGCTGCACTTTTTAGTACTTTCTTTATAACGCGCCAAATAATCTTCGTTATATTTCTCCGGAATCACTTCTTCGTTTCCATCCCTCCAATACCACATACACCGAAACGCCCCAGTGCCAAACAAATCCCCTATCGTCCGTTCCCCGCCCGCAACATCGCCAAGGTTCAGGAGCCTGCCGCTATGCATATCCAATGTAATGGCTGTTTCCCATTCATTTGGATGATTTGCACCACGGTAATAGCTGCCTTCGTAAATGCGTATGGAAAAATAGTTTTCATCCCTTCTTGTAATAATATAGTTCCGCTGAATGTTTCCATATATTTCCTCGCGGGGATTAAACAGCTTGCTGTCATCCACACCACACCCATAAAAAAAAGCGGATTTTATGAGCTTATTTATGTCATCCTCCATTTTCTGCTTTTCTGCATCATCATAGGTGCCTGACAGACTGATTTCAGGATATATGATTGTAATATACATATCAAGCCTGTCGTCCACATACGTATACAGTCTCGGATACACTCCATAAGAAAGCCTGTCTTCTTCCGAAGCCCCCGAAGCGCCTCGCCATGCCTCGGAAAATGGAATATCAATATACTTGTCATCTTCAGCTGGTGCGTTTTCTGAAATATATTTCATGGGAAACGGCAAATTCATTTTGCCGGATATCTGGCAGGTATATACGTGATTATCCATAACGTCCAGTACATAATCATTTTCCGCCGTCATTACACTAAGCGGATCTCCCACAAGAACAGGCTCATACTGCCCATAAAACATATACCACCCGGTTTTGGCATCATATGTGTACACCACGCTCTCGCTCCAATAATTTCCATTCTCCTCTAACAATACCTCGCAGAAATGTGCGTCCCCATATGCATCCCAGTCCCTGCCACGCCAATAATACCCGTCACACTCATCCTCCACCGCACTGAAATATGCCTGATACGTGCCTTCTACCCCATGCTGGTAAAGTCCCTCCCGAATATACAAAAGCATCTGCTGGTATGGTTCTGATGGCTCCTGCATCCGTTCCATTTCCTCCGGCTGTCTCGTTTCTCCCGTTATCATGCCAAATTCGATAGCACCGTCGGATTCCGTCTGCTGCACATTGCCGCACGCAGTCAGAAACACCGCCGGCATGACGCCAAAGCTTGCCAGGCTGCACAACAATCCATTCCGTTTTTTTACCATGTTATCCTGTTTCCGTCCTCCAAAAATATCCTCCGCACACTTTCTGTCAGCTCCGCGAAGCTGTCTATCGTATTCACCATCCTGCGCAGCCCCGCGGAATGCGGGTAGCCTGCGGTGTACCATGCGATGTGCTTTCGCATCTCGCGCACGGCGATATACTCGCCCTTATAGTCCCGCTGTAATTTGGCATGCCTTAAAATCGTGTCACAGACCTCCTCCTTCGTCGGTCTTTCCGGTATCGTGCCTGTGTCAAGATAGCTGTTGATTTCCCGGAAAATCCATGGGTTTCCACGGCTTGCCCTGCCCACCATAATGCCGTCACAGCCTGTTTCTGCCATCATTTTTGCCGCAGACACGGCATCTGTCACATCTCCGTTTCCGATTACCGGGATGCGCACGGCTTCCTTTACCTGCCTGATAATATCCCAGTCTGCCCTGCCGGAATAATACTGCTCCCTTGTCCTTCCATGCACTGCGACCGCCGCCGCGCCGTTTTCCTCCGCAATCCTGGCGATTTCCACGGCATTCACCGAGTTGTCGTCGAACCCCTTCCGGATTTTTACTGTCACAGGTTTTTTCACGGCATGGGAAACCGCTTGGATAATTGCACCGGCAAGCGCTGGATTTTTCATCAGGGCGCTGCCCTCGCGGTTGTTGACGACCTTGGGAACCGGACAGCCCATGTTGATATCAAGTATTGCAAACGGTCTGTCCGCAATGTGCGCTGCCGCCTCTGCCATGATGTCCGGTTCCGAGCCGAACAGCTGCAGGGAAACAGGCATTTCCTCCGGATGGATTTCCATCAGCGCCTCGGTATTTTTGTTTTGAAAATGGACTGCCTTTGCGCTCACCATCTCCATGCACAGCAGCCCCGCGCCCTGTTCCTTACATATCACGCGAAATGGCAGGTCTGTGACTCCTGCCATCGGTGCGAGTATGACATTATTTTCAAGGATAACATCGCCTATTTTCAGCTGCCTTTTGCCCCTGCTGTCTGCCCTATCTGTTGTTTTTCTCATAAATGATTCTAAGCCCTTCCAGTGTCAGCGCGCTGTTGTATTCCTGTATCACATCAGTCTCCTCGGCTATGATACGCCCCAGGCCGCCTGTCGCGACAACCTTGAGATTATCGTAGCCTGTTTCCTTTTTCACGCGCCTGACAATATATTCCGTCTGTCCAATCTGGCCGTACACAAGCCCTGCCTGCATACTGGAAATGGTCTCCTGCGCCAGTATCGACGCCGGTTTCTTAATCTCGATTTCCGGAAGCTTTGCCGCATCCTGCCACAGCGCCCTTGCGGAAGTCCTGATACCCGGTGCGGTGATTCCCGCACAGAAACAGCCGTCCGCATTCACAAGGTCATATGTCGTCGCCGTGCCAAAGTCCATGACAAGCACCGGTCCTCCATATAATTCATATGCGGCTACTGCGTCAACAATTCTATCCGGACCGATTTCTTTCGGATTTTCCGTCACGACCTTGATGCCGGTCTTAATCCCGACACCCACAATCATAAGCTTTTCAATCACATAACGCTTGATGCCGCCTGTGAGCGAGTGCATGACATTCGGCACGACACTCGCGATAATCGCCCCCTCTATCCTTTTGGTATTGATATCATTCTTCGCCAAAAGCTCCGTAATCAGCACACCGTATTCATCTGAAGTGCGCTGTGTCTTTGACATCAGGCGGAATGTCGTGACAAGGTTCCGCCCATCATACACCCCGAACGTTATATTTGTATTTCCAACATCAACCACTAAAACCATTTTCCATCTCCTGTCTTCCAATCCGTTATCATCCCGTCTTTTATGTTTCGCATTGTTCCCGCAGCACAAACACGCGGTAATACATGCTTAGCGACTCCAGAAGCTCCTGACGCTGCATCCGGACCTCACGCACAAGAAGCCCGCTGCTTATCTCGTCATACAGGATATCCTCCTCATACGCATCCGTCTCAAGGCTCACGCTTCCGTCCTCCTCAAACACGATGGTAAAGACACCGCCGACTTCCTCCGTGAACAACACACATATGATATGCAGTTCCTCCCTGATAGATTCAGGAATATTCACGAACTTTTCATTAAAATAGTATTTCTGCTCATAGGCATTTGCCCCGCAAAGAACAGTCCGTCCACTGTTTTCTTCCATATTTTCCTCCGTCACACAGGCTGTCGCCGACGCTTGTTTATCATACATACCCATATATCCCGCGCACCGAGACCTCGCCTGCATAAACCTGTACCGTCTGACCATCGTGCCTGCGCACAACGAGCAGCTCGCCTTTTTCGTTAATTCCTTTTGCAATGCCGTCGTACTCCCCTTTGGGGTCAAGAACCCGGACCTCCCTGTCGTAGTTGACCAGAAACCCGTTGTACTTTTCAACCAGTCCCGTCAGATCCCAGCTGTCCTGAAAAACGGCGTAATTTTTCTCAAAATAATGCAGCACGCGCGCCGTCAGCCGCGCACGGTTTATCCTTTTGCCGCATTCCGCATACAGGGAGGTCGCCTTGTCCTGTATCTCCTGCGCAAGCCGTTCCTCGTTCACATTGATTCCGGAGCCGATAACCACATAGTGAATGCCGTCAATCTCCGCGCTCATTTCCGTCAGGATGCCGCACACCTTTTTGCCATTGATAACAATGTCATTTGGCCACTTGATGCCGCACGGCTGCGGCACCACCTCCCGGACTGCCTCAAGAACAGCAAGCGCCATGACAAGCGTGAGCGCCGATGCCTTTTCCGGCCTGCACTGGGGACGGAGCATGATGGTCATGTAGATGTCCTTTCCCGCCGGCGACACCCAGCCCCTGCCGCGTCTGCCGCGTCCTGCCGTCTGCATGTCGGCAACAACGACAGCGCCTTCCTCTTCGCCCTGCTCTGCAAGCAGTTTGGCATCAATATTGGTCGAGCCTGTCTCCCTGTGGAAAACAAGCTTCCTGCCAACCCATTCCGTGTCCAGGCAGCTTTCTATTTCCATGCCGTTATAAATGTCTGTCTCCTCCGACTCCACCAGCCTGTAGCCCCTGTTGTTCTGTGCCTCTATGACATATCCGTCCTTTTCCAGCTGCCGGATTGCCTTCCAGACCGCGGTGCGCGACACGCCGTAATACGCGCAGAGCTCCTGCCCGCTTACATAGTCGCCCGCCGCGCGAAGCTTTTTCAGAATCTCCTCATTTTTCATGTCCGTCCCTATCCTCCGTACCACCCGCCGCGATATACTGGCGGTCAAAAAGACTGACCGCCCAGTATAAAGTGAAGTACACAAAACCTATGCGCCGAGCGTTGCTGCAATCACTGCCTTGATGGTATGCATACGGTTCTCTGCCTCGTCAAACACAAGCGACTGTCCGGACTCAAACACCTCATCCGTCACCTCAAGCTCCGTGAAACCGTACTTTTCACCCTGTTCCCTGCCAATCTTTGTCTTCAGGTCATGGAATGCCGGCAGGCAGTGGAGAAACACTGCCTTTTCCCCTGCGTTGTCCATCACGGCTTTTGTCACCTTGTACGGCGATAGCTTCTGGATACGCTCTGCCCACACTGCCTCCGGTTCTCCCATGGAAACCCATACGTCCGTATAAATAACGTCTGCTCCTTTTGTCCCGGCATCCACATCCTCCGTGAGCGTTATGGACGCGCCCGACGCTGCGGCATATGTCCTGCACAGCTCCACAAGCTCCCCGTCAGGAAAATATTCCTTTGCGGTGCACGCGGTAAAATGCATCCCGAGCTTCGCACATGCAATCATCAGCGAATTGCCCATGTTGTAGCGGGCATCCCCCATATAGGTAAGCCGGATGCCTTTCAGGAATCCGAAGTGCTCCCGTATGGTAAGCATGTCAGCGAGCATCTGGGTCGGGTGGTACTCGTTGGTCAGGCCGTTCCAGACGGGAACCCCCGCGTGCTTTGCAAGCTCCTCCACGATGGACTGCTCAAAGCCACGGTACTCGATGCCCTCGTACATCCTGCCAAGCACCCTTGCCGTATCCGCAATCGACTCCTTCTTTCCAATCTGGGAGCCTGACGGGTCAAGGTATGTCGTGCCCATGCCAAGGTCATGCGCCGCCACCTCAAACGAACAGCGTGTGCGCGTGCTTGTCTTCTCGAAAATCAGCGCAATGTTTTTTCCGCGAAGCGTGTCGTGCGGCACGCCGTTTTTTTTCTTATCCTTATATTCAGCCGCCAGGTCAATCAGATAGACAATCTCCTCCGGCGTAAAATCCTTTAATGTCAAAAAGCTGCGTCCCTTTAAATCCATTTCCTTTAACCTCCGTATTGATATGCTTTTCTTATTCTACTACATTTGTCCAAAAGGGGCAAGTGGTTGTCGCCATAACCAAAAAGGCGCAGTCTTTTTAGATTGCGCCTTTCATACTGTACTTTATCTGGAATCCCTTTAAAATAACTACTGTTCTCTATCCTTACCAGAATACATGGTTTCCGATGACAAGTCCGTCCCTGCCGTTGTTCCTCCTGAAATGGAGCGCATCGCCGACATTGCACGCGCCATTGATGGCTTCATTTGCCGCCTGTACACAGGAAGCCTTGATATTCTTGTTTAAAATCAGTGACTCCATACGTCCCTTTGACGCGGGCACAAACTGGCCGGAAGCATAGATTACCTCTGTAATGCTGTTCGGGTATCCGCCGCACCGTACACGGTTCATCACGACTGCGCCCACCGCGACCTGTCCTTCATATGGCTCGCCGCCTGCCTCGCACTGAATCAGCGCCGCAAGGATGTCAACCTCTGACGCCGTTGCAAGCACTGCCTCCTTCTGCTGCTTTCTCTTCGCCTCCGCTTCCGCAGCAGCCCTGGCGCGCTCTGCTTCTTCCCTTTCCCGGATTATCTCCATGGATTCCGCCGTGTCAATGCCAAACTCGACCCTGACAAACTCCGCCGCCACAAATCCTGTCGTACCTTCGTAGCTCACCTTTACCCAGTCGCCTTCCTCAGCAATCGCCTCAACTGCCTGTTCCTCGGCAAGAAGTCCGACAATGCCCGCTTCCAGGCTCGGCTCCTGCCTGATGCGGAGGGTCTCTGTTGTAGAATACGCCGTGAGTACCCCGACATCACGTGCAATCTCCTCTGCCTCGCTCCCAAAATAAAGGTAATCATTTTTAATCCATCCGGAAACGTCACCGGACTGAATCTTCGTCCACTCACCCTTCTGCTCTATAATATCTCCGCCACAATCCTTGTACAGCACGCCAACTTTCTCGGCATCCTGTGCGGCATCCACTCGTATATTCGCATACTCGTTGACCTTAGCCATCACAAGCGTGGATTCCTGCTCCTGCGGCTTAATCTCCTGAGGAAGTACCTTCAGGGTCATTGCAAATGTGCGAAGTTCGTTGGTGTCTATGGAAATTTCTGCGTCCAGTATATCCGCTGCGCCAGCTGTTACCGCCGGCATAACTGCTTTGTCTGCTGAATTCATCTTGCCTGATGTGGTTTCCTGCTTTTTGTCCAGACCGTCCATAAGCCTTACCTTGGTATCGGCAGCCTGAGTGCTGAACGGAACAAACGCAAATACAGTTGTTACTGCTGTGATACACAACAGATATTTCCACGTTTTACAATTTGTCTTCATTTTCTACTCCATTTCCTTTTCATGTTTTGTGACAAAAAATGTTTAATTTTTTACATTTTTGCTTTAAATGTTACATATTTGTTAACATCTATTACGATTCCATATAATAGCAAAGAGTTCGCGACTTGTCAAGTCACGAACTCCCGCATTTTAAAAATAACACCTGTAACGTACAAGCTTCAGGCTACAGAATACACAAAAGCTACGATATTAAAAAATTTTTTTAAAGATTTTTCGATTTATTGACGCACGCCTCTACCGAATCCATCACCGCCGCACGAAATCCTTTTTCCTCCAGGACCTTGACCGCCTCTATCGTCGTTCCGGCCGGAGAACATACCATGTCTTTCAGCTCACCAGGATGCATGCCTGTTTCGAGAACCATCTTCGCACTGCCCAGAACGGACTGCGCCGCAAACGCATATGCCTGTTTTCTCGGTATGCCCGCATGGACGGCTGCATCCGCCATCGCTTCTATAAACAGAAATACATACGCGGGAGAGCTTCCTGCCACGCCGATAAATCCATCCATCAGCCGCTCCGGAAGAATATACGCCTTCCCAAAACTGTTCATGATTTTCAGCGCAGTCTCTTTATCACCTGCGGAAACAGCCGTGTCCGCACCCTTTTCTTTCAGGCAGATGCAGGTGCAGCCCTCGCCTACCATGGCAGGCGTGTTCGGCATACAGCGTATGACCCGGAGCTCCTTTCCAAACTCCTGCTCTATCCAGTCAATTGATTTCCCTGCCGCGATGGAGATGACAAGGTGCCTGTCTCCCACGACATCCTTGATTTCAGCTATCACCTCCGGCAAAAATACCGGCTTCACGGCAAGTATCAGCACATCCGAAAGAAACGCCGTATTTTTGTTGTCCGTGCCAGTGGAAATACCATACTTCCCGCTGACCCGCTCCGCGGTCGCCTGTGTTTTTGCGGAGCCTATGATATCCTCCGCCTGAAATGCACCTGTACCCAGCATACCGCCAATCATGGCTGTTGCCATATTGCCAAGCCCTATAAAACCTATCTTCATCCTTTTTCTCCTATCTCAAATTGTACATAGGCAATTGTTAAATTGCCAAA
>DKUL01000014.1:41631-126205 GCA_002490665.1 Lachnospiraceae bacterium UBA7205 | reverse complement strand
ATTAAAAAAATATAAAAGAATTATAAAAAAATAAATGGATAAAATAAAGATTGACTTAAAAATTGGAAAAAAGAATTCAGATTATTGATTTACGATAGTGAATATCTTATAATTTTAAAGCTTACTTACAGTGTAAACTTAGTTGGGAAAAGTTGGTAACATGAGAAGAAAAAATAGATTTTATGCGCGCGTTGCAGTACTTTTTATGATGATGTTTCTCACGGCATGCATTGTGTCGTGGAACCATGCCGGGAAATCCTTTGCCATAAGCGGCACGGAGTCCGTACAGGATGGCGGCGGTGCGTTTGAACCCATGTCCTGGATTGGCGACAGCCTCGGCATCAGGTGGTGGAAAAGGGATGCGGATAACTCGTACCACGTCTTCCTTCCCGGGGCAGTGGAGGGACGGAAGCTGGACGTGACGTATGGCGGGGCAGACCCGATTTTTGTGGATGGGAAAAAAATAAAAAATGGAAACGGGTACGTACTTTCAGCGGGACAGCACACGCTCCAGACGCAGGGGACAGAAGGCGCCGGACAGGACTTATACGTGTGGTATACGTCGGATATCCCGGTTCTGTTCGTGGAAACAGCATCAGGGAGTACGGAGCAGATACACGCGTCAAAGGATGTTTCGGAATCCGGCAGAATGATGATTATGGACAGCCGGGGGCGGAATTATTTCGAGGGGAATATGGAAAGCATCCACTGCCGCGGCAATTCCTCGTTTGAGGATACAGAAAAGAAGTCATACACGATAAAGCTGGAAAAGAAAGCGGACTTGTTCGGGATGGGTTCGGCGAAAAAGTGGATTCTGACGGCAAATGCCTTTGACGACACGCTGGTGCGAAATGCGACAGCCTTCTCGATTGCGCACATGCTCGGGCTGGACTTTACGCCGGAGGCATGCTTTGTGGATGTTTATATGAACGGCGATTTTATGGGCAACTATCTGTTGTCCGAGAAAATAGAGGTCGGGAAAAACCGCGTCAACATCAGGAACCTAGAAGATGAGGTCAGAGCCTTGAACCAGGGGGAAATGCTGGAAGACATGGAGTTTTTCATGGAACAGCAGGGGAGGCTTTTCAGCACGAAGGGTTACCGGATTGCGCAGGAGCCGGAGGACATATCCGGCGGATATCTGCTGGAGCTTGAGACAAGTGACCGGTATGGGCTGGAGGCGAGCGGCTTTCTGACTTCGCGGATGCAGCCGGTCGTATTTGCAAGCCCCCAATATGCATCCTATGACCAGGTTTCCTATGTGGCAGGGCTGTACCAGGATTTTGAGGATGCAATGTTTTCGGCGGACGGTTACAGCCCATATACGGGAAAGCATTACAGCGAATACATTGACATGGATTCCTTTGCGCGCAAATATCTTGTGGAGGAGCTGGTCAAAAATCTGGATGCATCCTTTACAAGCCAGTATATTTATAAATATGATGACGATATCAGCACGAGATTTTATGCGGGACCATGCTGGGACTACGACAAGTCAATTGCTGCGTCGGGCATCACGGAGGACGGGATTGATTTGCATGACCCGGACGGACTGTATGCCGCCGTGCAGGAAAAGGATTCCGATATCTGGTATGCACTGTACCAGCATGAAGATTTCAGGAAAAAGACAGCCACAATATTTTTTTCGGAAATTGAGCCGCAGCTCAGGCAGGGGACGGCGGAGCTGATATATGGGTTCAGCAGCCAGATTGACGCTTCCAATGACTGCAATATGATACGGTGGAATACGTTTCCGCAGGCACAAGGACTTGGGGAAAAGCAGGCGCTCAACGATGCCAAGGTTGCGGAGCTGGTCGATTTTATCGACAGGCGTCTTGATTTCCTGGAAAAAGAGTGGGGGTATCTGCGGGATGAGTGAGTACAGGCATGAGTACAAGTATATCTGTTCAGAACAGCAGCTTGCGCTGATTGGGAATAATATTGACGGACTGATGCAGCCCGATAAATATGCGGAAAATGGGAAAGGATATGTGGTAAGGAGCCTTTATTTTGACGATTTTCAGGACAGCTGCCTATATGACAATATCAACGGAAATGACCCGAGGGAGAAATTCCGGGTCAGGATTTATAATGTGGACAAGTCCTATATCCGTCTGGAATTAAAGCGGAAGGAAAAGGGAAAGACCAGAAAACAATCGTGCCGGATAGACGAGACGCTCTGTAGGGAAATGATGCAGGGCAGGATGCTTAGGATGGATGCCATTGATGCCGGCATTTACAGGAAGTTCTGCCTGTGGCAGAATGAGCGGCTTTTGCGGCCTAAGGTCATTGTGGAATATGACAGGAGACCCTATGTGTACAGGGACGGCAATGTGCGGGTAACGTTTGACATGAATATAAGGTCGGGAAATGATATCGAAGGTTTCCTGGACGACATGCTGGTAACACGCCCTGTCATGCCGGTAAACCAGCATATTCTGGAAGTGAAGTTTGACGAGCTGATTCCGGATTTCCTATACACTGCGGTACAGACCGAAAAACTGCGCCAGACAACATACTCAAAGTACTATATCTGTAGAAAATACAACCCGGGGGGAATAAACGTATGAGCTTTAACGATGTCTTCAAGAAATCATTTTTAAACAATATCAGCATGGCTGATTTTTCGGTGCAGCAGATTTTGACCGTATTTGGTATCACGTTGCTGTTATCGTTGTACATTTTCTTTATCTACAGAATCTTTTCCAGAAAAAATTTTTATAATAAAAGCTTTAATGTGGCGCTTGCCGCGACAACGATGATTACGGCAGCCGTCATCATCACCATCCAGTCGAGCATCGTGGTTTCCCTTGGTATGGTAGGCGCGCTGTCGATTGTGCGGTTTCGTACTGCGGTGAAGGACCCGCTCGACCTCGTGTTTATGTTCTGGGCGCTTGCCGTCGGCATTATATGCGGCGTGGGACTGTTTGACATTGCCGGGATATTATCCATTATGGTGACCGTCATGATATTTGTGCTGGACAGGCTGCCTGTGGCACAGGGACCCATGATACTGATGATTCAGGGGGTATATTGTGATTTGGAGGAGGACATCTGCCGGATTGTCTCGGAATACACAAAGTATTACAAGGTAAAGTCAAGGAATATCACGCCTGAGCGGACAAGCATTGTCATGGAGCTCCGGGTAAAGGACGGGGGCAGCCTTGTCCAGAAAATAAGCGGAATTGAGGGTGTTTCGTATGTGTCCATCATTGACCATGACGGCGAGGTGACCTTCTGAGAGGACGGCGTGTGTTGACGTGCGGACACAGACTGATATATACTATTGTCGGGGACTGGACACCATGCGGCGCCGGAACCGTTTCGAACCGCATGGCAGCTTGCCTTTAGGGGACAGAATCAATTGAAATGGGGGGCAGTGCGGTATGAGGCTGGTTATTGACTGTTTTAAACTTGTAAAGGGTGCAGGAAAAAGCATTGGAATCTATAATCTTGCGCTGAATCTTGTGCGGGCGCTTGCCGCGTCTGATGATGGGAACGAGCTTGTCGTTTTTGGCAATTCATACAACCGAAAAGATTTTGACATACCGAATGTGGAATTTATACAGATTGACAAAAATCCCCTGAATAAACTGACCTGTATTCTGTGGGAACTCTTTGAAGTGAGCATCCGCGCGAAAAAGAAAAAGGCGGACAAGGTGCTGTTCCCGAGAGGGTATGCATCCATGCTCCATCTGACCAGGGAAAGCGTTATCATCCATGACATGATACCGTTTTACTATCACGAACAATATCCCGATTATCTGAATAAACTTGAGAATTTTTATATTATGCGGCGTCTGAAGGCTTCCGCGCGCAGGGCGGACGACGTGATTACGATATCCGAGGCGTCGAAGCGGGACATCATGAAGTACGCGCATGTTTCGGGCGACGACATTGTTGTCATCCCGAACGGATACAATGCCATTGCGAAAAAAGAATTTGCCGAGCCGGATACGGCTTATATCATGGCGGTCACCTCGGCGCTCCCGCACAAGAATGCCGAGGGGATTGTGAAAAGCTATGAGAAGTACTGTCACATGACCGACAGTCCGCTGCCGCTTACAATTGTCGGAATTGATGACTGTCGTGCATTTACTTCGGATTCCCTGACCATGAAGAACATTACCTGTATCAAATATGTGGAAAAGAATGAGGATTTTCACCAGCTGATATACGGTGCAAGTGTTTTTTTGTTCCTGTCCCTGATAGAGGGCTTTGGCTTTCCGCCGATAGAGGCGATGCAGCTGGGAACTGTCGTGGTCTGCTCGGATACAAGTTCGCTTCCGGAGGTGGCAGGGGATGCTGCCGTATATGTCAATCCGGAAGAATATGGTAAAGTGGCGCGCGAACTTGCTGGTATACTGGCAGACGATGACAGGCGCAGTGCGCTTCGCCAGAAGGGACTGGAAAATGTAAAGCGTTTTTCATGGGATAAGACAGGGGAACTCTACAAAAAAGTACTATTCCCGTTCCAGTGACCGGAATCCGTCTTTTAAGGAATTTCCCCTCAGCTCAGTGGTGCGGATCATATAATCATATGATGAGGCGGGAAAGTAGTCATATCCTGTAATCTGTCCCTCTTTCGGACAATATATGGTGATTCCATTCATGTCATATTCTTCCATCGGGGAAGTATCATAATTCTTTTGGCAGATATAGCAGGGCTGTGTCAGATTTTGCTTGATAAACACAATGTCATCCACGAAATAGTGCTCCCAGTATGGTGAGAGGACAAAAAACATGGCAAATATGACACAGCCTGAAAATAATTTGTAAAAGCTGTCAGTCTCATATTCTTTTTGCCATGTTTCCAGCCACATTCCAACAGAAATCATCGGTGCTGCAATGAGAAAAGCAAGTCCGTACCGGATAAAAGGCGCCAGGAACAGCCATGCCGCAATGCACATAAAAGTGCACAGATTAATCAGAACCGTATTCCAGCAGGGCTTTGCCTTTGCCGCGATTTTGTGCAGCAGCAGGGCGCCGTCCAGGACAAACGCCAGGACATTTGTGAGGATAAGCATCTGGGAATAGCGCTCCTGCGCTTCCCACCATATTGGAAGCCACTTATAAAAGGGCATGTCAATCAGGCTGGGGTCGTACAGGCACCTCGCCCACACTTTGATGGTGGAAGAGTCAATATTGACATAGCGTACAGGCATTTTCCAGTCAAACTGGAACAGGTCAATTGCGGCAAAGGGATAGACCAGCCAGCCGGATATGATGACATTCCGGATCAGGAAAGGCGCTGCTGTCAGCAGACCGAGGGCAAGATAGATAAAAATATCCTTTGTCCGCCTTGACCGGATGAGACAGACAAGGGGGAAGATAACGAGCAGTACAAGCAGTCCGGTGGACAGCTTGAGTGTCATCACGTATACGGAAAAGACGCTTAAAAGGGAAAAGGCGTCAATGTCTCCGGGGTCATGTTCGATTGTATCACACCAGCGTGCAATCAGGTAGAGCGCCATGTACATTGTCGCGTAGTCGGATGCTGGGGAGACGCATCCTGTCAGGTTGACAAGGGTATAAAACAGTATGCCGATACAGCACATATCCGTCATATGGCGTGTGCGTGTAAAAAATCCCCGCAGGCGGTACACGGACCACAGGATGAGGACAATTGCGATAAAGCCGGTGGTACAGTGAAGCGACTGACCGCACAGGAATTTAAGGCTAAACAGCGCGGCGAACGCAAAATAGGAGCTGTTGTACGCAAAGTGCCACTGCAGGTTCCCGAGTCCCTTTACAACGCCGTATTCCTCATACCACCGGACTGCCTGTGCGTGGTAAAGGCTTGTGTCTGTGTGAATCGTTCCGCGTGAGGTACAGAATGCGATGAAAAGGATCAGTCCGATATAGAGCAGCCCGTTCCAGCAAAAAAAGGTGTTTTTCAGTTTTTTCAGGTACTGTAGATAAAAGGAACGCGGATATGCGATAAACGCGGCAATGCACAGCAGAATCAGAAGCAGGTTTGCAAGCGCGCCAATTTTACAGAAGAGGCTGAGAAACTGCGTGTAGACGGTTGTGACAGCGACACCGCACAGTATCAGCGAAAAAAAGGAAAATGACAGCTGCCTTTTCAGGAAGACGGACAGCAGCCTGAAAAAACCCAGTCCGATTAGAAAGGTGATGATAAAAATGTAGAGCCAGTTGAATAATACCGATATCATAGCAATCCTCCGTTTCTGCCATGTTAAAGAGTCATTATACATGGAAAGTGATATACTGTAGTCTGTGCCTGTAAGTATTGAATATACATGCCTATGAGATTAAGAAGGCATTGCATATGTATATTATAGAACGGAAAAATTAAAATCGTATTAATAATTTCTTGCATTTTGCTTAAATAATGGGTAGAATAAATCTAAATCGTTACTTTATGGCAAATACGCTTATTTTATATACTCACGACAGATGAAGTCTGACGCGAGTACTGGTATAAATTTTGCAGGAATGGAGAAGGAACATGCGCGGAAAATTAAATAGTGACAGCGTAGTGTACGGATTGTCTGCCATGATTGGCATCGTGGCATTTATGGCGATATACGGACTGCATGTATTAAATCCGGTCTATGACGACTGGCTGCTGGGGCAGGGGGATCTGACACAGCATTATCTGGGCTGGTGCTTTTACAGGCGCAGTGACTGGTTCTTTCCTGTTGGTCTTACAGATAATCTGGCGTACCCATCTTTCACATCGGTCATTTTTACCGATTCGATTCCGGTTCTGGCTGTTTTTTTTAAGCTGCTATCACCCATTCTTCCAGAGACATTCCAGTATTTTGGATGGTGGGGAATCGTCAGCTTTGCCCTGCATGGCTTTTTTTCGGCGAAAATACTACGGGAGCTTTCGGTGGGGAGAATGCAGGCGCTTATTGGCAGCATTTTTTTTGTCTTATCGCCCCTTGTCATCGAGCGGATGTTTAAACATACCGCGCTTGGCGGGCACTGGATGATTCTTGCGGCGCTCTACCTGTTTGTCAGGCATGGGAAGGATTACCGCAATACGAAAAAGGCAGTGGTGTGCTGGGGGATCCTTGGGGCGCTGACGGCGGCAGTGCACCTGTATTTTCTTCCGATGTGCGGCGCTTTTTTGTGCGGATATCTGCTGTGCAGCTTTTGGCGGGAGAGACGGTTTGGGTGGAAGTATCTGCTTCCGGGAATATCGTTTGGCGGCATGCTTTTTATCAGCACATACCTGTTGGGCGGGTTTTCGACACGCGCGGTTTCGAGTGACAGCGGGCTTGGCGAGTGCAGCTTTAATCTAAACGGTTTTTTTAACGCAAAAGGGTATTCTCGTTTTTTTGATGCCCTTCCGATGTACCACGAGCTGCAATACGAAGGGTTTGCCTATCTGGGGCTTGGTATTTTTGTGCTGCTTACTACAGTGGCAGCCTTTGTCGTGATGGATTTGACAAGGAACGGCGGCAGTTGTATCAAAAGAAAACGAATGGAGATATTGACAGCGGGGCTCATGGCGGCCGGACTTGTGGTATTTGCGGCTTCGCCTGTCGTGACATGGAATGACAGGCTGCTTTTTGTGCTGACGGACAGCAGCACACTGACGCATTATTGGAGTATTTTCCGCTCAACCGGGAGAATCATATGGCCGGTCAACTATATGATTTACCTGGCTGCGATTGCATGCAATGCAAAGCTGTGGGAAAATATCTTTGAAAAAAACAGCCGGCGATACAAGAATATGGTGGCAGTAGCCGGAACCGTGGTGGTAGCGGCGTGCTGCATATTACAGATTGTTGACATTGGCGGCAAGCTGGCAGAGCAGAGGGTTCAGTTTGCAAAGAAAACAACTTACGTGTCCCCGTTTCAGGACGATGTATGGACGGAGCTTGCACAGAAGGAGAGCCTGCGCCATCTGGTATGGGTGTCAAACAGCTATGGAAACAGGGAGATACTTGAGTTTGCAAAGTGGGCGTACGACAACCAGCTCACGATGAATATTTTTTATTTTGCGCGGGGAATCGGCGTAATGGAAGACACCCAGAACAGCCTGCACAATCCCGATGACACATACGTATTTGTGTTTGTGCCGGATGAGGTACAGGAATACGCGGACTGCGGGCTGTATTTTTATGAGGCGGACGGTTATGTTGTAGGGACGACATTTGAGCTGGAACGGTAAGATAATGTGAAAGGAGCATGGACATTTTGATGCAGTTTGACTTGTTGGCACAGGTAAATAAAAGGATTCCCAGACATACAAGGATATGCTTTGTGACTGCGGTGCTTGCGGGATGGCTGACCCATTTCTACATGCTGACCCACAAGCTGCTCAACTGGGATGATGCAAACAGCATGGGGACGTATGGCAGCGGCGACTATCTCGGGAGATGGTTTTTAAAATATATCCATCCGCTTGGCGGGAAGTACAGTGTGCCTGCGGTACACGGTTTTTTGCTGATTGTGTGCATCGCGGTCTCAGCGTGCCTGATTCTTGAAATTTTGCAGATTAAAAGTACTACAGTGGCAGTTCTGTCCGCGGTGGTGCTTGAGACATTCCCCAGCGTGGTCAGCACGATGACATTTATGTTTATGGCGCACACTTCGGGTATCGGCATCCTGATGGCGACGCTTTCGGTGTACCTCCTGCGAAAATACCGTTTCGGGTGGCTGCCTTGCGTGGCGCTGCTTATCTGTTCACTCGGGACATACCAGAGCTATGTCAGTTTTGCGATAACGCTGATGTTGTTTGGCATGATATCCGACATCTATCACGGCAAAAAATTTCCTGAGGTATTGCGGACGGGAATCCTCTGCGTGGTGGTTCTGGGCGCCGGGGTTCTTCTGTATATGAAGCTGTCGCATATCATCTATCCGAACATTGACAGTGAGACATATGGCGGTGTCGGCAATATGGGACAGATTGCCGTTGGCGAGATGCCGGTTCTGATTGGCAGATGCTATAAGCGGTTTTTGGAATACTTCCTCTGGAAACCGTTTGCGTTTGTGAGCAGAACCGCACAGGCGGCAAATATCATGACCTGCGTCCTTGCGGTGGCGCTGTTTGTGTACCTTGCAGCCGAGAGAAAAATGTACAGGGACGTGCTGACATTCCTGATGCTGACCGTGCTCTGCTTTTTCGTTCCCCTGGCGGCGGCGTTTATCTATTTTATGGCGCCCGAGGTAAGCTATTCGATGCTGATGCTGTACGCGTATGCACTGATTTACGTGCTGGTGCTGGCGCTCCTTGAGTACTGCATGGAGGACTGGCATGGAAAGCCGGTGTCCGTCATGTGGAAAAACGTGCTCCGCTATGGGATTGTTGCCGTTACGGCGGCTACAGTCGCCCTGAGCAGCTATACGGATTACCTTCTGGCAAACCGTGCATATTTAAGGACGCATTTTGCGACGGAGCGTGTCCAGCAGTATTTTAACAGGGTGATTGCGATGGTGGAGGCGACGCCCGGCTTTGTGGAGGGCGACAGCATTGAGATCCTTGGGGAGTTTTATTACAGGGACAATCCCAGCAGCGTGGAGGTCGACGTGCTCAACGCGGAGGACCTCAGGGCGCTTGACGGTGTGGCGCTTGAAAACGGACTGATTACGATGAGCGTGCGGGACAACTTCATCAAAATGTTTGTCGGCTATGACATGGCTGACCTTCGGCATGACAAGAAGGAGGAACTGATGCAGACCGACACGTACAAGGACATGCCTGTCTATCCGGATAAGGGCTGTGTACAGAAGATAGACGGGATATGGGTTGTGAAAATGTGCGAGTAAGGAGCTGGGCAGATGATTCAGGGATTTCGGAGAACGACGGTGTGGATTGCCGTGGTATTGATGGGCGTGATAAGCGGGGGATGCGGCAGCAGGGAGGATTCCGACGCTGCCGTATCTGGCAGCTTGACAAATCTGACGGTCAATTATGAGGAAAATCCCATAGGCATTGAGGACACGCCTGTATTTGGCTGGCGGATGAAGGAAAATGCGGGAAATCAGGCTGCCTACCAGATTTTTGTGGCAGAGTCGCCCGAACAGCTGGAACAGCAGGAATATGTGTGGGACAGCGGCAGGACTAAGTCCGGGCTTTCGGTGGCGGTGCCGTATGGCGGCAGTGCACTGGAAGCAGGAAAACGGTATGCATGGCGGGTGTGTGCGTGGGACGAGGACGGAAACCGGATGCAGAGTGCCGACACGGCATTTTTTGAGATGGGGCTGACCGATGGCGACTGGGGCGGCGCCGCATGGATTGGCATCCGGAAGGACAGGAAAAGGGAAAAACAGATGGCGCCACAGCCGTACCACATCGCGTATGATGTGCGCCTTGGCAGGACACACTCTGGCTTTGTGTGGGGGATGGACACGAACCAGTATGGGGACTATCTGCGCTTTGACATCAATACGCTGGGCGAATCGGTGGAATGCGCGGTTGTCGAATGTTCCGGCGCGGACGAGGACAGGACTGCCGTCGTGCTTGGCGAGGCGTTTCCTGACATCTTTGCCAGCGCGGAGGCGTTTGGCGGCGTGCAGCACCATGTGGAGCTGGATGTCAGGGGCGGCGTGGTCAGTGCCTCGGTGGACGGCACCGCGGTTCTTGTGGCGCAGCTGCCAGGATTCCCGGAGGGAAAGGAACTGGCAAATATCGGACTCTGGACGGCGAGAGGGGCATATTACGCGTATTATGACAATATTGTCGTGACTGATGGCGACGCGGGAAGCGTGATTTGCGAGGAAACCTTTGACGACGGCAGGAACCATATTTTTTCACCGTACCATGCGAAGATTGTGGATGGCTGGTGCGAGGCTTCCTCCGGCTTTCTGCTTCCTGCGGGTGTGCAGGAGCCGGCGCCGATGCTCCGGCATGTCTTTTCGTGCGAAAGGGATAAACGGATTTCGGCTGCACGGCTCTATGCCACGGCGCTTGGGGATTACAGGATTTACCTGAACGGAAGGGACGTCTGCGGCGAATATCTGACGCCGGGGCGGTCAATATACAGCCGGGAGACTTATTACCGGACATATGATGTCACGGAATTTCTGGATGGAACGAATGTGATTGGCGCGGTGATTGGGCATGGGCGGTACAACAAGTCAAATGCCTGGTGGGGAGAGGACATCGCGTTCCAGGCAAAGCTGGTGATTGCGTATGAGGACGGCAGCAGCCAGACGGTTGTCACGGGGGATGACTGGCAGGTGTACAGGGACGGACCTGTCAGGAATGACGATATGTTTCTTGGAGAGTTTTATGATGCCACAAGGGAGCAGGCAGGCTGGTGCAGCGCGGATTATGCAGCGGACGGGTGGAAACAGGCGGATGTGTTTGCGAAGTACGACGGTCTGGATAAAAAAGCGACGGAGGCAGCGCCGGTAACCTGTGTCGGCACGGTGGCGCCAGTGGCGGTATCGGAGCCTGTCCCCGGGGAGTATGTGTATGACTTTGGGCAGAACTTTAACGGAAACTGCAGGATTGTCCTGAAGGATACGCAGGGCATGAAAGGAAATGTGATAACGATACGGTATGCGGAGGCGTTAAACGACGAGCGGATGTCGTGCCGCGATGACGTGGTCGGGACGGTCTGGACACAGAACCTGTATGCCGCGGACAACACGGACTATTATGTCGTGGGCGGCACCGGGGAGGAGAATTACACGCCGTCCCTTGTGTGCAGGGGCTTTCGCTATGTGCAGATATCGGGGCTTGGAAAACCGCTGCCGCTGTCGGATGTGAGCGGGCTTGTGATTAGTGCGGACATCAGGCGGACAGGCACTTTTACCTGTTCGGACGACAGGGTGAACAGGCTGTATGACAGCATTTGCTGGACGCAGGTGAGCAATTACCTGGATGTGCCGACGGACTGTCCCCAGCGGGACGAACGCTTCGGGTGGGCGGGCGACGCGCAGGTGTTTGCCAATACGGCGATGTACAATTTCGATGCATATAATTATCTGAAGCACTACACAGAAATGCTGATAGGCGGGCAGTGCGAAAACGGCGCTTTCCCGGAGATTGCGCCGAGCGACAACATGGACAGCGGGGCAAACGGCTGGAGTGACGCGGGAATAATCCTCGTGTGGGAGCTGTATCAGCAGTATGGCAATCCGGAAATCATCAGGGAAAACCTGGATGCGATGTGCAGATACATGGACTATCTGGTGGACACAAGCGAAAATTATGTGCGCAGGCAGCACAATTACAGCGACCATAACGCGGTCTCCGTGCTGGACGACGAGATTGCAAATACGGCACAATGTGCATATGTTGCACAACTTTTGTCAAAAATGAGTGCAGATATTGGTGAAAATGACATTGCCAAGAAATACGACATGGTTTACAATCAATATAAAAAGGCATGGCAGGACAACTATATCAATGCGGACGGCTCGATTGACTGCTGGCTCCAGTCAGCCTACACGCTTGGACTGGCTTATGGGCTGTATCCGGAGGAGCTTGCACAGCAGGGCGCCCGGTGCCTGAACAATGCGGTTCTGGAATATGACGGTCATTTGAATACAGGATATGTAGCGACACAGTTTCTGCTGCCGGTGCTCTGCAGGTACGGATATACCGACACGGCATACCGCATTTTGCAGCAGGACACGTATCCGTCATGGAACCATATGCTTTCATACGGCCAGACGACGATTACGGAATCATGGTACACATGTTATGACACGGACGGCGGGACATATGCGGTGAATGGCTCGCTGAACCATTTTGGCCTTGGAACGGTGGGACAGTGGCTGTACAGTGACATTCTCGGAATCCGCAGGGATGAGGACAGTCCGGGGTATCGGCATTTCTATATTGAGCCTCAGGTGGGCGGCGGACTGACATATGCGTCGGGAAGCTATGAAAGTGTGCACGGAACGATAGAGAGCAGCTGGCGCGTGGAGGGAAACGAACTGGTATTTCGTTTTGTGATTCCGCCCGGCACGACTGCGACAGTATCCCTTCCGGACGCGCAGTACCAGGGCATGGAGCTAGGGGCAGGGACATACGAGTACCGTGTCGTGCCATGAGTATAATGGGATGCACACAGCCGCATAAGGAAATATGCCGTAATAATCAATGCGAAAGGACATAACGAAAAGTGGATAACAATAGACAAAGGGGCACACTCTATATTGTGGTTCCATGCTACAATGAGGAGGAAGCCCTGGACACGTCAGCGCAGACACTTCTGGACAGGCTGCGCGAGCTGATGAAAAAGGGCAGCATATCGGACAAAAGCAGGATTGTGTTTGTGGACGACGGTTCGAGGGACGGTACATGGGAAATCATACAGAGATGGTATGCCGCAAACGAGGAGATAAAGGGACTGCGGTTTGCGCACAACAGGGGGCACCAGAATGCCATCCTTGCAGGGATGATGTACGCGCGGACGTACTGTGACTTTACGATTACGATAGATGCCGACCTGCAGCAGGACATCGGCGCCATGGAGGATTTTATCCGCGCGTATGCCGACGGCAGCGAGATTGTGTACGGTGTGCGAAACTCGAGGGATACCGACGGATTTTTCAAGAAGCTTTCGGCGACGGTTTTTTATAAGACCATGCGTGTCATGGGATGCGACATCTATGAAAATTCGGCGGATTACAGACTGATGAGCGCAAAGGCGCTGGAGGCTTTGTCGGCGTATGGTGAGGTCAACCTGTTTTTGCGGGGCATCATACCGGATATCGGGTTAAAGTCCTCGGTTGTGCATTTTGACGTGTTTCCGCGTATGCAGGGCGAGTCGAAGTACTCACTGTCAAAGATGTTCACGCTGGCGGCGGACGGGATTACGTCCTTTAGCATCAAGCCAATCCGGATGGTGTTTGGCATGGGCATCCTGGCGCTGCTGGTCGGATTTGGCATGATTATACACATTGTTTATGAGCACTACTTTGGATATACGGTCAGCGGCTGGTCGTCCATCCTGATGTCCATCTGGGTGATAGGCGGCGCCATCCTGCTGTCACTTGGCATAATAGGGGAATATGTGGGAAGAAATTATCTGGAGACCAAACAGAGGCCACGGTATTACTTCTGGGAAATTCTTTCAAGGGATGAGGGTTCAGACAATCATGAAGTATGACAAAATCATTATCGGCGCAGGGCTGTATGGGCTGTATGCCGCACATTTCTGTGCAGGGCGCGGGCAGCATGTGCTTGTGCTGGAGTGCGACAATGCGCCGTTTCAAAGGGCGACTTATATCAACCAGGCGCGGGTGCACCAGGGATACCATTATCCGCGTTCCCTGTCCACGGCGATGAAGTCGGCAGGGTATTTTGCACGGTTTAACGCGGATTATGGGTTCTGCATCAACCGCGCGTTCCAAAAAGTGTATGCTACATCAAGCGAGTACTCGTGGTCGGACGGGACACAGTTTAAAAAGTTCTGTGAGGCGGCAGGGATTCCGTGTGAGGAGCTGCATCCGGATCAGTTTTTTAAGGAGGGAATGTGTGACGGCGCGTTCCTGACAAGGGAATATACTTACGATGCCATGATTTTAAGGGATTATTTCGTGGATAGACTCAGGGAGAACGGGGATGCGGCAGAGATACATTATGCGGCTGGCATCGAGCGAATCGAAAAGACACAGGATGCATATGTGCTCTATGTGAACGAAAAGGGCAGTCTGCATGAATATAGCACAGGTTTTCTGCTGAATGCGACTTACGCGTCTACCAACCAGATACTTGACATGCTCGGGTATGAGAAGTTTGCCATCAAGTACGAGCTTTGCGAGATTATACTCTGTGATGCCAATGAGAAGTTAAAGGAATACGGCTTTACGGTGATGGACGGACCGTTTTTTTCCATTATGCCGTTTGGAAAGACAGGGCTGCATTCCCTGACCTCCGTCACGTTCACGCCGCATGCGACAAGCTATGACCCGGTTCCGCAGTTTGCCTGCCAGGCGGACAGCGGCGGCTATTGCAGCGGCAGTCATCTGGGAAACTGCAATGAATGCAAGGCAAAGCCGGAGACAGCATTTCCATATATGGCAAGCCTTGCGCGTAAGTACCTGCGCGACGAGTATGGGTTTTCGTACAAAAGCTCCCTGTTTTCCATGAAGCCCATTCTCATGAGCTCGGAGATTGATGACTCAAGACCGACGGTGGTGCGGACATACACCCAGAATCCGACGTTTGTGGGTGTTTTGTCCGGAAAGATTAACACGGTATACGACCTTGACGATATATTATACTAAGCGTCGAAAAGACTGGCGCTTAGTATAATAAAATAGTATGCACACAGCCGCACAAAGGAAAACTGCCGCTTTGCGGCGTGCGGCTGGCGCAACTGCACGGCAAGCCTTATTGCCATGCAGTATGATAGAATGAGGATGATGACATATGGCAAATAAAGAAAAAAATTTCATCTCTGCGGTCATCTATGTACACAATGATGAGGCAGTGATAGGCGGTTTTTTGCAGACGGTAATCCGTGTGCTTGAGGACAACTTTGAGCATTCGGAGATTATCTGTGTCAATGATTTTTCCGGAGATGACAGCGTGCAGGTAGTACGGCGCACTGGCAGCCAGGCACACCACACCACGGTCACCGTCCTGAATATGAGCTATTTCCATGGGGTGGAGACAGCCATGAACGCGGGTGTGGATCTGGCGATAGGAGATTTTGTGCTGGAATTTGATTCCTGCGTGCTCGATTTTGCACCGCAGGAGATAATGAACGTATACCAAAAATCCCTGACAGGGTATGATATTGTGAGCGCGTCGCCCGATAAGAAACAGCGCTTTACCTCCAACATATTTTATAATGTGTTCAACCGGTTTACGGATTACTCCTACAAGCTGTACTCGGAGCGGTTCCGCGTGCTCAGCCGCAGGGTGATAAACCGCATCAGCAGCATGAACAAGTCCGTGCCGTACCGCAAGGCAGTGTATGCCAACTGCGGGCTAAAGACGATGAACGTAAAATATCCTGCCGTGGGCGGAGGGCAGGGAAAAGAAGATAAGGCAGAGCGTAAGTACCGAACGGAGCTTGCCGTCAACAGCATGATACTGTTTACACAGCTGGGGTACCGTTTTTCTGTCACAATGACCGTGATTATGATGCTGGTTGCCGTGTTTGTCGCTGCGTACTCGGCGTTTGTATATCTGTTCAGCACGCCTGTTGCAGGCTGGACGACGACCATCTTTTTTATGTCGTTTGCCTTTTTCGGACTGTTCGGGATTCTCACGATTATCATAAAATATCTCCAGATACTTGTGGATTTGGTATTCCGGCGCAAGAAATACAGCTTTGAAAGTATTGAAAAATTGTGATATATTATATAGATAACAGGAATTGAGAGAATAAGAGGGGGAATTACTATGGTAGCATTAGTGGGCTATACTGGGTTCGTCGGGAGCAATCTTTATTCGCGGGCGCGCAACCGCATCAAGGGCGTTTACAACTCGCAGAATGTCGAGAAGGCATATGGGCTTGAGCCGGAGGTGCTGATTTACGCAGGCCTGCGTGCGGAAAAATATCTTGCAAACAGCGCGCCGGAACGCGATCTGGAACAGATTCTTGAGGCGGAGCAAAACATCAGGGCAATCAATCCGCAGCGGCTTGTCCTGATTTCCACAATTGACGTGTACCGGAATCCGGTCGGGGTAGACGAGACGGATTCGGTGCTGGACGAAGGAAAGGGCGGTACAGGAAACGGAATCCAGCCATATGGGCTTAACCGGTATTATCTGGAGGCGTGGGTGAGAAAACATTACCCCGATGCCCTGATTATCCGGCTTCCGGGACTTTACGGGTACAACATCAAAAAGAACTTCATATATGACTTTATCAATGTGATACCATATATGCTGAAAAAGGAGAAATACCAGACGCTCAAGACCCTGGAAAAATCAGGGGATGAAATCATGCTTGACGACTGCTATGAGCCGGCAGACAATGGTTTTTACCGCTGTGTCAGGCTGGATAAGGGCAGGCAGGAGCTGCTGAAGAAAAAGTTTAAGAAGCTTGGCTTTACGGCGCTCAATTTCACGGACAGCCGCAGTATCTTCCAGTTTTATCCGTTAAGCCGCCTGTGGGAGGACATACAGACGGCATTGAACGCGGACATCAGGCTTTTGAACCTTGCCACGGAGCCTGTCTCGGCTGCCGAGCTCTACAAGACACTGACAGGTGAGGTGTTTAAAAACGAGCTGAAGGGGACGCCGTCAAAGTATGATTTCCGGACTACATATGCGGCAAAATTTGGCGGGAAGGCAGGGTATATCTGCAGCAAGGAAGAGATACTGACAGATATCAAACGGTTTGTGGAGCACAGCATTACGGAGGGGGAACGCGGGTAGCCCGGAGGTGTAAAATGAAACTTGCAATATCAAATATCGCATGGACGGCACAGGAGGATGAGGCAGTTTATGCCATGATGAAACAGTATGGGTATACCGGGCTGGAAATTGCGCCGACGCGCTTTTTCCCGTCTGAACCGTATGGGAATCTGGAGCGGGTGCGGGAATGGCGCGCGGAATTTGGCGCGTCGACCGGATTTGACATTCCGTCGATGCAGTCCATCTGGTTTGGCAGGACGGAAAGGCTTTTTGCCGATGCAGGGCAGAGACAGGTATTGCTTGCGTACACCAAAAAGGCGGTTGACTTTGCGTCCGCGGCGGGGTGTGCGAACCTTGTGTTTGGCAGCCCGAAAAACAGGGCGCTGCCCGACGTGTCAGACCGTTTTCTGTGGGAGCAGGGGATTGATTTTTTCAGGGCGCTTGGAAGCTATGCCCATGAAAAAAATACTGCGGTTGGCATGGAGGCAAATCCGGCGATTTACGATACAAACTATATTAATACGACACAGGAGGCGGTTTCGCTGATAAGGGAAGTCGGTTCGGCGGGCTTTCTGCTAAACCTTGACGCCGGGACCATGATTGAGAACAGGGAGCCGGTGGAATCGCTTGCAGGCAGTGCAGGGCTGATAAACCATGTCCATATCAGCGAGCCGTTTTTAAAGCCGGTATCCATGGATGGCGGCAGAAGGGCGTTCCACGGCGAGCTTGCCGCTTTTTTGCGGGAAAACGGCTATCAGGGCTATGTGTCCGTGGAGATGGGGAAGATGCAGGATGATGCCGGCAGGATTTCCATGCTGGATGAAACACTGGCATATGGGAAGGAGATGTTTGGATGATATATGGCGGAAGAATCGGTGTTCCGGCTTTTGCGTATGATGAGTATGTGGGGAAGACAAAGGATTATGTGGTGCTGATACCCGTGATTAATGAGGGGGAGCGCATTTTAAAGGAACTGTACCGCGCATATAAGCACCACATTTCGGATGATGCGGATATTGTCATCTGTGACGGCGGTTCGACGGACGGCAGTATGGAGGAACGCAAGCTTCGAAAGCTTCAGGTCAACACGCTGCTTGTCAAGAAAGACAAGGGGAAACAGGGCGCCCAGCTGCGCATGGGAATTTACTGGGCGCTTCAGCGGGGCTATAAGGGTATCATCACGATAGACGGAAACTATAAGGACAGCATAGAGGATATCCCGCGCTTTATCAAAAAGCTCGAGGAAGGATATGATTTTGTACAGGGTTCCCGCTATGTAAAGGGCGGAAGGGCAGTCAACACACCGCCGATCAGGAACCTGGCTGTGCGCCTGATTCACGCGCCGGTGATATCGCTTACCGCCGGACAGCGTTTTACGGATACAACGAATGCATACAGGGCGTATTCCGCAAGATACCTTGCAGACGACAGGGTTGCACCGCTGCGCGACGTGTTCATGACCTATGAGCTCCTTGCATATCTGTCTGTCAGGGCGACGCAGCTTGGCTACCGCGCGTGTGAGATACCAGTCACGCGCGCATATCCGAAAAAGGGCAGAACCCCGACAAAGATTAGCTTTGTCAGGGGCAACGGCGAGCTGATGAAAATACTGTTCAAGAACATGTGCGGGGCGTACCGGCCGAAACATACTGGCGGTCGAAAAGACTGACCGCCCGGTATAAAGTTATATCAATTAAAAAGCTGAGGGTGTAGGGATGGAGAATGTTAGAAGAAAGAACAAAATGATGGAGACATACAGTATTCTTTTGATTGATATCGTAAGCGCTGTCGCCGCGTATGCGCTGGCGCTGTTCATACGGTTCCGCGTCATTCACTATGAGAATTACCCCAGGCAGTTCCACCTGATGGTCGGGGCGTATATCGTGGTGCTGTGCCTGCTCTACAACATGTTTCTGGACGGAAACAGAAATTTTTTCACAAGGGGATATTACCAGGAGTTTTACTACACGTTCCGTTACACGGTCATCATTGTGGTGGGGCTGGTTGTCGTGCTGTATCTCACGCAGCAGTCCTATGATTTCTCGCGTTCTGTATACGGCTTTTTTGCGATATTAAATACCTTGATAACGTATTCCGCGCATATGGGATTTAAAAAGGCCATCTGGAAATACTACAGGAGAAGCACAAAGGCGGAAAAGATGCTTGTCATTACCATGGACATCATGGCGGAGGAGGTAATCGGCAACCTGATTAAGGGAAAAGAGTGGTACTATGACATCACGGCGGCTGCCATCTACGACACAAACAGGAAGGGCAGCGCGGTGAAGGAGGTGCCGGTTGTCGCCTCGCGGGAGGATTTGTACGAGACGGTGGTGCAGATGATGGTGGATGAGGTGTTTATCTGCCTGCCGGGCGTGTCCGTGATGGAGATACGGGATATGGTTCTGCGGTTTGAGGAGATGGGGCTTACGTGCCATTACAATGTCGACCTGTTCAGCCGGGCGAATCCCAACACGTACGTGCAGCAGCTTGCCGGATACAGCGTCATATCCTTTGCGCTCAAGACAATGGATTCCAGGCGGCTGCTGGTCAAGCGCTGCATGGATGTGCTGGGCGCGCTCGTGGGACTGGCTGTCACTGCCGTGATAACGCCGTTTGTCGCGCTGGCAATCAAGCTGGACTCCCCGGGACCCGTGTTTTTCTCGCAGACGCGAATCGGAAAAAACGGACGCCGTTTTAAGATATGGAAGTTCCGTTCCATGTATATAGATGCGGAGGCGCGGAAAAAGGAGCTTGAGGCACAAAATGAGATTAAGGGCCTGATGTTTAAGATGGAGGACGATCCGCGTATTACAAAGGTAGGCAAGTTTATCCGGAAGACAAGCATTGACGAGACACCGCAGTTTCTGAATATTCTGGTGGGGGACATGAGCCTGGTGGGCACGCGCCCGCCGACAGAAGATGAGTTTGAAAAATATAACGGATATTACAGAAGGCGCATGAGTATCACCCCTGGTCTTACAGGAATGTGGCAGGTGAGTGGCAGAAGTGATATACAGGATTTCGAGGAGATTGTAAAGCTGGACCTGGAGTACATAGACAATTGGTCTCTTGGGCTCGACATCAAGATATTGTTTATGACAGTGTTTGCAGTTTTGGGAGGGAAAGGCTCAAAGTAGCCTTGCAGAATAAAAGATGGCAGAGTTGCAATATTGTAAGATTCTAAGGACAAATATCAATGTGACAAGCATGGCAGGGACGCTTGCCTATATCAACGCGCATATTGACGGGCTCAGGGGGCGTTATATCTGTGTGTCCAACGTTCATACCACGGTTATGGCGTATGAACGGAAGGAGTACCGCACGATACAGAACAGTGCGGCGATGGCGCTGCCGGATGGGGCGCCCTTGTCCGGTTACAGCCGTATCGCGGGATTTCGGGGTGCACAGCGTGTCACGGGTCCTGACCTGATGACGGAGCTGTTCCGGATTTCCCCGCAAAAAGGCTACCGGCATTTTTTTTACGGCTCGACACAGGAGACGCTTGATGCGATGAAAGGCGTGATTCAAAAGGACTATCCGGGGATGGTGGTTGCGGGCATGTACGCGCCGCCGTTTCGCCCGCTTACACCTGAGGAGGACAGCGCTGTCATCGCACAGATTAACAGCGCAAAACCGGACTTTATCTGGGTAGGGCTCGGGGCGCCGAAACAGGAGGAGTGGATGTATGCCCACAGGGGAAAGCTCGATGCCGTGGCAATCGGAGTGGGGGCTGGCTTTGATTACCTTGCGGGCACTATCAGGCGGGCGCCGCGCATCATGCAGACGCTCTGCCTGGAATGGCTCTACAGGCTGGAGCAGGATCCGCGGCGGCTGTGGAAGCGGTATGTGACGACCAATGCAAAATTTTTCTGGTACTTATTCAGGGAGAGACGGCTGAAGAAACGGAAAAAGAAAGCCAGAAGGGACAGGGTATGAACAACAAGGTTTGGTTTCATGCGGATGATTTCGGGGTGACAAAGGAACAGTCTGCAAGGATACTGGAATGTTACAATAATGGCGTACTGAACAGCATCAGTGTACTGCCAAACACCGGGGCGCTGAAGGAATCCCTGCGGCTTCTTGACCATGCCGACCCTGACCACACCAGGATCAGGCGGGTGCTCCACATAAATTTTGTGGAGGGCAAACCGCTTGCGGGTGCCAGGAACGTGCCGGCGCTGGTGGACAGTACCGGGCGTTTTGACAAATCGTTTATCCGCATGTTTTGCTGGAATTATTTGAAAAGGGGGGCTGCGCGGCAGCGGCTGGCAGCACAGATTAGGCAGGAGATAGCGGCACAGCTCAGGGCAGTCACGGCGGAGAATGACTATCACATTACGGCGGTTGATTCCCACCAGCATTACCATATGATTCCCATTGTGTTTGACAGCCTGATGGCGGTATTGTCCAGTGAGGAGTTTGGGCATCTTGGCATACGCCACATCCGCATTCCGGTAGACCCGGCAGCGCCTCTGGTGCACAATGCGCGCATGCGCAGGGGGGTGCCTGCGGTGAACTGGGTGAAATGGGGAATCCTGAAACTATTTCAGAAGCGGAACCAGAAAGTACTCAAAAGCAGGGGGATAAAGGCGCCAGTGTTCTTTGGCATGTTTTACACCTGTGAGATGAAAAGGGAAGTCGTGGAGGCGCTGCTCCCGGCGTACCGGCGCCATGCCGGAAAGCGGGGGGAGGAGCTGGAGCTGATGTTCCATCCGGGGAACCTCACGGCGACATATGAACTTTTGGATGAGAGGAGTAAACAGCTTGCGGACTTTTATATGTCCGACAACAGGTATTATGAGGCAGAATGTTTAAAGGCAATGAAAAATTCTGTCAGTGTCCGGAATGCGGACAGATTGGAGTAATTATGAAAAAATTGAATCAGAACAAGAAGGCAGTAACGGCAGTTTTGGCTGCAGCCGTGGCGATGAGTACGGCGTTGTCCGGCTGTGGGGAGCGGACGGACAGCGTGATTGTCAGGGAAAGCGAAACGCCGGCAGTCGGTTTTGAATGTGTACCGGGATGCAACTGTACAGGGTGCATCTGCTGTGGGACGGACGGCATGGCGAATAATGTGGTGGCAACAGAGACGGAGATGGAGATGGAAACGGAGTCGGAGACCGTGCGGGAGGAAAGCAGCGTTCCCGAGACAGGGCAGGCGCCGGAAACCGGAAGCGCTCTGGAGGAAGGGCAGGAGCAGACGACGGCGCCGGAGGAGCCGGACACATCCGGGCTTAGTGAGATAGAAAAACTCTCGGAGGGCGAGATTGCGGCGCGCAAGGAGCAGCAGGCGAATTTTGAGGGGGTTCGGGCAACGCTGTATGGGCTTAACAATTCAAAGGATAAGACGACAAAGATTAACCAGATGGACAGACAGATTCTTGCGAACAATGTCTATGACTTTAGCAAGAAAAATATAGTGTTTATCGGCGACAGCATCACGGAGGGCATTACGAGTGCGGTGGACGTAAACGGCAACCTTATCAGTTATGTTACATATGCGGATTCTTACCTCCATTTTAACCGCGTGCTCAATCATGGCAAGGGCGGCAGGATGTTTTCGGCATATTCGGATGAAAATCTGTCCCTGGCACTGAATTTTGGCAGTGTGACCAATGTGGATTCCGATATCATTGTGGTGTTTGCCGGGGTGAATGATTACCTGAGCACACCGCCCAATAAGCGCTTTGGCGATATCAATGACAAGCTCAGCACGGCAGGCTACTGTGGCTCCGTGCGGTATTTCATGAAGCAGCTGCAGGAATACTACAGCGACAATGAAATCTTTTTCGTCACGATGTACAATACAAACAAGAAGGTGGAATGCACTTATTCTGACGTGAAAGGGCAGCCCACGCTCAACGACTATATGGAGGTACAAAGAAAGCTTGCCAAGGAGTATGGATTCCATGTCATCGAGCTCTACAATACTGGCTTTATGGACTGTACGGATAAGGAGTCGGCTGACTTTTACCTGCGTGACGGGCTTCACCCGAAGGACAATGGGAACATTGTGCTGGGCGAGCACATAGCGGCGGAGCTTTCCCTCTACTTTGGACAGAAGTAGGAACTGGTGACGCGCATTGAAGATATAAAAATGGGAATACTGACAGAGAAAATGTGAGAATGGGAGATACATCAGGTGGAGATTATCAGATGGACAATCTTGCTGGTTCTGGTTTTGCCAGTGCCGTTTATTCTAGGATTCATACCTGTGAAGCATATGAACAGCTTGCAGAAAACACCCGCGATGACTTATGTCTGCGGGTGGTTTGTGAGCTTTTTTGTATTTGAGCTTGTGGCAGTCCCGCTGATTCTGCTGGAAAAAAGCTTCACGCTGCTGGTCGTCATCTATACGGTCATTATTGGGATACTGGTGCCCGTGTCGCTGTGGCAGGGGCGGGATGTGTGGAAGGCGTACTGGGAAAATATAAAGGGAATCCGGGAGCTTCCGGCAATTGTGAAAATCGGATGGGTTGTTTTTTTCCTGCTGGTGCTTTTCCAGATGGCGTATGCCGTGTTTTATGAGTATTATGACGGGGACGATGCCTATTATATCGCGACAGCGGTGACTACCTGTGAGTTTGATTCCATGTACCTCCGGGATGCCTACACAGGGTATCTTTATCCGCTGGATGTAAGGCACGCCTTTTCCCCGACGCCGGTTTACCAGGCATGGCTGTCACGGCTTAGCGGGATTGCGCCGGCTGTTGTGGCGCACACTGTGCTGGCGCCGGTCTGGCTGATGTTCCTGTACTGTATTTACGGGCAGATTGGAGACCGGCTGCTGTGGAATAAAAAGACGTACCGCCCGGTATTCATGATATTGACTGCGGTCTGGATGATGTACGGCAATATTTCCCTGTATACTTCCGAGACGTTTGCCATGACAAGGACATGGCAGGGAAAGGGCATGATGGCGGGCATGGTTATCCCGGCATTGTTTCTGTGCCTGATCTATCTGGCACAGGAGACAGTCAGCCAGGGCATGTGGATGCTGTTTATCTGTGTCTGCCTGTCTGCCGTGCTTGCCACGAGCGTCTCGTTCATGATTGTGCCGACCGTTGCCGGAGTGGCAGCGGTGCTGATCGGTATCAAAAAGAAAAGCCTGCGCTTTGCGGCAGAATTGTTTATGTGCTGTATGCCATGTCTGCTGCTTGCGGTGTGTTATATGATAGTAAAGTAAGAAGCTGGAAAGGGGGAGGATTTATATGACGGCTGTTATGAAAACGATAATCGAGGATATTATCTTATATAATAACAAGAGTTTTTTAATGCCCCTTTTTCTGATTGCGCTGCTTTTTTTGTGGGTAACGGAGACGGACAGGAAGCTGCGCGCCGTACTGTTGTACCTTGTGGCTGCGATTGCAGTAATCTTTTTGTGTCCGCTGTACGCATGGATTGGGATGCAGATTGATGAGGAGATTTATTACCGTGTGTTCTGGACACTGCCGATTGGCATTCTGGTATGCTACAGCATGGTAAGACTGATGATGCGTTTCCGGCATGCTGTGTCAAGGGCGCTTGTTTTTTTTCTGGCAATTCTGGTGATTGTCATCAACGGCGACCTGGTTTACACGAATTCGTTTCATATCAAGTCTGTCAATGCGTACCATATACCGCAGCAGGTCATTGCGGTCGCGGATGCGGTAAGGCAGGAGAACTATAAGCCCGTGGCGGTGTTTCCGGCAGAGCTGCTGCCGTTTCTGCGGCAGTACACGGCAGACATTTATACGCCCTATGGGAGAAATATCCTGGAACCGGCGTGGACGTTCCACAATGAGCTGTACGATGCGATGGAGGGCGACAGTGCAGTGTATGACGTGGCAGAGGTGGCAAGATGTGCCCGCAATGAGCGGTGTGCCTTTGTGGTGCTGTCCTGTATCAAGCAGATGAAAGGCAGCATGGAGGAGGAGGGATATTTTCTGTACCGGTTTGTGGAGGGATATTTTGTCTATATGGACTATAACTATTACTGGGTATACAAGGAACAGGGGCTGCTGGACCAGGACTTGATTGATGTCGGGGACGGGCGTATGACTGGGGGAAAAGAATGAAAGGTTTCGTGAAGATAAAGAATGTGGCGCTGCTGCAGGGCGTCATTGTGATATATACGATTTCAAGCGTGATGTCGAAGGAGGCATCCGCGTCAGGGGGGAATCTGGGCAGATTTTTGTTTTTCTTTGGGATGGAGTTTGTACTGCTCGGCGTCTATGCCCTTCTATGGCAGCAGATGATAAAACGCTTTGAGCTGTCGGTTGCGTATGCGAACCGCTCCATGGCGGTCGTCTGGTCGATGGTCTGGGCGGTGGTATTCTTCCACGATACGATAACGCTGCGCAATGTCATCGGCGTGCTGCTTGTCGTGGCAGGGACAGTCATCATCAATACGGACAAGGAGGAGCAGGCGGATGATTAGCAGGTTTATGGTTTCGATGTTCCTGTCGGTGGTAGTTGCGTCGGTGTCACAGGTTCTTTTGAAAAAAAGTGCGCTTAAGGAGTATGACAATGTGATAAAAGAGTACCTTAATCCATATGTGATAGGCGGGTACGGCCTGCTGTTTGGCTCCATGCTCCTGACGGTTTATGCGTACAGCGGCATGGATTACAAAAACGGGCCGGTCATTGAGTCGCTCGGAAACGTCTTTGTGCTGGTGCTTGGCTATTTTGTTTTCCGGGAGAGGATTTCGTTTCGAAAAATCCTGGGTATTGCATGCATTATGGCAGGAATTGTGATTTTTAACCTTTGAGCGGCGGTTCAGGTAAAAATTACATTTTTGAAAATGCAAAAAAATGTTGAGCGATTTATTATGTTTTGCTATAATTGTTACGGAAATGTTAACATAATGTGGCTGTGCCGCCTGTCAGGACGGCACGCGTTGGGAGAAGGAGGTAACAGCCGGACGGCGTAGGTGAAAATGAAAAAGAATAAGGGTAAGACATTAGGATTTCATAACACAGACAGAAAAAAGGCAGTGGAGCGCACTGATTATGATACAGAAGATTTTTATGACGAGGCGTATGGGAACCAGGCAGAGACGGATGAGGACATGGATGGAGAGGACGCATACATTGTCGATTACATAAATGAAGACGGTGAGGAATCACCGGAAGAATATACGTCGCAGGAGTATGAGCTGGAAGAATATGAGTCCGAGGAGTATGCGTATGAATCGGAGGAATACGAGACCGAAGTGTATGAATCAGAGGAATACGAGACCGAAGTGTATGAATCAGAGGAATACGGGCCGGAAGAATATGAGTCCGGTGAGTATGATGCGACCGTGTATGAGCCAGAAGGATATGAAACGGAAGCATATGAACCGGAGGAGTACGATTCGGCTGTATATGAGCCGGAGGAGTATGGGGCTGGGGAATATGAAACCGAGGAGTACGAGCCGGAAGAATATGAGACTGAGGGGTATAATTCGGACAAATATGACGCGGCCGCATATGAGCCGGAGGAATTCAGGGCTGAGGAAAGTAAAACAGAAGAGGTATACAACACGAAAGAGATTCATATTGACACATATGAACCAGATGATTATGCGGAGGACACAGAAAGCTACTACGATGATGCCGATGAGGCGTACGATGGGGACGGCGAAGAGTACTACGAGTCGGATGAATACTATGACGACGAATACTATGATGAGGATTCGTTTGATACATCGTATGGTGCGTTTGACGACAACTATGAAAATGATATTGCCGTATTCGGGGCGGACACGGCAAATGAGCCTGAGGATTTCCTGCAAAGAATGAAGCACTGGCTGCGTCATATGACCGCGTTTGACGCGATACTTGCAACCACAGGCGTCGTGGTTGTTGTGGCGGCGCTTGTGATTTTGAGCATGTTCTTACAGAAAGGTCAGATGGATAAACAGATAGCGGCAATAGCCCCCATGGGCAAGGAGCTGGAAAATATGGGCGCTGGGAGCGATGGGCTTCTTGCCATGTCCAACGCTGCCCTCTCGGGCAATTTTGCGGATGCCGCGTCCACGGAGGAAGCTTCGTCGCTGGAAGTGACGGACACCGCGGAATCAAGTAAGGTGAATGTCAGCTTTGTGTCCGTCGAAAAGGATTTAAAGATACGGTTTACGGACGCGAATACCGGAGAGCTGATTACCGGGACTGCCTTTGAGGTCACACTGACCAATTCCAAGGGGAAAAAACTGGTTCTGACCGATGACGACATGGACGGCATCATTTATGCGCAGAATGTCAATGCGGGCGTGTTTGACGCCATCGTGACATCGACTGACAAATACAAGTTCCCGACAATGAGCCAGCAGGTTACCGTAAAGGACAAGGTCGAATATGTGGTAATCAACGTGCAGGACGAGGTAAAGACAGAGAAACAGGTCAATGTCGCACAGGAGGACACACAGAAAAATGACGCGGCTGCCGAGGCGGAGGTGCTTAAGGACACCGTTGAGTGGGTGGAATCGACCAAGACGCCCATAAACGGAACGGAGAGCTATCTGCTTGTGGACAAAAATACCATTGCCGACCCGTCTCAGGTGTCAAAGGCAGCGGCGAGAATGCTTTTTGACACGTTAAATGTATCGCTTGACAAATCCGAAGCCACATTGAATGTGGGCGCGAGCATGGATTTAAAGGGGACGGAATTTTCCGATTCAAAGGATGGTGATATCGAGTACCAATATACAACGGAATGGAAAAGCTCCAATGACAGCGTCGCGTCCGTGAGCGGCGGAAAAGTGACGGCAAAGGAGGAGGGGACGGCGACAATCACCTACACGGTCACAAGAAAGACGATTACGACCACCTATGAGCCGAAAGACCCGGTGGAGGAGACGCTTGAGATATCCGTGGAGGAGTATGAAGGGCTGTCTGACAAGGAAAAGGAACGGTGCACGCCGGTTAAGGACGATGCCGGACAGACAATCGGTTACACATACAAAAAGGTCACGGAGCCGGAAAAGAAGACGAGTGAGACGACAGACACAGCCAGCGCGGAGTGCGTGGTTACGGTTGAGGCGGTAAAGATTTCGTCAGCCGTGCTTGAGCTTTCAAAGAGTGCGGACAGCTGCGCTGTCGGGGCGACACTTACCGTAAAGCCTGCAAAGCTTGTCTATACAAAGCAGGATGGAAGCAAGGAGACCATTACGGAAAACTTTCCGTCCGTGACATGGGCGAGCGCAGACAAGGCAGTTGCGACGGTTGATGACAAGGGTGTCGTAACAGGCGTGAAGGCTGGAAAAGTGCACATTTCCGGGAAAATTGGCGGAATAAAAGGGGCGGACGGAAAGGAACTGGACATCCAGTGCAGCGTGGAGGTTACCATAACCGGAAACACAGAGCTTACGCTGACGCTTGACCGCACGAAGGACGTGTACCTGGCAGTGGGTGGTTCCACGACGCTTGTCGCAACGGTGGCAGGCTATCAGTCAGATGCCGGGGTGACATGGGAGACCTCGGACAAGAAAGTCGCGACTGTCAGTGAAAAGGGTGTCGTAACAGGCGTGGCTCCGGGAAGTGTCACAATCACGGCTGTCACAAAGGAGAAAAACACAGAGGGAAACCAGGTCAGGGCGACATGTATCGTAACGATAAACTCTAACGCATCCTCGGATACGACCACGAAGCTGAAAGACAAGAACGGAAACCAGATTTATATCAAGAATGCGGACGGCACTTACAGGGAGGCGGTCTATGCGGATTATTTCGGCGATGCTGAGTTTTACATCATCGCACAGCCCCAGTACCGTTATACCGGATGGCAGACAATAGACGGCAAGACATATTTTTACGACAAGAACGGCAATGTGGTGACCGGAACGCAGATTATACAGGGTGTTACGTACAACTTTGGCTCGGACGGCGCCATTGCGACGACTGCCAACGGTTCCACCTTTGGCATTGACATTTCAAGACATAACGGAAATATCGATTGGAATGCCGTGAAGGCTTCCGGTGTGGACTATGTCATTATCCGCTGCGGCTACAGGGGGTCTGCGACGGGGGTACTGATTGAGGACCAGACATTCCGGACGAACATCAAGGGCGCTACGGCAGCAGGCTTAAAGGTAGGCGTGTATGTGTTCTCACAGGCGATTAATGAAGTGGAGGCAGTCAAGGAGGCATCCCTCGCGGTGAGCCTTGTGAAAGGCTATAACCTTACGTACCCGATTTTTATTGACACGGAGTCAAGCGGCGGAAGGGCGGACAGGATTGACAAGGCAACGCGCACGGCAGTTGTCAATGCATTCTGCCAGACTGTGGCAAGCGCCGGATATAAGCCGGGAATTTATGCATCAAAAACATGGTTCGAGGACAAACTGAATATGGGTGCGGTCAACGGCAGCTACAAAATCTGGCTTGCCCAGTATTCCGCGGCGCCGACATACAGGGGAAGGTATGATATGTGGCAGTATTCGAGCAAGGGAAAAATCAGCGGCATCAACACGAAAGTTGACCTGAATTACAGTTATTTGGGATATTAAAGGTACATTGGTGTTGCATAATTTGGGATTTTAGGATAAAATGATGCAAGAAAGCGTAAAAATCTATAAAAAATGAATACGGAGGTATGCTTTGCATGAGAACTTATTTGGTAACCGGGGGCGCAGGCTTTATCGGGTCAAACTATATACTTTATATGTTTCAGAAGTATGACAACGAGATCAGGATTATCAATGTGGATTCGCTGACCTATGCCGGAAATCTCGAAAACCTCAAGGACGTGGAAGACAGGGAAAACTATACATTTGTAAAGGCAGACATCACGGACAAGGATGCGATTTCCAGAATTTTTGCGGAGAATGACATCGACAGGGTTGTCCATTTTGCGGCGGAGAGCCACGTGGACAGAAGCATCAGGAATCCAGAGGTTTTTGTGCAGACAAATGTGCTCGGAACGGCGGTTATGTTAAACTGCGCCAAGGCGGCATGGGAGCTTGCGGACGGCAGCTTCCGCGAGGGAAAGAAATTCCTTCACGTGTCGACGGACGAGGTGTATGGTTCCCTTGAGGAGGACGGCGGATATTTCTATGAGACGACGCCGTATGCCCCGCACAGCCCGTATTCTGCGAGCAAGGCATCCTCGGACATGCTTGTAAAGGCATATATGGACACGTATCATTTTCCGGCAAACATTACGAACTGCTCCAACAATTATGGTCCGTACCAGTTTCCGGAGAAGCTTATTCCGCTGATTATCAACAATGCCTTACAGGGAAAGAAGCTGCCGGTGTACGGTGACGGCAAGAATGTGCGCGACTGGCTCTATGTAGCCGACCATGCAAAGGCGATTGACATGGTGCAGGAAAAGGGCAGGCTGTTTGAGACTTACAATGTAGGCGGACACAACGAAAAGCAGAACATCGAGATTGTCAATATCATCATTGAGACGCTTCAGGAACAGCTTGCGGATGATGACCCGCGCAAGAAGCTTGTCTCAAAGGATTTAATTACGTATGTCGAGGACAGGAAAGGACACGACAGACGGTATGCCATTGCACCGGACAAGATTAAGGCAGAGATTGGCTGGGAGCCGGAGACGATGTTCAAGGACGGCATCCGGCAGACGATAAAGTGGTATTTCGAGCATGAGGACTGGATGAAGAACGTCACAAGCGGCGATTACCAGAAGTATTACGAGGAAATGTACAAATAAGCATAGGAATTTAGTTACAGGGAACGTCATTGCCGGAAGGGGCGGGGCGTTCCCCATTTGGCATGGTGCTGCCATGCTTTGGAGAAAGGGGAAGAAGGACAGGATGAAAGGAATTATACTGGCAGGCGGTTCAGGTACCAGGCTTTATCCGCTCACAAAGGCAATCTCGAAACAGATTATGCCGGTTTATGACAAACCGATGATTTATTATCCGCTGTCAACGCTGATGCTGGCGGGAATCAGGGATATTCTGATTATTTCGACACCGAGGGACCTTCCGGTTTTTGAGGAACTGTTCGGAACCGGGGAACAGCTTGGGCTCCACATGGAGTATGCGGTACAGGAACAGCCGAGGGGGCTTGCCGATGCGTTTATCATTGGCGCGGACTTTATCGGGAAGGACTCCGTGGCGCTTGTGCTGGGCGACAATATTTTTTATGGGCAGAGCTTTTCAAAGCTCCTGCAGAAGGTTGCGGCAAAGGAGAGCGGCGCCACGATATTCGGGTATTATGTGAGAGACCCGCGGGAGTACGGCGTGGTGGAATTTGACAAGGATGGAAAGGCAATCTCCATCGAGGAGAAGCCGGAGAATCCAAAGAGTAACTATGCGGTGCCAGGATTGTACTTTTATGACAATGATGTTGTGGAAATTGCAAGAAATGTGAAGCCGTCCGCAAGGGGGGAGATTGAGATTACAAGCATCAACAATGAATACCTGCGGCGCGGAACGCTGACGGTCGAGACGATGGGGCGCGGTTTTGCGTGGCTTGACACAGGAAACCATGATTCGCTGCTTGACGCCTCGGACTTTGTCTGTGCATTCCAGAAGCGGCAGGGACTTTATATATCATGCATCGAGGAAATCGCGTACAAGAGAGGGTTTATCACGAAAGAGCAGCTCCTGAAGCTCGCCGAGCCGCTTATGAAGACCGAGTACGGAAAATATCTGGTAGAGGTAGCCAATGGACTCTAAGGGAAAAAGAATCGGAATACTGATTGTGCTGTGTACCATGCTGGTGATTATGGCGGCAGTTGTGGCGGTGAATTATAACCGTCTTATGGGGAAGGATAAGAAGACATCGGCGGCAGGCAGTACGGATAGTATTTCAACCCAGCTGATAGAAGCGGATGGGAAGGTACATGGAGCCGATTTGTCGGCATTTATGAAAGACAGTGAATTTTTTGACGCGGATGTGCCGAATGGTTCCAGCCAGACTACATATGAGGAAGTGGACGAAAATGGGGAGAAGGTGCGCAGCCTGACTGTGCTTGCAAGCTCCGTGGAGCGCGACATCAGGGTGAAGATTATCGATGACAAGGGGGATGCGGTATCGGGGCAGGAATTTGTCGTCGAGGTTGCGGATACGGGCGTGTATGTGGATGACGATAAGGACGGCGTCATCCTGATACCGGACATCAAGCCGGGCGAATACAGTGTTTCCCTCGACAGACAGCCTGGATTCAAAGTGCCGGAATCACCCGTGAACGTCCGTGTGAAATCCATTGTGTCCTACACGGTGATTGATGACATTGACTATTTCGTGCATGCGGAGTCCGAGGTGGATATCCTCAAGGAGGACACGGCATCCGAACAGATTGACAGCGAGGATGAGGACGATACGCAGTATACGGCGCTGCTTGACATGGAGGAGGAGCGCGAAAACGCCGTGCAGCTGGGCATTGACGTATCCAAGTGGAACGGTAGGATTGACTGGGAAATCGTGAAAGCCGAAGGGGTTGACTTTGCAATCATACGATGCGGTTACCGTGGTTCTTCCTCCGGCTGGCTGATAGAGGACCCTTATTTTTACGAGAATCTTGAGGGCGCGAAGAAGGCAGGCATCAAGGTCGGCATCTATTTCTTTACGCAGGCGACAGACCTTGTCGAGGCAGTCGAGGAGGCAAGTATGGTGGTGTCCCTGCTTGGCGGCAGGGAAATCGAGTATCCTGTCTTTATCGACACGGAGGGCGCAGGCGGAAACGGCAGGGCGGACAACCTCGACCCGGGAACCCGGACGGCGGTGGTCAACGCGTTTTGCCGCACAATCCAGAATGCAGGGTTTACGGCAGGCGTATATGCAAGCCGAAACTGGTACCTGAACCAGCTCAATCTCGACGAGCTTGGCGACATGAAGATATGGCTGGCAGAGTACAGGCAGACACCGGAGTACGAGGGGCGCTATGATATGTGGCAGTACACGTCAAGCGGTTCCGTTGCCGGCATCGAAGGACGTGTGGACCTGAATATCAGTTATCTCGGAATTGATTAGATGAAATATAGAAAATGCAATTTTGGAAAGGAATCATGAAATTATGGGAAAGATTACAGTAGAGGAATGTGTGGCTGACGGGATGGTCATAGAGGGACTGAAAGTGATTACGCCGGCAGTGTTCGGTGATAACAGGGGTTATTTTATGGAAACATACAACTACAATGATTTCAAGGAGGCAGGCATTGACCAGGTATTTGTCCAGGACAACCAGTCCGCGTCAAAAAGGGGTGTGCTGCGGGGACTCCACTTTCAGAAAGAATTTCCACAGGATAAGCTTGTCCGCGCCGTGCGGGGCGAGGTGTTTGACGTTGCGGTCGACCTGCGGGAAGGTTCAAAGACATTTGGAAAATGGTACGGGGTGCTTTTGTCTGAGGAAAACAAGAAGCAGTTTTTTGTTCCCAAGAATTTTGCCCATGGTTTTCTGGTTCTGTCCGAGTATGCGGAGTTCTGCTACAAATGTACGGACTTTTACCACCCGAATGACGAGGGCGGTCTGTTGTGGAGCGACCCGGATATCGGGGTAAAATGGCCGGTACCGGACGGAATGGAGCTGATTTTTTCTGACAAAGATAAGCTGTGGGGCGGAATAAAGGAATTTAGACGATGAAAAAGGGTTTATCCAAAAAGACAGTCAAGCTGCTGGTGACGCTTGCGTCCATCATACTTGCGGCAGTTATCCTAATCCATCACAATCCGCTTGCCGACCCGGATGAGGAGTGGATTAAAAAGGCGATTGCCTGCTTTATCATTGTGGGCGCGCTTGCGATTTTCCACAGGTTTTATGACAGGCTGGTGACGCTTCCGGTGGAGCTCTGGCAGTCAAGAAAACTGATATGGAAGCTCTCCAAAAATGATTTCAAGAACCGTTATGCCGGCTCTTACCTCGGGCGCGTGTGGGCGTTTACACAGCCCGTCGTGACGGTATTGTTATACTGGTTTGTGTTCGGGCATGTGATGGGGCAGGACAAGAAGGAGATACTGGCTGTCGGCGTGGAGGCGCCCTATGTGCTCTGGCTGACTGCGGGGCTGGTGCCGTGGTTCTATTTTAGCGAGGCGATTAACAATGGTACGACCTCGCTTCTCGAGTACAGCTACCTTGTGAAAAAGGTCGTGTTTAAGATTAGTATCATACCCATTGTAAAACTGATAGCGGCATCGTTTGTCCACCTGTTCTTTGTTTCTTTTATGCTTGTGGTATATTTTGCTTACGGATATGCGCCGGGGATTCATCTGCTGCAGCTTCTTTACTACACGTTCTGCATGTTTATGTTTGTGCTTGCGTTAAGCTACACAACATGTGCGATTGTCGTCTTTTTCAGGGATCTGACGCAGATTATCAATATCATGCTGCAGGTCGGCATGTGGGCAACCCCGATTTTATGGAACATTTCCATGCTGGATAAAAGTCCGGTGTTACAAAAAATACTCAAAATCAATCCTGTGTTTTATATTGTAAATGGATATCGCGACACGCTGTTTGCCAAAAAGTGGTTCTGGCAGGATTTTTATTCGACTTCGTACTTCTGGATTGTAACAGTTGTGTTCTTTGGCATCGGTGCACTGATATTCCGGAGACTCAAGGTTCATTTTGCGGATGTACTGTAATGCGGATGTTTTGGGAGAAGAGGATATGAGCGATAAGAATACACAGTCCGCGATTGCGGTGGACAATGTGAGTAAGGTGTACAGATTGTATGACAAGCCGACAGACCGCTTAAAGGAAGCGCTGGGTTTCACGAGAAAAAAGAAATATCATGAGCATTTTGCCCTGTCAGGCGTCAGCTTTGACGTCAGGCAGGGGGAGTGTGTCGGGATTATCGGGACAAATGGTTCCGGGAAATCCACCATATTAAAGATTATAACAGGCGTCTTAAACCCGACAAGCGGTGAAGTCAGGGTTGCTGGGAGAATCTCGGCGCTGCTCGAGCTTGGCGCGGGCTTTAACATGGAGTATTCCGGCCTTGAAAATATTTATCTCAACGGCACGATGAACGGCTTTTCCGAGGAGGAGATTGACAGAAGGCTTCCCGACATCCTTGACTTTGCGGATATCGGGGATTACGTGCACCAGCCGGTAAAGACTTACTCGAGTGGCATGTTCGTCCGTCTCGCCTTTTCCGTGGCGATTAATATTGACCCCGAGATTCTGATTGTGGATGAGGCGCTTTCGGTGGGCGATGTTTTTTTTCAGGCAAAATGTTATCACAAATTTGAAGAATTTAAGAAGATGGGCAAAACCATCATGATTGTGAGCCATGACCTGAGCAGTATCGCGAAGTACTGTGACAGGGTGGTGCTTCTGAACCAGGGCATTAAGCTTGGGGAAGGGCTGCCAAAGGACATGATTGATGATTTTAAGCGTGTGCTTGTCGGCCAGTACGAGCTGCCGGAATCGGAGCAGAGTCTGCTGAATGACGCAGAGGTTCAGGAGGCAGTGCAGGCGAAAGCCGCGGCGCAGAAAAAGGCGCGGACGGACAGTACCGTGAACGGGCTGAATATGAAAACGCTCGAGTATGGGACGAAGGATGCCGCGATAGACGAGATTTATATTGAGGATGACCGTGGAACGCGGACAAACTCCATCATCAAAGGAATGGAATTTACGATTCACATGAAAGTGACTTTTCACAGTGACCTGCCGGCGCCAATTTTTGCCTTTTCCATAAAGACGGCAAAGGGGACGGAGATAACGGGTACAAACACCATGTTTGAAAAGGCGTTTCTGGAACCGGTCAAGGCAGGCGACAGGAAAGAAATAGCATTCACACAGAAAATGTCACTGCAGGGCGGTGAATACCTGATATCCTTTGGCGTGACAGGCTATGAGGGAAACGATTTCAAGGTATACCACCGGCTCTATGACGCGCTGGATGTGACGGTCGTATCAGACAAAAATACGGTGGGATATTATGATATGGATTCCAGGGTGACAGTAAGGGGCTGTTAATCAGGTAATTTGTGACCAGTTCCTGGAGCGTGTGATGGCAGAATGGGGGATTAGGATGTCAGAGGATGGGATAAAACAGGAGAAGATAGGCAGTGTTACACTGAACCTAACGTACTATTCGGGACAGGATTTTTATTCGGACGGTGACATAGAGGATGAGATGCTGGACATTGCAAGGAACAATCCGGCAGAACGCTTTCCGGAGATTATCGAGGAGAAAAAGAGCTGGCCGGTATTTTACCATTTTTCTCCGCTGCGTGCCAATGTCATCGACTGGATTCCGTTCAAAAAGACGGACAAGGTGCTAGAGATTGGCGCGGGGTGCGGAGCGATTACAGGAGCGCTGGCGAAACGGGCAGGCAGTGTCACCTGTGTCGACTTGTCCAAAAAGCGCAGCATGGTGAATGCATACCGTAACCGCGATGCGGACAACATCACGATAATGGTTGGAAACTTCAAGGACATTGAGCCGCACCTTGACACTGATTACGACTATGTGCTACTTGTCGGCGTGTTTGAGTATGGGCAGGCATATATTGGCGGCAGTACGCCGTATGAGGATTTTATGCAGATATGCAACCGCCACAGAAAGCTTGACGGCCGTCTTGTCATTGCCATTGAGAACAAGTTTGGCCTGAAGTACTGGGCAGGATGCAGGGAGGATCACCTGGGAACCTATTTTTCCGGGCTGGAGGGATACCATACAGGGGGCACGGCGCGTACCTTTACGCGTCATGGACTGGAACAGATTCTGGAAAAGACCGGCATTCATGAATATGCATTCTATTATCCGTATCCGGATTACAAGTTTATGACGACAATCTATTCGGACCGCTATCTTCCCAAAAAGGGGGAGCTTTGCAACAACCTCAGGAATTTTGACAGGGAGCGCGTGCTTTTGTTTGATGAAAAACAGGTGTTCGACGAGATTCTTGACGAGAAAGAATTCCCGCTGTTTTCCAACTCGTATCTGCTGGTGGTCGGTGGTGCGCCGAATGTGGTCTATGCGAAATTTTCCAATGACAGGGCTGCCAGGTGGGCAGTGCGCACCTTGATTGTGCGGGATGCGCCGGGAAAGCTCCATGTGGAGAAGCTGCCCGACACAGAGGCAGCGTGCGGGCACCTGATGCATACGAGACGTGCCTATGACTGTCTGTCAAGCCGCTATGAGGGTACGAAGATTGCCATCAATGTGTGCAGGGAGACTGGGGAGGATGCCAGTCAGGGTCTTTCGTTTTCCTTCTGTAACGGCAGGACGCTTGAGACGCTGCTGGATGAATGCCTTGCGCGGGCTGACGTACAGGGATTTAAGACGCTGATTGACGAGTATATGTACTGGGCGGGCTACAATGAGGATGCCGTTGAGGCGAGCAATATTGACTTTATTTTTCCGAATATCCTTGTGGACGGAGAAGGGGATGCGCAGCGGTGGCATGTCATTGACTATGAGTGGACATTGGACAGGCATGTTCCGTCACGCGACATCATATTCCGCGCATTCTATAATTACACGCTCGGAGGCGGCATGCGCAAGGCATGTGAAGACTTGCTGATGCGGGATATTCTGGAGCTTACGGATGAGCAGCTGCAGGAAGCCATTGCGCAGGAGCGTAAGTTTCAGATGGAGATAACGGGAAATCATTCCTCGGCGGAAAATATGCGGGAGCTGATTGGGAACAGGGCATATGCACTGGAAGGCATGCTTACGTACTACAATTACTCAGATATAAAGTTTGTGGCGCAGATTTATGTGGACTACGGCGCGGGCTTCAGTGAGGAGAATTCCGTAAGGCTGATGGACTGTTTCCTTGCCGAGCGGTATCTGCGGCTTGCGTATGATATACCGGACGATGCCGTGCGTATCCGGATTGACCCATGTTCGTACCGGTGTGCCGTGAACATCCAGGAGCTGCGTGTCGGCGACCGATTGTACACGGCGGACGTGATTGAGACGAACGGCGTCTGGCAGGCGTGCGGCACGCTGGTGTTTGACACCGAGGATCCGAACCTTGCCATTGACGTGGCAGGCGGCAGGAAGCTCATTGCCGATTTGGAGGTCATGGAGCTGCCGCAGGCACTTGCTGCCCAGCTTGCAGGGGCGGCTGCAAAAGAGGACTTTGTTGCAAAAACCAAGGGTTTTATAAAAGCTAGGATGAAAGGCCGTCAGTAGCTGGTGGGCACAGTCACGGCTAGGACGGGTAATGTGGGGATGAGTATGTTTGGAAAGATAAAGGACGCCATACAGGGCAGGCTTTATAAGAACTGTATTGAGGAATATCAGAGAGAACTGCGCTATCAGACAGACCCCTATCTTTTATGGATAAAGGAGAATGAGCAGGGCAGTGCGTCAGATACAAAAGAGGAATCCTATCCCTCACTTGAGGTTGTGTATATGGAGAACTGCGGCAGGAATTTTTCGCTTGCCGGGGTGAGTCCTGACAAGGAATATGTTGTGTTTGTCTCTGCGGAGGGCAGGGTGGCAGAGAGTGCTTTTCGGGAGATAATGCAGTATTTTGATTCCCATAAGGACGTAAACCTTGTCTATGCGGATGAGGATGTGTGGATGCTTGGGCAGGATGCGGCTGAGGGAAAAGGCGATGAGAGTGCGCACCGCATTTTTCCATGGACGAAACCGATGTGGTCTCCGGACACGCTGTTTTCCTTTTTCTATTTTGGAAGTATCTTTGCGGTGCGCAAATCAGCGTGCATGGGACTGGAATGGCTCGGCGACGAGGACTACCGGAAAAATATCTACGACTTTGCGCTCAAGGCGACAGAACATGGGAAACGTCCCGGACATATCGAAAAAATATTGTTTCATGCCTACAGAACAGGGGACAGCAGGAGCGCAATCGAGGAATCACTGATGCATGCGACTGATTTTATCGGGGTCGGGCGCGCATATGATTTTATCCGCGAGAGCGCGTTTGCAAGGCGCGGCCTGCATGCCAGAATGGTTCCGGATGAAAAGACCGGAATCTCCTATCCGGTATATGACCTTGTGGATAAGCCGCTCGTGAGCATTGTGATTCCTTCAAAGGATAATCTGGAAGTGCTCAGGCAGTGTATCCGCTCAATCTATGAACATACAGATTACCCCAGCTTTGAGATTGTGGTAGTGGACAACGGAAGCACGGCAAGGGTGCGTATCGGGCTGGAAAACTTCCGGCAGGATTACCCGTTCCACTACCTTTACATGCCGATGGCGTTTAATTTTTCCCATATGTGCAACATTGGCGTGAAGGAGGCGAAAGGCGAGTATGTCCTTCTGCTCAACGATGACATGGAGGCAGTGGAGGATTCCTGGCTGACCAGGATGACAGGGCAGGCATCGCTAAAGCACGTCGGTGCAGTCGGCGCCAAGCTGCTGTACCCCGATTCCAGCCTGATACAGCATGCAGGGGTCAATAATACGGTATCAGGACCGGGACATAAGCTCAAACAGTTTGATGACAGTGTGTCATACTACTATGGCAGGAACCGCTTTGTCTATGACATGATTGGCGTCACGGCTGCATGCCTTTTGATGCGCAGGGATTACTACATTGCCATGGGAGGGCTGTACGAGGGGCTTGCCGTGGCATACAATGATGTGGACTTGTGCTTCCGCCTGTGCGGCAAGGGACTGTATAATGTCCTGCGCAATGATGTCGTGCTGTACCACCATGAGTCGCTCAGCCGTGGCGACGACTTGCAGGACGAGGGCAAGCTGCGGCGCCTGATGGCAGAGAAAAACGTGCTTTATAAACGCCATCCAAAGTTTTACAGGAAGGATCCGTTTCTCGGCACGCTGTTAAACGGCGGGGAGGCGGACTACAGCTGCCGGTGGCTTGAGGGGTATGAGCTTGTCAATATATCTGACAGTGACAATATCCTTACGGAGGCAAAGAAGCTGCCGGAGCTGGAGTCCATGAACCAGGCGATTCAGATTGTCGTGGAGGACTGCGGCAGGGAACATTTCGCAAAGGCAGTGACGAAGAACGGACAGAAGAAAAAGGCGTATTACCTGATGAAGGGCTGGGCATATGTGCCTGGTGCGGACAACGCGCGCTATCAGTTCAAGATTCTGCTGGTAAACGGCAGCGGGCGCGTGTGGGAGCTGCCGGTTCAGAAGCGTTACCGCAAGGATGTGGCGGCGATTCTTCCGGACGAGACCAATGTGGAGCTGACGGGGTTCTGCAACTGGATATTTGAAGGGGCGCTTCCTGCCGGTACCTATGACTTGTGGATGACCGCAAAGGACGGATGCTCGCGGCAGCGGCTGTACCGGAGCATGGAAAAACAGCTGGTGATAGAATAATCGGAGGACGGGATGCAGTATTTACAGGAACTTTTTGCACAGAAGACACCGTACCTGCAATGGCTGGAACAGCAGGAGACGGCGCTTGACGGGCAGTATGGGAAGCGGATTTTCAGGCTTCCCTTTTCTTCGTGTACGGACAGTGTGGCATATGCCGGAGAGCATTCGGCTGAGTCGGTCTGCCTGTTTGTGAAGGAGGGCGGTACACTGTCGGCATATGCGGAGCAAATGGTTTCCGAGGTATTTTCACGAAAGGATGATGTCGTTCTTGTCTATGCGGACGAGGATTACAGGGGCAGTCTGGAAACACTTTACGGCATTGCGGACGACACGTTCGCAAGCATCGGCCATCCGTGCACCGGGGCGGCGGACTACAGGGGGGCTCCGTGGTTTAAGCCGGCGTTTTCGCCGGATACACTTGCATCGTTTTTCTATGTCGGCAGTATCTTTGCGGTCAGGGCGGACGTGGTCTGGGAGCTGCTTGGGGCATACCGTGACAAAGACAGGGAGCCGCCTGACATTTATGAGCTGGTATACCATGTTTTCATGGATGCGCTGCGGGATAAAAGGGACAGTGTCGTGCATATTCCGAAAGTCCTGTACACAAATGACAAGCTTGACAGTGCGTATCAGACATGGCACTCGGATAAAATAAGGACATGGAATGCCTTCGCAGCGTCCGGCGATCTGGTGTCGGTTATTATCCCGAGCAAGGATAATGCCAGGGTGCTCGAAAAATGTCTTGTGTCCCTCATAAAATACACACGTTATTCCAATTATGAAGTCATTGTTGTGGATAATGGGAGCATTCCCGAACAAAAAATGTGGATAACAGATGTAATTGAGTCGCTGAAAAAGGAAAACGCCGGGCTGGTCATCCAGTATCTCTATCAGGAAATGGAATTTAATTTTTCTGCGATGTGCAACATGGGGGCGCATATTGCCAACGGCAGGTATCTCCTTTTTCTGAATGATGACATCGAGGTGATGGACAGGGAGGGTGGAAAGTGGCTCGGTCATATGATGCAGTATGCCGAAAAAAGCCATGTCGGCGCAGTCGGCGCAAAGCTGTATTATCCGTCGGATGAGAAAGATAGCGGATGTTATAGAATACAGCATGCAGGAATCACGAACATGGGAATCGGACCGGTGCACAAGCTGGGCGGCATGGCGGACGAAGGCTGTCTGTACCATGGGCATAATACGGAAACCTATGATATGCTGGCGGTTACCGCTGCGTGTATGTTAATCCGGCGCAGCGTGTTCGAGGAGGCTGGCGGCTTTGACCCGGCATTCCCGGTGGCGTACAATGATGTGGCGCTTTGCTTTTCCCTGTATCAAAAGGGGTATTTTAATGTGCAGGTCAATGATGCCGTGCTCATGCACCATGAATCGCTCAGCCGCGGACAGGACACTTCCCCTGAGAAGGCCAGGCGGCTGGAAAATGAGAAACGGCGTCTGTATGAACGGTATCCCGCATTGCGGGCAAAGGATCCGTTTTACAGTCCCAATCTGGTACAGTGGAAAAAGGATGCGGCATATCATACAGAGTACCTGTATGCGTGCGACAAGGTTGTGCCGCCGCAGTGCCCGGGCGATGCGGACAGGGATGCGGTTTTTCGGAAATACGGTCTCCGCAGCCGTCTGCATCAAAAGTGGCGTGTGGCTGGAAAGCTGTACGACAGGCTGACCGGGTATCATCTGCTCATGGCAAGGATAGACAGCATCGAGGAAGATGACGGGGTTTTGACGATAAACGGCTGGTTTGTGCGCAGATACCATGACAATGCGCGGGTTACTGCGAAAATCTGGCTGATAAATGACAGGGAAGATGTACCGGTGGTATATGCGTTTGACATTCTGCCGAAGCTTCGCGAAGATGTGGCGGCGCTGTTTGCGGGCGATGGGAATGGCGCTTTGCGGGGAGGGACGACAAATGCGGCGCTTTCGGGAATACAGCTGCGGTTCAAAAAGGACGGACTACAATCAGGGAATTACCGGATTGGCATACTGACAGATAAAAAACAGCTGTTATATGCCGCGCATTCTGATGGAAGTCCGGTATGTATAATAATTGATTGAAAATAAATTTTTCACACGGCAAATTTGTGCCTGCGCCCAAATTCGCGGGCAGTGGCAAGAATGGAGGATTAATATGGACAGCCAGAATAATGATGGGCGGGATGTGGAATTCTACAGACAGGCGTATGAGCAGGAGAAAATGCGCGCGGCATCCCTTGCCGGCAGGCTTGCGGATGCAAAGAACGAGGCGGACAGCCTGCAGTTCCAGCTGGACCGCATCAAGAACAATCCGGTGTGGAAAGCATCAAAGCCGCTCCGGCAGACGATGCACTGGGGCATCCGGAATTACAGGCGGCTGCGCAACCTGGGCGGGCCAAAGGGCATCGTCCGGAAACTGAAACAGAAAAAAATAGAGGCAGAGGCGAAAAAACTGCACGGCACGGCGAGCTTTCCGACACCGGAACAGGCGGAAATCCAGCGGAACACAAGATTTGACCGCATGGTGAAAATCAGCATTCTGGTGCCACTGTATAATACACCGCTGTCGTTTCTTGACGAGATGATTGCATCAGTACAGAACCAGACGTACCAGAACTGGGAGCTTTGCCTGGCGGACGGCTCGGACAGTGCACATGACAATGTGGGCGCACGCTGTCAGGAGTACATTGCCGGGGATAAGCGGATTGTATATAAAAAGCTGGAAAAGAACGAGGGAATCGCGGGAAACACAAACGAATGCTATTCCATGGCGACGGGGGAGTACATCGGGCTGTTTGACCATGACGATGTGCTGCATCCGTCGGCGCTGTACGAGTATGTCCGGGTCATTAACGAGCAGGGTGCGGACTATATCTACTGTGACGAAACCACGTTTAAGGGCGACAGCATCAACAATATGATTACCCTGCACTTTAAGCCCGACTATGCGCCGGATAATCTCAGGGCGAACAATTACATCTGTCATTTCAGCGTGTTTGCGCGGGAGCTTCTCGAGGGGACAGAGCTTTTCCGCAGCGGGTTTGATGGGAGCCAGGACCACGATATGATTCTGAGGCTGACCACAAATGCCAAAAAGGTCGTACATGTCCCGAAACTATTATATTACTGGCGTTCGCACAAGGCGAGCGTGGCGAGCGACATCAGCGCGAAGCCATACGCCATTGCGGCGGCAAAGGGCGCAGTGGCAGACCACCTTACAAGGTGCGGGTTCCACAATTTTGAGATTAAGAGCACACGCGCGTTCGATACGATATTTGAGATAAAGTATGAGATAAAAAGCGAGGATAAGATATCCATACTCATACCGAACAAAGACCACGTCGGCGACCTGCGGCGCTGCATCGACTCGATAAAGGAGCGCAGCACCTACGAAAACTATGAGATTATCGTGATAGAGAACAACAGTACGGAAAAAGAGACCTTCGACTATTACCAGACCCTGTCGCAGCAGGAAAATATCACGGTCGTCACCTACACAGGGGCGTTCAACTATTCCGGGATTAACAATTTCGGCGCAGGGTTTGCGAAAGGGGAATATCTGCTGCTGCTGAACAACGACACGCAGGTGATTTCCATGAACTGGCTCGAGGCGATGCTCATGTACGCGCAGCGACCTGATGTGGGCGCAGTCGGGGCAAAGCTTTATTATGGCGACAGGACAATACAGCACGCCGGGATTGTCATCGGGCTTGGCGCGCACAGGACGGCGGGGCACACCCATTACAAGATTAACTATGACAACCTGGGATATATGGGAAAACTGTGTTACGCGCAGAATGTCTCGGCAGTCACCGGCGCCTGCCTGATGGTGAAAAAGAGCATTTATGAGGCGCTTGGCGGGCTTGACGAGTCGTTCCGGGTCGCGCTCAACGATGTGGATTTCTGCCTGCGCGTCAGGGAAAAGGGATATCTGAACGTGTTCACGCCGTTTGCGGAGCTGTACCACTATGAGTCGGCATCACGCGGCGCCGACGTTGTGGACGAGGAGAAGGCAAGGCGCTATGAGGAGGAGTGTGCGCTGTTCCGCGCGCGCTGGAAAGAACTGCTTGTAAAGGGCGACCCGTATTACAATCCGAATTTCTCGCTTGACCACAGTGACTATGCGCTGAAAGTACCGGCAGATATAAAATAAAAAGATTAAATATAGCTAAATTTGCTTATAATCTTGAAATATTTCCAAATATTTGATTTAATGGAAGTATGTGAAAATCCGCATGCAGGGCAAATATTGTGTGGGGATTTAACGCGTGGTGTGGTGCAATCTTACCGAAACCTGAAATTGTGTTGAGAGGGCACTGAATTTAAAGTATTTAAGTGGAGGTAGCAGTATGAGTTTTATGGATGAATTTAATTTCTGGCTCAATGATGATTACTTTGACCAGGCAACAAAGGACGAGCTCTTAAAGATTAAGGATAATGAGGGCGAGATTGAGGAACGTTTTTACAAAGAGCTTGAGTTTGGTACGGGCGGACTCAGGGGCGTCATCGGCGCAGGCACAAACCGCATGAACATCTATACCGTCAGAAAGGCATCACAGGGTCTGGCAAACTACATTATCAAGGCAAACGGACAGAAAAAGGGCATTGCCATCGCATATGATTCCCGTTTCATGTCGCCTGAGTTTGCGGACGAGGCTGCACTCTGCATGGCTGCAAACGGTATCAAGGCATATGTGTTTGAGTCCTTAAGGCCGACACCGGAGCTTTCCTTTGCGCTCAGGACGCTTGGCTGCATCTCCGGAATCGTCATCACGGCAAGCCATAATCCGCCAGAATACAACGGATATAAGGTATACTGGGAGGACGGCGCACAGATTACGGCGCCCAAGGATAAGGACATTATCAATGAAGTAAAGGCTGTGACAGATTACCACACTGTAAAGACCATGGACAAGCAGGAGGCAGTCAATGCCGGATTATATCAGGTTATCGGCAAGGAAATTGACGACGCTTACATGGTAGAGTTAAAGAAACAGATTATTCATCCCGATGTGATTCAGGCAGTTGCCGATGACATCAAGATTGTCTACACACCGCTGTGCGGTACGGGAAACAAGCCGGTCAGAAGGATTCTTTCCGAGCTGGGCTTCAAGAACGTATATGTTGTTCCCGAGCAGGAGAATCCGGATCCGAAGTTCACAACGCTGGATTACCCGAATCCCGAGGATCCCAAGGCATTTACATATGCCTTAAAGCTTGCAAAGGAAAAGAACGCGGACATCGTGCTTGCGACAGACCCGGATGCGGACAGGCTTGGCATCTATGCGCTTGACACGAAGAGCGGGGAGTACAAGGCATTTACGGGAAACATGTCAGGCATGCTGATTGCAGAGTACATCTTAAGGGAGCGCAAGGCGACTGGCACGATGCCGGAAAATCCGGCGCTCGTCACAACCATTGTCACGACAAACATGACAGCCCCGATTACGAAGGCATATGATGTGAAGCTGATTGAAGTGCTTACGGGATTCAAGTTTATCGGCGAGCAGATTAAGCTGTTTGAGCAGACAGGCTCCAACAACTACGTATTCGGTCTTGAGGAGAGCTATGGATGCCTTGCCGGGACACATGCAAGGGACAAGGACGCCGTTGTTGCGGTGATGTGCCTGTGCGAGGTTGCGGCATGGTGCAAGAAGAACGGCAAGACCCTGTATGACATGATGCTTGAAATCTACGAGAAGTATGGCTACTATAAGGAGACACAGTATGCCATCACGATGAAGGGCATCGACGGCTCGAAGCAGATTGCGGCGCTGATGGACAAGTTCCGGAACAATCCGCCCAAGAAATTTGGCGAGCTGGACGTTGTGCGCGTGAGGGACTATGAGAATGATGTCATCACCGAGCTTGAGACAGGAAAGACCTATCCGACAGGACTTCCGAAGTCGAATGTCCTTTATTTCGACCTTACAAACGATTCATGGTGCTGTGCAAGACCTTCCGGCACAGAGCCGAAGATTAAGTTCTACATGGGCGTAAAAGGAACAAGCCTGGAAGACGCCCAGAAGAAAGTGGAGAACCTGACAAACGAGGTCAAGGCGGTTATCGAAGAATAATTTGCGAAAAAATAGTGGAATATAAAATCAGGAGACCGGACATTACAAAGGCGGATGTCCGGTTTCCTTTTCAAGAGTGCGGAGAATCAACAATGAAAAAGCTTTTTGCTCAGATTATGAAATTTGGCATGGTGGGCGTCATATGCTTTGTGATTGACTACCTGATTGGAATTGCAGTGTTGAATATCATTTTGAAACTTGGCGGGGACCAGTATTTTGAGTTTGCGTCCATGGCAGGCTCGGCGCTGGGCTTCACGGTTTCAGTAATCATAAATTATATACTGAGTTTTCGGTTTGTTTTTGAGCGCAAGGAGGATTTGAACCGCAAGGCGGAGTTTGTGGTTTTTATCGTGCTGAGCGTCATCGGCCTGGGACTCAACCAGCTGATTATCTGGGTGTGTGTGGGACCGATATACAACAACGTGGCGCTACTGCGCAGACTTTTGAACTACAATCTTGCCTACACGGGCGCGAAAGTCATTGCGACAGCGATTGTTATGGTGTACAATTTTATTACCAGGAAAATATTTCTGGAAAAAAAGAACGAGGCATAAAAACGGAGGATTGCGATGTCGCTGGTACAAAATATCAAAAAGACAATCAATTACAGCAAAAAAAACGGCTATGGGGAGGCGTTTTTTGCGGCGTGGGAGCGCGTGACCGAGAAGTATTGCGCGGACTATGATTACCATGCGCCCGATGAGGCGGTTCTGGAGGCACAGCGCAATGACAGGAGTGTGTCCGACATCAAGTTCTCGATACTGGTGCCTGCGTTTGAGACGCAGGAGGTGTATATGCGCGCGCTGATAGACAGCTGCATCGGACAGACTTACGACAGCTGGGAACTGATTATCGCGGACGGCAGCGCCAGTGATATCGTAAAAAATACGGTCGACAAGTATACGGACGACCGTATCAAATATATAAAGCTTGCGGAAAATAACGGCATAGCCGAGAATACAAACCAGGCGATTGACCACGCCACAGGTGATTATTGTGCCCTGCTCGACCACGACGACATGCTCACCGTGGATGCCCTGTATGAGATGGCACATGCAATACGGGACAGCAGACCGATTATCGCTTATTCCGACGAGGACAAGTGCGATGCCTCGGGAAAACGCTTCTATGACCCGCATTTTAAGCTTGCGTTTAACCTGGATTTGATACTGACCAACAATTATATCTGCCACCTGATGGTTGTCAGGGCGGACGTGCTAAGGAAGCTCCGGATCCGGAAAGAATTTGACGGCTCGCAGGACTATGACATTATCCTGCGGATTGTGGGCGGGTTATTGCTGAAAGAAAAGGAAAACAAGGACGCAAGGCCTGTTGAGGAGGCATTTGTGCATGTGCCGAAGGTGCTTTATCACTGGCGCTGCCATGAGAACTCCACGGCGGAAAACCCGCAGAGTAAGATGTACGCGTATGAGGCGGGAAAGAAGGCACTGATTGACTTTGCGTCGCGCATGGGCTGGAAGGTGGATGTGCGGCACAATAAACATCTGGGTTTTTACCGCATAGAATATGGTGACAGCGTGCTTGCGCACCGGCCGGACCTTGCGGCGGCAGGCGGGCTTGTTGCAAGGCACGGAAAGGTTGCATCCGGAATTTATGAGGGGCAGCCAGTGCTGTACGCCGGCTATATGAACAGGATGGATTTGTTTCAGAATACAGCGTTTCTGGATATCAGGAACCTGGCGGTGAACAAGGCATATCAGGGAATCTATGAGGAAGTGACAGGCCATCCCTATGAAAGCACGCTGTACACGGAGAAAAGGGAGCTGCCGCAGTGGATAACGGAAGAGGGAAACGGGCAGCTTGAGGAACTGAGTGCGAAGCTCAGTGCGGCGCTGACAAAGGACGGTGCAAGGCTTCTGCTCGACCCGGTATGCGTGCGGAAAATATAGAAATGGAAAAGGAAAGCGGCTGAGCATGGCAAAATCGACGATTGTGATACCAAATTACAACGGAATCAATTATATACAGGCATGCCTGGAAAGCCTGTACTGCGGGACGACAAAGGACATCCGGGTCATAGTGGTGGACAATGCCTCGACAGACCAAAGCATGGAGCTTGTGCGGGATAAATTCCCGCAGGTCCGGCTGATTGTCAACCAGAAAAATACGGGATTCAGCCATGCGGTCAACCAGGGGATAAAGGAAAGTACGACACCGTATGTTATCTTGCTGAACAACGACACGCAGGCGGACATTTCCTTTGTGCACGAATTGGAAAAAGTCATGGATGACGACAAGGACAGGCGGATATTTTCCGCATCGGCGAAGCTTGTGTCGCTGTATGACAGGAATGCCACGGATGATGCGGGAGATTTTTACTGTGCCCTCGGATGGGCATTTGCAAGGGGAAAGGGTAAGACGCCTGACCGGTATCGCAGGGACTGCGACATATTTGCGTCCTGCGCGGGGGCTGCAATTTACCGCAGGGAATTGCTGGAAGAAAACCAGGTGGGACTGTTTGATGAGGAACATTTCGCGTATTTTGAGGACATTGACATCGGATACCGCGCAAAAATATATGGATATAGAAACCGATTTGCGGCAAACTCTATAGTATACCATGCAGGAAGCGCCACAAGCGGTTCCAGGTATAACCGTTTTAAGACAAAGCTGGCGTCAAGGAACAGCGTCTATGTGGTTTACAAGAACATGCCACTTTTGCAGATACTGGTGAATCTGCCGTTCCTGGTTGCGGGATTTCTGGTTAAGGCGCTGTTTTTTGCAAAAAAGGGAATGGGCAGGGATTATGTGGCAGGACTTGCCGGCGGGGTCAGGCTTTCCATGAGCGCTGCGGGAAGAAGACACAGGCAGAAACCTGACGCGGCGAAAATCAGAAATTATGCGTCCATCCAGCTGGCGCTATGGAGAAATTTACTGCGGCTTTTTGAATAAGAAGGAGTATAAGAAAAAAAAAGTTGTACTTTTTGCTCAAATATTGTAGAATGAATAGAGTTAAATTTTTCATTCCATTGAATAAGGTGAGATAATTGATAAGAGATAATCAGAAGTATTTTAACAGACTGCTGGTTCTGCTCGATGCACTGGTTATAGGGGCTGCCTACTGGCTGTCATGGTTTCTGTGGCTCAGCGGGTATGTCAGGGAGAACGAACCCGGCACCGGTATTTTGTCGGTGGAGATATACTTTACCGCGTTTCTGGCGATTGTACCAGGATATCTGATTTTGTACAATGCATCTGACCTGTATTCGTCTAAGCGGACGGCGAAGACGGTGTATGAGGTTTTTAATATTATAAAAGCCAACACAATCGGTCTTCTGGCAGTGATGGTGGTGCTGTTTGCCATCAATATTCCGGATTTTTCGCGAGGAATGGTCGGCGTTTTCTACGGAATTAATATCATAGCAGAGACGCTGATGCGCAAGTCCGTCAGGTATGGACTGCGCCGTCTGCGCAGGAAAGGCTACAATGTCAAGCACATACTGCTGGTAGGCTATTCCCGTGCGGCGGAGGAGTACATCAATAAGATAAAGGCAAATCCCGAATGGGGGTACGAGGTATGCGGCATTCTGGATGACCATGTTCCGCGCGGGGCAGTCTACAAGGGAGTCGAGGTTGTCGATGAGATTGACAGCCTGCAAAGGATCCTGCCCGGGAATGAACTGGATGAAATTGGCATAACACTTTCCCTGTCGGACTACGACAGGCTGGAAGATATCGTAAATATATGTGAGAAATCAGGCGTGCACACAAAATTTATACCGGATTATAACAGTGTGATTCCAAGCCGCCCGTACCTGGAGGACCTGGATGGGCTTGCGGTGGTGAATATCAGGCGTGTTCCGCTTACCAATACGGCGAATATGCTGATAAAGCGCCTGGTGGATATTGTGGGCGCCATTGTTGCGATTGTGCTGTCCTCCCCATTGATGCTTGCCGCTGTGATTGGGATTAAGGCGACGAGCAGGGGGCCGCTGATTTTCAGACAGGAACGGGTCGGGCTGCACAATAAGCCATTCCAGATGTACAAATTTCGCAGCATGGAAGTGCAGAACGATGCAGATGAGAAAAAAGGCTGGACGACCAAGAATGACCCGCGGGTCACAAAGGTCGGCAGGCTGTTAAGAAGCACAAGTATCGACGAGCTTCCACAGTTTTTTAATGTGCTGAAGGGCGATATGAGTCTGATAGGCCCACGTCCGGAAAGACCTCTTTTTGTGGAGAAGTTTAAAGAGGAAATACCAAGGTATATGATAAAGCATCAGGTGCGGCCGGGGATAACCGGATGGGCGCAGGTAAACGGATACAGGGGAGACACCTCCATCAAGAAAAGGATAGAGTATGATCTCTACTATATTGAAAACTGGTCAATGGCATTTGATTTTAAAATCTTATTCCTTACATTCTTTAAGGGCTTTATCAATAAAAATGCCTATTAAAAAATAGGAGAGAAAACAAAATGCAGGATTATAATGATAAGAACCAAGATAAAACGATAAGGAGAAGTCAGGGCGGAAGGGCGCCGAGCGGTGGAAATGGCAGCAGGACGCCAAACGCAAGACCTTCCGGCGCAAGGGCGTCATCCATGGAGGGCGGCCAGCCGAGAAGGCAGGCGCAGGGGCAGCAGCCCAGGCCATCCGGACAGCCAAGGTCGGCAGGCCAGCCGAGAAGACCAGTACAGGGACAGCAGCAGGGAGCGCCACAGCCAAGACCGTCCGGACAGCCAAGGAGACAGGCGCAGGGACAGTATGATACGCAAGGCAGTCAGCCGAGGAGACCGGTGCAGGGACAGCGTCCCGCACAGGGTGGACAGCAGATGCGGAGGGCACCACAGCAGGGGGCGCCGAGAAGACCGCAGGGACAGCCAAGACCAGCAGGCTATGAAGAACGTATGCCGCGCGGCGCAGCGGCAGCGCCAAACAGGAATGCAAATGTAAGGAAAAAACCGAGGAACAGCGCGGCACCGCAGCATGCCGCGAAGAAAAAGAGAAGGAAGATTGTGCTGTTTGTGTCTGAAATATTTTTGCTGCTGATACTGGCAGGCGTACTGTGGGCAGTAACCAAGGCACAGAAGGTTCAGCTTGTAAAGATAGACGAGAAAGACGTCATTGTAAATGAGGGTGTAGGCACGACGGAGATAAAGGAAGGAAGCAGCAGCAAAAAAGGCTACAGGAATATCGCGCTGTTTGGCGTTGACTCGCGCAACAAGCAGCTTGACAAGAGTACACGCACGGATGTGATTATGATTGCATCCATTAATCTGGACACCAATGAGGTCAGACTGATATCCGTCTACCGGGATACATGGCTGAACCTGAGCACGGATTCCTACAACAAGGCGAATGCAGCATATGCAAAAGGCGGACCGGCCCAGGCAATCAGCATGCTCAATATGAATCTTGACCTGGATATCACGGACTTTGTCACGGTCGGTTTCGATGCCCTGATTGACGTGATTGATGCTGTCGGCGGCGTGGAAATTGACGTGAAAGAGGCGGAGATTGTCCATCTGAACAATTATCAGATTTCAATGGTCGGAAAAGTGGTTGGAAAAAATGCGAATGGTGATGATGAATATTACGCGGAACCGGGCACATACACGCCTGTAGAGCATGCGGGACTGCAGAAACTGAACGGACTTCAGGCGACTGCATATTGCCGTATCCGGTATGTCGGTGACGATTTCCAGCGTACCGAGCGCCAGAGAACGGTTCTGACACTGGTGGCAAAAAAAGCGATGACGATGAATGTCGGGACACTGAATAAAATAGCAGAGTCGATAGCAGGGGAGATGGCTACATCACTTGACATGTCGGAGATATTGTCACTGCTGTCAGGCATTGCAAGCTATAAGATAGGGGAACAGTCGGGATTCCCGTTCGAGGAGTACCGCCAGACAGGACGCATCAAGGGAGCTTCTGTTGTAATACCGGTTGACCTGAACAAAAACGTAAAAGAGCTTCATAAGTTTTTGTTCGACAAGGAGGACTATGAACCGTCAGAATCGGTAAAAAAATGCAGCAAAAAGATAGCAGCAGACTCCGGTGTAAGCTATAATGGAGAATAAAGGAACCAATGAGGGGCCGGAAAGTCGGTCCCTTTTTGCCATGTATGTACACAAGGGGGGAGAAGGATGCAGTACAGTGTGGATGTCATATTACTGACACACAAGCCGGAAAGCAAAGTCATGGAGCTGATAAAGGCAGTGGAGGAGCAGACGTATCCCATACGGAAAATGATTATCATGAACACGGAAGAACGGTATTTTGAAAAACTGTTTTATGGGACACGGTTTCTGGAAAAATATAAAAATATCGAGGTGCATCATCTTTCAGAGAAGGAATTTGACCATGGCAGGACAAGGGCAAAGGCGGTGCAGTATTCCAAGGCGGATATTTTCGTGTGCATGACACAGGACGCAGTTCCGGAGAATAACCGGTTGATACAGAAGCTGGTGGAGGCGCTGACACAGCAGGAGGACATCGCGGCTGCGTACGCGAGGCAGCTTCCACTGCCGGACTGCAGGGAAATTGAAAAATATACCAGAAGCTTTAATTATCCGGAACAGTCCTCCGTGAAGGCGGCGGCTGATATGGAGCGGCTCGGCATCAAGACGTTTTTTTGCTCGAATGTATGTGCGGCATATAACAGGGAAATTTATGAGCACATGGGTGGATTTGTGAAAAAAGCAATTTTTAACGAAGACATGATATATGCGGGGCACGCAGTCAGCGCAGGCTACCGTATTGCCTATGCGGCGGATGCGCGTGTCCGGCACTCCCACAATTATACTTGTATGCAGCAGTTCCGCAGGAACTTTGATTTGGGCGTGTCGCAGGCAGAGCATCCGGAGGTGTTTGACATTGTATCCTCGGAAAGCGAGGGCATAAGGCTTGTAAAGGACACGATAAAATATCTGGGCAGGACAAAACACAAAAGACTGATACCGTTTCTGATTGTGTCAAGCGTATATAAGTTCATCGGCTACCAGCTGGGGAAACATTATGAAAGCCTGCCGGACAGAATGGTAAAGTGGTGCAGTTCCAACAAACTGTACTGGCAATAAAGATGATTAAAATTTGGTTAAATGAAGGAGAGAACACAGATGTGCGGAATCGTAGGTTATATTGGAAAATATCCGGCAGCACCGGTAATACTTGAAGGTCTTTCAAAACTCGAATACAGGGGATATGACTCAGCGGGAATGGCAGTGTATGACGGGGAGCGCATTCAGATAAAGAAGTCCGTCGGCAGACTGAAGGTACTTGAGGAACTTACGCACGGCGGTGCGACAATGCCGGGGATGGTGGGAATCGGACATACGAGGTGGGCGACACACGGCGCACCAAGCGATGTCAACGCGCACCCGCACTACAATGCGGAGGAGACGATTGCTGTCGTTCATAACGGTATTATAGAGAATTATCTGCCATTAAAGGAGAAGCTGCTTTCAAAAGGGTACGAGTTTACGTCGGACACTGATACGGAAGTACTGGCGCACCTGATTGACTATTATTATAAGGGAAATCCGCTTGAGGCGATTACAAAGGTTATGCACCGCGTGCAGGGCTCCTACGCGCTGGGTATTCTGTTTGCTGACCATCCGGACCAGGTGTTTGCAGTCCGCAAGGACAGTCCGCTGATTGTCGGACAGAACGAGGATGGATGCTTTATTGCATCGGATGTGCCTGCGGTTCTGAAATACACGAGAAAGGTTTATTTTATTGAGAATCAGGAGGTTGTCCGTCTGCGTGCGGATCATATGCATTTCTACACGGTTGATGAGGAGGAGATTACGAAAGAGCCTGTCACCATAGAGTGGGATGCGAATGCGGCAGAAAAGGGCGGCTATGAACATTTTATGCTAAAGGAGATGTATGAGCAGCCAAAGACCGTAACGGACACCCTGATGCCGCGCATTAAGGACGATGACATTGTAATAGAGGAGCTGGGGATGACGGACGATGAAATCAGGGCAGTCAGAAAGATATTCATTGTCGCCTGCGGCTCTGCCTACCACACCGGAATGACAGGAAAATACATTATAGAGGGCATTGCGCGCATACCTGTGGAGGTTGATGTGGCAAGTGAGTTCCGCTACCGCAACCCGATTCTTGAGGAGGGTACGATGGTTGTCGTCATCAGCCAGTCCGGTGAGACGGCAGATACGCTTGCCGCGCTGCGGGAATCACAGAAGCTCGGGCACAAGGTGCTTGGGATTGTGAACGTGGTCGGAAGCTCGATAGCCAGGGAGGCGGACAATGTCATGTATACATGGGCAGGTCCCGAGATTGCGGTTGCCACCACGAAGGCTTACAGCGCACAGCTGATAGCACTGTACCTCCTTGCGATGAAATTTGGGAAGGTGCGCGGCAACCTTGGCGGCACGGACTTCTGCCATATGCTGGAGGACCTGAAAAAGCTGCCGGCACAGATTGAGATGCTTCTCGCCAACAAGCAGAGAATCCAGCGCTTTGCAAACCGTTATGTGGGCGCCAAGGATGTCTTCTTTATCGGGCGGGGAATCGACTATGCGATTTCCATGGAAGGCTCGCTCAAGCTTAAGGAGATATCCTACATTCACTCCGAGGCGTATGCCGCGGGAGAGCTAAAGCACGGAACGATATCGCTGATTGAGGAGGGGACACTGGTTGCGGCAGTCGCGACACAGGATACACTGTTCAAAAAGGTGCTGAGCAATATGGTGGAAGTCAAGGCGAGGGGCGCATTTGTACTCGCAGTCACAAATGAGGGAAATACGGAAATTGAGAAGGCGGCGGACTATGTCATCTATATTCCAAGGACAAATCCGTATTTTACCAACTCACTGGCAATTATTCCGTTACAGCTTTTTGGATATTATGTGGCAGTCGGGAAAGGCTGTGACGTTGATAAGCCGCGAAATCTGGCAAAATCTGTCACAGTGGAGTAGATAGGAGGTCTCGGGCATGGGAAAGAAGAATTCAACATTTAAAAACGTTATGGTGACGCTGGGATGCGGCGCATTTGCAGGTGTGGTTGTCATGGGAGGAGGATACATAGCAAGCTCCTGTACAGACGGCACCGATTTAAGGCCTGCATGGCTTGACAAGGTGGAAATCCGCGTGAACGAGCAAAATGCGGCGTCCGCGTCCGCGGACGGAAAGCTTCATACAGATACCATTGAGAAAAGTAATTCCGGTGCGGAGCATGCAGATGCCTCCGCAGACGGAAATTATGCCGGAAAAGGATCCGATATCGGAGGGGGCGGCAAGCCGGACCCCGATTTGGACAATGTCCCGCAGGAGCCGCGGTTCAGGGATGACGAGGATGCGGAGACCGAGACGGAAACAGAGACAGAATCCGTCGCGGAGACAAAGCAGCAGACAGAAACGGAGCAGGAATCAGAGACAGAAAATACGACAGAGACAGAAGAACGTGAAAACGATAAGACTGACAATAAGGATAAAAATGACAAAGATGACAAAGATGACAAAAAGGACAGCAGACGCAAGCCGGTGGAGGTAGACCATGTGCAGACAATTCAGCCTGAAGAATTGTCCAGCGCGGTTGCTGCGGATGTGACGGCAGTGGTGAAGGTGGCAATGCCATGTGTCGTGTCCATCACAAACGAATATACGGCATATGATTACTGGTATGACGAGGAGTACGACGAGGAAGCAAACGGTTCCGGCATTATCGTGGCACAGAGTGACGAGGAGCTTCTGATTGTGACGAATTACCATGTGGTAGAGGACAACAATAATCTCTTTGTACAGTTTAATGATGACAAGGAGGCAGTGGCTTATGTGAAAGGGCAGTCCCCGGAAAATGACCTTGCTGTCATCACCGTCTTTTTGGAGGATGTGTCGGACGATACCCTGGAGAACATTGCCATTGCCGCGCTTGGCGACTCGGACAGCCTTCAGGTGGGAGAGCCTGCCATTGCGATAGGGGATTCGCTTGGCTATGGACAGTCGGTCACGACAGGGGTCATAAGCGCCCTGAACAGGGATATTTTTGCAGATGACCCGGAAGTAAATCCGGGATACCTGATTCAGACGGATGCGGCAATCAATCCGGGCAATTCCGGCGGTGCGCTGCTGAACGTAAGGGGTGAGGTAATCGGTATTAATTCCAGCAAAATTGCAGATTATGTAATAGAGGGAATGGGGTATGCCATACCAATATCGACGGCAAAACCGATTATCGATGACCTGATGCAGAAAGAGACAAAAAAGAAGGTTCCCCTGGAGGAGCGCGCGTTTCTCGGCATTGCCGGCACAGATGTGACGGAGGACGCGAATGCGCGGTACGAAATGCCGGAGGGTGTGTATGTCTCTAATGTATTAGAAAATACGGCGGCAGACAAGGCAGGAATCTTAAAAGGGGATATTATTACCTACATAGACGGAGAAAAACTGACGCAGATGGACCAGCTGCAGAGCATGCTTGAATATTATGCAGCCGGAACAGAGGTTGAGATGGTCATTATGCGGCAGAGGGACGGAGAGTACAGGCAGCAGACAATTGATGTGACGCTCGGCGCGAAGGAAGATTGAGGGTTACAAGACGGAGGACATCATGTTAGATAATTTTTTAGACAATAATGAGGATATGGATATTGTGGATGTGGCAGATGAGGAGTCTGGCACGGAGGACGAAAAGGATACGACGAAAAAGGATAAGGCATCCGTGGACGGACTGGATGAAGAGAAGGAAAGCGAGTATGAGGATGTGTGCTTCATATGCAGGCGTCCGGAGAGCAAGACCGGAAAAATGTTCAAGCTGCCCAACCATATCTCCGTGTGTTCCGACTGTATGCATAAGACAATGGATACGGTCAGCCAGTTTGACTACCAGGGAATGCTGAACAATACAAACTTTAATTTTGACAAGGACAATGGCAAGGACGGCAGGAAGCATTTTCCGAATATCAGTTTTGTCAACATTGCAGATTTACAGGGAGATGGGGGAATTCCCAACCGCCAGAAGCTCAAGAAGAAAAAGCCCAAGGAAAAGAAGGACAAGGCAGTGTTTAACATCAACCATCTACCGGCGCCCCACAAGATTAAGGCACAGCTGGACGATTTTGTGGTCGGCCAGGATTATGCCAAGAAAGTGATATCGGTTGCCGTCTACAATCATTACAAGCGTGTGACGACAGGGACAATGGATGACATTGAAATTGAGAAATCCAATATCCTGCTGCTTGGACCGACGGGGTGCGGTAAGACATATATGGTCAAGACGCTGGCGCGGCTTCTCGACGTGCCGCTTGCCATAGCGGACGCCACATCGCTGACTGAGGCAGGGTATATCGGGGACGATATCGAGTCCGTGATTTCAAAGCTTCTGGCGGCGGCAGACAATGATGTAGAAAAGGCGGAGCAGGGAATCGTGTTTATCGATGAGATTGACAAGATTGCCAAGAAGAAGAACACGACATCGCGTGACGTGAGCGGCGAGTCGGTGCAGCAGGGAATGCTGAAGCTTCTGGAGGGTTCTGATGTGGAAGTGCCTGTCGGTGCGAACAGCAAAAATGCGATGGTTCCGCTGACGACAATCAACACAAGAAATATCTTGTTTATCTGCGGCGGGGCGTTTCCGGATCTGGAGGAGATTATCAAACAGAGACTGACGAAACAGTCTTCCATCGGATTTAACGCGGAGTTAAAGGATGCTTTTGACAAGGAGAAAAATATCCTGAAAAAGGTAACAGTTGAGGATATCAAAAAATTTGGCATGATTCCGGAGTTTATCGGGCGTCTTCCGATTATCTGCCCGATGGACAGCCTGACAAAGGAGAGCTACATCAAGATTTTAAAGGAGCCGAAGAATGCAATTCTCAAGCAGTATCAGAAGCTTCTTGAGCTTGACGAGGTGAAGCTCAACTTTGACGACAGTGCACTGGAAGCCATTGCAGTCAAGGCGATGGAGCGCGATACGGGTGCACGTGCGCTGCGCGCAATCATTGAGGACTTCATGCTGGATATCATGTATGAGATTCCAAAGGACGACAATATCGGCGAAGTCACAATCACGGGCGATTATATCAATGGCACTGGCGGACCAGTCATTGACATCCGGACAGACCATGTGCACGCAAAGCCGGCACAGGAGGAAACAGCCGAGGAGAAAACTGTCATCAGTGAACCGGAAAAGGTGGAGGAGCACAATTTTTATGAGTTTTAATCACAAGGACATAAAGTGCTTTGCGCGCCCGCCGAAGTTTCGAAACCGGATGATTATGATGCTGTGCGGCGTATTGTCACAGGGAATGGGACTGTCGCTTTTGCGGTCTGTCAATTTGGGGACAGACCCCTGTTCCTGCCTGACACAGGGGGTCACCAATTTTGTACCGCTAAGTTTTGGGACATGCCAGCTTTTGTGCCATCTGGTTACGTTTCTTTTTGTCATCCGTTTTGACACTGGCATGATTGGATTTGGGACGGTCGGGAATATGTGCTTTCTCGGATACATATCTGACTTTTTTAAGTGGGTATGGACACTGGTTCTTCCGGCAGGCTTTTTTGACGTGACGATGAACCGCTATTTGCTGCTGCTGCCGTCGCTTGCTGTTTTTCTGCTGGGGGCCGCGGCATATATGTGTGCAGGGCTTGGTTCATCGCCTTATGACGCGCTTCCGTTTATTATCTCCGGACATGTGAAAAAGATTTCTTTCAAGGCAGTGCGCATGCTCTGGGACATCAGCTTTATGGCTGCAGGCTTCCTGCTTGGCGGGGATGTCGGGATTGTCACGGTTCTGGTCGCTTTTTTCCTGGGACCGATTATCACATGGGTGCAGAAAAAACTGGAGGTTTTTATTATATAGATGACAGAGCTGGAAGAGTATTACAACAAATTCAACGAGGAAAAGCGCCTGAATTCCCGGCATGGACAGGTGGAGTACCGCGTGTCCATGAAATATATCCACGCATACCTTGATGAGGCAGCGGCGGGGAAGATATGCGCGGCGGCTTCTACCGGCGGGGAGACGGATATACGAGGAATGATAAAGCTCCTTGATATCGGCGCGGGCACGGGGCGCTACAGTGTGGCGCTTGCAGAGGAGGGCTATGATGTCACGGCGGTGGAGCTTGTACGGTATAATCTGGGGGTACTGAAGAAAAAGGCGGCGCGCGTGACGGCAATGCAGGGGAACGCGATGCACTTAAGGAAGCTTGTGGATGACAGCTTTGATGTGACGCTCCTGTTCGGACCAATGTACCACCTGTTTGGATTTGACGACAAAAGAAAGGCGCTTGCCGAGGCGGCGCGCGTGACAAAGCCGGGCGGTGTGGTTCTTGTGGCGTACTGCATGAATGAATATGGTGTCGTCACGTATGGGTTTAAGGAAAGGCATATTCTTGAATGTATTGCACAGGGGCGTTTTACCGAGGACTTCAAGACGATATCATCGCCCGACAAAATTTATGATTATATGCGCCTGGAGGACATCGATGCGCTGAACCAGTCCGTGGGACTTGCACGCATCAAAATCATATCGCCTGACGGACCGGCAAACTATATGAGACCATTTTTAAACCAGCTGGATGATCAGGAGTTTGAGGCGTTTGTCCAGTATCAGATGGCAGTCTGTGAGCGGCCTGACTTAATCGGGGCGGGGGCGCATACGGTTGATATTTTAAGGAAACAACTGCATTGATTAGGGATTTTGCAAAAAAAGGCAGCGTTTTTCATATGCGAATCTATTCGCATTATCTATATTGGGCCGCCCAAGGCGGAATGGGGGATTAGTATGGACATAAATCAGGTAACGAGCGAGCTTGACGAGCTTTTTGCACAGGAAAAAATAAATGAGATACCACAATTTCTGGAATCACATATTGCGCAGGCACTGGAAGAAGGCGCACAGGATATCGTGCTGAACCTCTACAATGAGACCATTGGTTTTTACAGGGAAACCGGGCAGTATGAGCTTTCGGTCGAAAACTGCCAGAAGGCGCTGGCACTTATGGACGAGATGGGGATTCAGAATTCGATTCCCTATGCGACAACACTGTTAAATATCGCAAATGCATACCGTGCGGCAGGGCGTCTCCAGGATTCCCTCGCGTTTTACAACCAGGTGCGCCCGGTTTATGAGGCGCTGCTCAACGAGGACGATATGTATTTTGCAAGCTTTTACAATAACCTGAGCCTGCTTTACCAGGAGATGGGGGACTTTGCGGCGGCAAAGGAGCAGCTTGTGAACGCGCTTTGTATCGTGAATCATAAAGAGGATAAGCAGTTTGAGGTTGCTGTCACGCAGGCAAACCTTGCCAACACGTGCATAGAGCTTGAGCAGGATGACGAGGCGAAGGCGCGGGCAGAGGAGGCAATCCGCATTTTCGAGGAAATTGGCGTGGACGATTCACATTACAGCGCGGCGTTGTCTGCGCTGGGCAGCCTTTATTATATGGATAAGGATTACGAGAACGCACTTGGCGTCATGGAAAAGGCTAGGGACTGTGTGGCGAAGTATCTCGGAAGTGAAAATATTCAGTATGAGAGGCTCAGCGAGAACATTAAAATTATAAAACGCAAAATCCGCGAGGCAGCAGATGCAAAAGAAGCGGCAGAGGCATTGCGGAATCTTGAGTATGCGGAGGATTCTTTTGAGAATTCTGCTGCAGGGACAGATGAGGAAACAGCGGATGGTACATCGTCGACTGACATGCCTGCTGCGGAGGCAGTGGAAAAGGCTGCATATTTGGAGGAGTCCGTTACAGCAGATGCGGCTGGAGAAGCTGCCGAGGAACCGACACCCTTGGAAAATCCGGAGATAAGGGAAGAGCCGGCAGTGGAAATGCCAGAATCGGAGGAGTCCGTCCCGGAGATAAGGCAAGAGCCGGCAGTGGAAATGCCAGAATTGGAGGAGCCTGCGCCGGAGATAAGGCAAGAGCCGACGGTTGAAATGCCAAATTTAGAGGAGTCCGTTCCGGAGATAGGGCAAGAGCCGGCAGTGGAAATGCCAGAATCGGAGGAGTCCGTCCCGGAGATAAGAGAAGAGACAGCAGTGGAAACACCGTATCCGGAGGAGCCTGTCGCCGTGATAAAGGAGGAAGTAGCGGCAGACACGGTAGATATTCCGGCTGGGATGGAGAATGTGGCAGGGACTGGAGAAGCAGCTGCCGTCCCGGAAAGTACACCGGAAATCACAGGGCTTGAATTGTGCAGGCGCTATTATGAGGAATACGGAAAACCGATGATTGCCGAAAAATTTCAGGCGTATGAGCACCTCATTGCGGTCGGGCTTGTCGGGAAGGGGTCGGACTGCTTTGGCTTTGATGATATCCAGTCACGGGATCATGACTTTGGACCGCGCTTTGTCATGTGGGTAACCAAAAAGGTGTACGGTGAAATTGGCGAGGAACTACAGGCGGCGTATGAGCAGCTTCCGAGGAGTTTCATGGGTGTGGAACGCATAGAGACATTCCACGGCAGGAACCGCAGCGGCGTCATGGTCATCGAAGACTTTTACAAGAGTACGCTGGGCTATGATTTGATAGGCGCTTTGATGCAGGGGAGCGGGAACGACACGCTGGGAAAAGAGAGCCTTGCAACCATAAAAAGCTGGCTGGCGGTACATGATTATGCACTTGCCGCAGCCGTCAACGGCGCCGTTTTCCGTGATGATGAAGGGATATTTACGCGGTACCGCAACAAATTGAAGGCATATTATCCCAAAGCTGTGTGGTACCGGAAAATTGCGCAGACCTGTGCACTGTTTTCGCAGAGCGGCCAGTATAATCTTCCGCGTATGCGCGGACGCGGACAGCTCGTGGCGGCAGAGCTTGCCAAGGCGGAGTGCGCGAGACAGGCGATGAAGCTTTACTATCTGCTCAATAAGACGTATGCACCGCATGACAAATGGCTCTTTAAGGGGATGCCCAGGAATCCGGCGATGTCAGTCACCGGCGAAGACGGAAAACGCATGCAGGTATCCGAGCTTGTGGAAAAAGTATGCCTGCTTCCCATGGATGATGCGCATGCGGCAGAACTCACTGTGGCAATCGAGTCGCTTGCCGTTATTTTTGCAAATGAGCTTGAGCGCCAGAATATGATTGGCGCGTGCGACGTCTATCTGGACGCATCCACGAAGGAACTGACGGCCAAGAGTGATGCCCTGCTGACTGCCATTGTCGCTGATACGCCGATTATAACAGCGCTTTCGCTTTCCATAGCAAAAGCAGAGTTCGAGGCGTTTGACAAGGTGCAGAACGAGGGCGGAAGGGCAAGCTGCCAGAATAACTGGCCGACATTCAAAATCATGCGCATGAGCCAATATATGACATGGACAGAGGACATGCTGCTGCAATACCTGTATGAATTTAAGACAAACTATGAAAACGGCAGGAATATGATACAGGAGAAATACGCCCGCATGATGGAATCCACGGCACCGGACGCGTATGCAAGTTTTGCGGACAAGCTCCCGCCGGTATCGGAGGACAAGAAGACGGTCATGGAGCAGATTATCGGATTTCAGGTAAAATGGATGGAGGAGTTTGCCGCAGCGTACCCGAACCTTGCAGGCAATGCCCGCGCCATACACACATCGGAGGATCTGCCATATGATACATCATATGAGACTTACCTTAGGGGCGAGCTTGGCACGTACTCTGACAGGATGCTGGAGATGTATGGCCGTTATATCGTCGAGTTTGCACAGAACGGCAAAAATGCGACATATGAGATTATGAAAAATACAGTGCGGTTTTACGGCTATAAGGATCTGGAGACGGCGAACCAGCATGGCAGCTTATAGCGCTGTGTATACTGGCGGTCGAAAAGACTGACCGCTCAGTATAAAGTTATGCACACAAGCCACAATCTGAAAAATCTTATATGATAATTTTTCAGATAGGAAATATGCCGCTTCGCGGCTGCGGCTGGCGCTATACTCCGGCAGATTTCATCTGTCGTGAGTATAAAAAATTAAGATGGAAATGAGGAATAGCATAGATGAGTAAGATTATTTTAACAGGTGACAGACCGACGGGAAGATTACACATTGGTCATTATGTAGGCTCGCTCAGGGGAAGGGTCGAATTGCAGAATTCCGGGGAGTATGACAAGATATATATCATGGTTGCGGATGCCCAGGCGCTTACGGACAATTTCGACAACCCAGAGAAGGTCAGGCAGAATGTCATCGAGGTGGCGCTGGACTATCTGTCCGCGGGACTTGACCCTGCCAAATCCACGCTCTTTATCCAGTCCCAGATATCGGAGCTCACGGAGCTTACATTCTATTATATGAACCTGGTTACGGTTGCGCGGCTGCAGCGGAACCCGACAGTCAAAAACGAGATACAGCTTCGGAATTTCGAGGCGAGCATTCCGGTGGGGTTCTTTAATTACCCAATCAGCCAGGCGGCGGATATCACGTTCTGCAAGGCAAACGTGGTTCCCGTCGGGGAGGATCAGCTTCCGATGATAGAGCAGACCAAGGAAATTGTGCATAAGTTTAACGCCGTATATGCGCCGGAAAATCCCGTCCTGGTAGAGCCCAAGGCACTGATACCGGAAGCGGACGCGTGCAGGCGGCTTCCGGGGACGGACGGAAAGGCGAAGATGAGCAAGTCGCTTGGCAACTGCATTTATCTGGCGGACAGCGCGGACGAGGTGCGCACAAAAATCATGAGCATGTACACGGATCCTTTGCACTTGCAGGTAAGTGACCCGGGTCATCTCGAGGGAAATACGGTATTTACATATCTGGATGCATTTGCGCGTGACGAGCACTTCGCGCGGTACTGTCCGGATTATGCAAATCTTGACGAGATGAAGGCACATTACACAAGGGGCGGTCTTGGCGATGTCAAGGTCAAGAAGTTTTTGAACAATGTCGTGCAGGAGGAGCTGGAGCCGATTCGGAAACGCCGTGCGGCATTTGAGAAGGATATTCCTGAGGTATACAATATCCTCAAAAAGGGCTCTGAGGCGGCTAGGGAAGTGGCAGCCCAGACCCTCTCGGAGGTAAAGCATGCCATGAAAATTGACTACTTTGAGGACGCAGAGTTAATCAGCGCACAGAGCGCACGGTATACAAACGAGGAAAAGTAAGAAAATCAATGAACCGATAAAGTTGTGAATATCACAGTTTATCGGTTCTTTTTATGCACACGGGCACCCCGAGGAAGTATGTCAGCCAGGGCTGACGGGTGCCCGGCGCACGAGCAGTGAAGATGGCGCTTCCCTGCTCGATTGCACATGGGCACCCCAGGGAAGTATGTCAGCCAGGGCTGACGGGTGCCCGGCGCACGGGCAGTGAAGATGGCACTTCCCTGCTCGATTGCACACGGGCACCCAGGGAAGTATGTCAGCCAGGGCTGACGGGTGCCCGGCGCATGGGCACCCGAAGGAAATCTGAAAATAAGGTGTGATTTATTTTAACAGATGTGGTATACTGAAAAAAATACAAATATTTCAGGGAAAGGGGTACGGTATGGCAGGAAAGGCAAAGCTCCCTATGGGAATTGAGAATTTCGAGAGATTACGCAGGGATGGGTTTTATTATGTTGATAAAACAGGGCTTATCAGGACCTTTCTGGAAAATCCGGCATATGTGACTCTGTTCACGCGCCCGAGGCGTTTTGGAAAAACACTGAACATGAGCATGCTGAAATATTTTTTTGAGACGGGCAGTGACAGCACGGTTTTTGACGGACTTGAGATTGCCGGGGAAAGAGAATTGTGCGAAGCGTACATGGGGAAATTTCCGGTGATTTCCATCACGCTAAAGGGTGCGACAGGAGAGAACTTTGAAGAGGCAAAAATAATGCTCCGCAGAATCATAGGCAGGGAGGCAATGCGGTTTCGGTTTCTGCTGGAAAGCGACCGGATTGATGATACGGAACGCAGCCAGTACAGGGCGCTGATCAGTACAGATGAGACAGGAACCTTTACCATGTCGGACGATCTGCTCAAGGACAGTCTGCTGATGCTGTCGCAGTTTTTGCGGAAACATTATGGGCAGGAGACGGTCATGCTGGTCGACGAGTATGATGTGCCGCTTGATAAGGCGTACCAGGCGGGGTATTATGATTCCATGGTGGAACTGGTCAGGGTTTTGTTTGGCAATGCCTTTAAGACAAACGACAGCCTGAAATTCGCAGTGCTGACAGGATGTTTAAGGATATCGAGGGAGAGTATTTTTACCGGTCTCAATAATTTTAGTGTCTACACAATAAAAGATGTGCAGTATAATGAATATTTCGGATTTACGGACGCGGAGATCCGACAAATGCTGGAATATTATGGGTTTATGGAAAAATATGACATTATCAGGGAATGGTACGATGGATATCATTTTAACAGCATTGATGTCTATTGTCCGTGGGATGTGGTAAGCTATTGCCATGCCCTGAAAATGAGTCCGGCTTCGCAACCGCAGAATTACTGGGTAAACACGAGCAGCAACGACATTATCAGGAGGTTCTTATCCAGGGCGGACGCTGCTACCAGGGACGAGATTGAACTTCTGGTCAATGGCGGAAGCGTCAGAAAGAAAATCCGACAGGAACTGACTTACAGGGATCTGGATTCCAAGATGGAAAATCTGTGGAGCATTCTGTTTACGACAGGTTATCTGACACAAAACGAACATGATGACGGCGGCATGATAGAACTGGTGATACCAAACCGGGAGATACAGTGGATATTTGAGGAACAGATACAGGAATGGTTTAGGGACGAGACGCGAAAAGATACACAAAAACTGGAAAACCTCCGCAGGGCATTTGAGCAAAATGACGCATCTGCCATTGAAAAGGAGTTCACCTCCTATCTGCGAAAGACCATCAGCGTCCGTGACACCAGTGTCAGAAAGGAAAGAAAGGAAAACTTCTATCATGGCATTTTACTGGGCCTATGTGCAGGCATGAATGGCTGGAAAGCCAAATCCAATGCCGAATCCGGCGACGGCTACAGCGACATCAGTGTGGAAGTGGAGGATAAGGAAATCGGAATTGTCATCGAGCTGAAATACGCTGAGAATGCGGCGTTTGACGGCGCCTGTAAGGAGGCATTGAAGCAGATTCATGACAACTGTTACGAGGAAGCGCTGATTGACGACGGCATGACAACCATATACAGGTATGGAATCGCATGTTATAAAAAACGATGCAAGGTGGTTTCCGGATAGATGAGCGGGGACATCCGGGAATAGTAATGTTTGTTTCCGCACAAATTACATGAAAATGGTGAAAGGGCTATTCGCTGTCGGATAGTCCTTTTATTGTGCTTCTGGCTCAAAGGTTTTATAAAAAAAGGAAAATTGTTGAAATAAAAGTTGACAAACGCCCAAATGACTGTTATTATAAAAGTACAAACTTTTGAAACAACAAAATAAAACAAAAACCCTTTTGAAACAAAAGTTATGGTTGAAGAAGCTGTGAAAAAGGGTAAAATGAAAGGAGAGGTGTGACATGAAAATCAGAAACAAAAAAACATAGGGTTACAGGAGGTAGCAAGATGGATGCAATGGAACAGCGCAGAAACATGATTGTGGAGCTGGTGAATCAGAGCGGGAATATCAGCTTTGCCCAGCTAAAGAATAAAATTCCCCAGATATCCGAAATGACACTGCGCACAGACTTGAAGGCTCTTGATGAGGCGAAACGAATTGTACGGGTGCACGGAGGTGCAAAATCAGTCGATGTTGTCATTGGCACAGATGATATGCTGAGCCGGCGGCAGGTGCGCAACATTGAGGCAAAACAGCTGATTACCCGAAAGGCGCAGCAGTTTCTGCGCAGGGACACGACAATCTTTCTGGATTCCGGCAGCACAACGACAATGCTGGCATCCTGCATCCCGGATCAGTCCAGCCTGATTTATACCAATTCCCTGACATGCGCGGTGGAGCTGGGCAGGCTGACAAAACCTTCCGTATATATGCTCGGGGGGAAAATAAACCAGTACAGCATGAGCGTATGCGGCATCCATACCATCCAGGAGGTACAGCGGATAAATTTTGACCAGGCGTTCATGGGGGTTACCAGCTATTGTGACCAGACGGGATTTAACTGCGGCGTGGACGAGGAGGCAATCCTGAAAAAGACGGTCATGCAGCAGGCAGAGCAGGTGATTCTTCTGATGGATTCCTCCAAAATAGGGGTGAAAAATACGTATTCATTCTGTAGCCTGAGTGATGTGGACATTGTCATCTCTGACGACAACCTGCCGGAAGAGTTTCTGGAGGACTGCAAGAGACGCGGCGTACAGGTTATTTAGTCTGATTCAGGAAGCGAACCAAATAATCAAAGTGAGGTTCTTTATGAAAAATGGTATACAACGTTTTGGCAAATTCCTTTCTGCAATGATTATGCCCAATATCGGCGCACTGATTGCTTTTGGTTTCCTGGCGGCTTTCTTTAACGGGAGCGGATGGATTCCACACGAAGGGTTTGCAACAATATTTTCGGCAATATTAGTTTATCTGATTCCGATACTGATTGCCTCGACAGGCGGCAGGCAGATCGGAGGGGAGCGTGGCAGCATCGTCGGTGCGATTGCTGTTGTCGGCGCCATCATGAGCGACCCGGATACGACGATGCTGATGGCGGCAATGATCATAGGACCGTTATCAGGATTCTGCATCAAAAGGTTTGACAAGGCAATGGAGGGGCATATGCCCGCAGGCTTCGAGATGCTGATCAACAATTTTTCGGTCGGCATTATCGGCATGATTCTTGCGATGCTCAGCTACCTTGTGATTGGACCGTTTATGAACCTGATTCTGGCGATACTGACTGCCGGGGTCAATATATTGATGGCAAACGGTATGCTGCCCCTGATTGCCGTGTTTATCGAACCGGCAAAGGTGCTGTTCCTGAATAACGCGATTAATCACGGCATCTTTACGCCGATTGCCACGGCGCAGGCGGCGGAGGCAGGAAAATCCATCATGTATATGCTGGAATCCAATCCGGGACCGGGGCTTGGCGTGCTCCTTGCATATATGTTTTTCTGCGAGGACAAAAAGACAAAACAGTCGGCGCCGGGAGCAGTCATCATTCATCTGCTGGGCGGTATCCATGAGATTTATTTTCCTTACATACTGATGAATCCACTGGTGATTATCGCGCCGATTGTCGGCAACATTGCGGCAATTTTCTGGTATAACATGACTGGCGCGGGACTGGTAGGACCCGCTTCCCCGGGTTCGCTGCTTGCGTATCTGATGATGGCGTCAAGGGACAGCATGGTTTCGGTGATTGTGGGTGTTGTCATTGCGACAGCAGTCTCGTTCGGAATTGCATCCGTGATTATCCGCACGTCCAGGGGCAGGAGCCTCGAGGAGGCGCAGGAGGAAGTGGCAGGCAGAAAGGCGGAAGCGAAAGGCATTCGTCCAGACGCTGATGCGCCGCAGACGAGGAAAGCAGGGGATATTAAAAAAGTAGTATTTGCCTGCGACGCGGGAATGGGTTCTTCCGCGATGGGTGCGACGAAATTTCGAAACAGGATTAAGGCGCTAAGGCCGGATCTGACGGTAATCAACACATCCGTGGACAACATTCCGGCTGACTGCGATATCGCCGTGGTGCAGATTACCCTGGCAGAACGGGCAAGAAAGTCTGTGCCGCAGGCGCAGGTCGTGACGCTGCAGAATTTTTTGGCAGACCCGGCGCTTGATTCCCTGTATGAACAGCTGACACAGAAGCAGGAGCCGGCAATGCAGCAGAGTGATGCGACAGCACAGGGACAGCACAATGGCGACACCGGAAAAGAGCCGGCAGGGAAACAAATCCTGGTGCGGGACGGCGTGCAGTTAAATCTTGCGCCTGTCTCGAAGGAGGCGGCTATCCAGGCGGCAGGCGAGCTTCTGGCAAAGCTGGGATATGTTGACCCCTCCTATGCTGACGCGATGCAGGAGCGTGAGAAGCTGGTAACGACTTACATGGGTATGGGCGTGGCGATTCCGCATGGCACTTCGCAGGCAAAGGATACAGTCAAAAAGACGGGTATTATCCTGATGCAGTACCCGGAGGGCGTGGACTTTGGGGACGAGAAGGCGCAGCTGGTTTTCGGCATAGCAGGAATCGGGGATGAGCATCTGGATTTGTTAAGCAGCATCTGTGAGATGCTGGAAGATGAGGAAATGCTGGAGACGCTGAAAACGACGGGGGATGTCGACTGGATATTGGAGCGTCTGAACTAAGAGTAAAAATGAGGTAATTTGATTCGCAGACTGAGAAAGGAGCATGGTTATTCATATGAAAGTAAAAGGTGTTAGATTACATGGGGCACATGATATCAGGCTGGAGGAGTTTGAACTTCCGGAAATCAGGGAGGATGAGATTTTAGTGAAGGTGGTGAGCGACAGCATCTGCATGTCAACATGGAAAATGGTGCAGGCGGGCAAGGATCACAAGCGTGTTCCGGAGAATGTGGCGGAGCACCCGGTCATCATCGGGCATGAGTTTACCGGCGACATTGTCAAGGTCGGCAGCAAGTGGAAAGACCAGTTCCACGAGGGCAGGAAGTTTGCGCAGCAGCCTGCGATTCCGGGGCAGATGGAATCACCGGGATATTCCTATGAATTTTTCGGGGGCGCCGCAACATACTGCATTTTTCCAAATGATGTGATCGAAAAGGGCTGCATCTGGGAGTATGACGGGGACAGCTATTTCGAGGCGTCGCTCGGTGAACCGATGAGCTGCTGCATCGGCGGATATCACAGCAATTACCACACAGAGCATTTGTCCTACGAGCACAAGATGGGAACGCTGGCAGGGGGGAATATCCTGATTCTCGGTGGCTGCGGACCAATGGGACTTGGCGCCATCAGCTATGGGCTTGCCTTTGAAAATAAGCCGAAGAGAATCGTTGTCACCGATATCAATGATGCCAAGATTGCACGCGCAAGGGAAGTGATTTCAGAGGAGGAAGCAAAGGAGAAGGGCGTCGAGTTGCACTATGTCAACACGGCGGATATGGAAGACCCGGTCGCAGCGCTGCGCGCCATCACGGAGGGAGTCGGGTACAGTGATGTCTTTGTATATGCCCCGGTCAAAAGCATTGCGGAGATGGGCGACAAACTCCTTGCGGTGGACGGCTGCCTGAATTTCTTTGCAGGCCCCACGGACACACAGTTTTCGGCGGATATGAACCTCTACAACTGCCACTATGCGCGGACGAAGATTATGGGCTCGACCGGCGGAAATACGGACGACATGAAAGAGGCGATTGCGAAGTCGGCTGCAGGGGAAATCAACTCTGCGGTCATGGTGACACATGTCGGCGGCATTGACTCTATCGTTGACACGACGAACAACCTGCCCAGTATTCCGGGCGGCAAGAAGCTTGCCTATATTCAGTTTGACATGCCGATGACGGCGATTGAAGATTTTGGAAAGCTGGGTGAGAAGGATCCGTTTTTCAAGGAGCTGGACGCGTGCTGTAAGCGCAATAAAGGGCTCTGGTCGAAAGAGGCGGAAGATATGCTGTTTGCACATTTTGGAGGGACACAGGCATGATTTATACAGTAACCTTTAATCCTTCACTGGATTATATCGTATCGATGGATGGTTTTGAGATGGGCAGAACCAACCGCACGACCGGGGAGCAGATGTTCCCCGGCGGCAAGGGAATCAATGTTTCTATCGTGCTGGGCAATCTGGGCATCGAAAATACCGCACTGGGATTTACCGCGGGATTTACGGGGGAACAGATTGAGCGCGAGGTGCAGCGGATGGGACTGCTCGCCGACTTTATCCGCATCGACAAGGGACTTTCCCGCATCAATGTCAAGCTAAAGGATTATGACGGTACGGAAATCAACGGTATGGGACCGGAGATTGGGCAGGCCCACGTGGATGCACTGTACCAGAAGCTGGAACGGCTCGGGGCGGAAGATGTCCTGGTGCTGGCGGGCAGTATTCCGAAAAGCCTTCCGGATTCCATTTACAGCGATATTCTGGCACGGCTGCAGACAAAAGGCGTCCTGTTCGTCGTGGATGCCACAAAGGATTTGCTGCTGAATGTACTACAGTACAAACCATTTCTCATCAAGCCAAACAATCACGAGCTGGGTGAAATTTTTCAGGTAACGCTCGATACGCGGGAAGCGGTTGTCCCATATGCAAAAAGGCTGCAGGAAAAGGGCGCGCAGAATGTGCTGGTATCCATGGCGGGGCAGGGGGCTGTCCTTGTGGATGCACTTGGCGCTGTCCATATGCTTGCAGCGCCGGAGGGAAAGCTTGTCAACGCAGTGGGTGCGGGGGATTCCATGGTCGCCGGATTCCTTGCAGGATGGACGGAGAAGAAGGATTATGGCCATGCATTCCGCATGGGAATTTCGGCAGGAAGCGCGAGTGCATTCTCGGAGCTTCTGGCGACAAGGCAGGAGATTGAGCAGATATATGCGGCAGTAAAAAACAGTTAGGAAACCCAAAAGGTTTATCATATAGAGAAGAAAGGAAAGAATAAATATGAAGGAATTTACATATGTCATCACCGATAAGGAAGGAATCCACGCGCGTCCGGCAGGAGAACTGGTAAAACTGGCAAAGTCCTATACATCATCGGTGTCCGTCATCAAAGAGGGTAAGAAAGCGGATGCAAAAAAGGTATTCGGGCTGATGGGACTTGGCGTGAAGCAGGGAATGGAAATCACTGTACAGGCAGAGGGCGACGATGAAGATGCAGCAGCAGCGGCATTGGAGGCATTTTTAAAGGAGAATCTATAGAAAATCTGTGCGGTACTGGGAGGTAGGATATGGCAGAGGAATTTTCAGGGAAAAAGTTTTCGGGGAAAACAGTGTACAATGGCGTAACGATGGGAAAAGTGCTGGTTCTGCGCAAGGATCAGGAGCAGATTAGAAGGAAAAGGGTGGAAAATCCGGAGTCTGAAATAGAGCGGATGCAGAGGGCGGCTGAGGCATCAAAACAACAGCTCGCGGCGCTCTATGATAAGGCTGTAAAGGAGGTTGGCGAGTCCAGCGCCGCCATTTTCGAGGTGCACCAGATGATGCTGGAGGATGAGGATTATCTGGATGCCATCTGCCATGTGATACGGACGGAAATGGTGAACGCAGAGTACGCGGCTGCAATCACGGGAGATAATTTTGCAGCCATGTTTGCAGGCATGGAGGATGAGTATATGCAGGCGCGCGCAGCAGACGTGAAGGACATTTCCGCACGCCTGGTTCGAAACCTGTCTGGTCAGGGCAGTGCGGACTTCTCTGCCATGGAGCCTTCTGTCATTGTGGCGGATGATTTAAGCCCGAGCGAGACGGTACAGATGGATAAGAAAAAGATACTGGCTTTTGTGACCGTGCATGGCTCCACCAATTCCCACACGGCAATCCTTGCCCGCATGATGAACATCCCGGCGCTCATCGGCGTACAGATGGATTTAAGTGAAATCAGTACGGGAATGACTGCGATAGTGGACGGGACAGCAGGGGAAGTGATTTTCGAGCCGACAGAATTCCAGTGCAGCGAGGCGGAAAAAAAGATTGCAGGCGAGCAGGAAAAACTGCGTCTGTTACAGGAATTAAAGGGAAAGAAGAACGAGACGCATGACGGCAGGACAATCAATATCTATGCCAATATCGGCAGTGTCAGTGATGTCGGGTACGTGCTGGAAAATGACGCTGGCGGAATCGGACTTTTCCGCAGTGAGTTCCTGTACCTGGGGCGGGAAGATTTCCCGTCGGAGGAGGAACAGTTCCAGGCGTATAAACAGGTCGTGCAGATGATGGGACAGAAAAAAGTCATCATCAGGACACTCGACATTGGCGCCGATAAACAGGCAGATTATTTCGGGCTGGGAAAGGAGGACAATCCGGCGCTGGGGTATCGGGCAATCCGCATCTGCATAAAACAGCCGGATATTTTCAAGACGCAGCTGCGGGCGCTGCTGCGGGCGGCAGTGTATGGGAACCTTTCCATCATGTATCCGATGATTATCTCGGCTGAGGAAGTGCGGCAGATTTATGCGATTGTCGCGGAAGTGGAGGAGGAGCTCAAGCAGGCACGGATACCGTACCGCATACCGGAGCAGGGCATCATGATTGAGACGCCGGCGGCGGTGATGATCAGTGATGAGCTTGCACAGCTGGTTGATTTCTTCAGCATTGGAACGAACGACCTGACACAGTACACGCTTGCGATTGACAGGCAGAACCAGCGGCTCGAGGATTTTTACAATCCGCACCACAAGGCAGTCCTGCGCATGATCCAGATAGTGGTCGACAACGCGCACAAGTGCGGGAAATGGGCAGGAATCTGCGGTGAGCTCGGCGCGGATATGACGCTTACGGAAACCTTTGTGAATATGGGCGTGGACGAATTGTCCGTGGCGCCGCCCATGGTACTGAAGGTGCGGGAAAAGGTGCGGGCGATGTAGCGCCTGCAAATAGGAAATCCTAAACTGGGATATATGAAAAACCTTGATTTTGCGGAAAAATCAAGGTTTTTCGTATATATCCCCATGCAGAGGAAGAATGCGAATGTTGTCAGGAAAAGTTATATTATGATATAATCATAGCTGTAAGATGCAACATGGCTATTTTCATTGGGAAGGAACCAAGCATGAAAACGGAAAAGATAAAATATCCCCTGAAAAATAAACTGATTGTCCTGGTGCTGGTTGCGATGGTGCCGATACTTTATGTGGCAATCTATCTGATTCTGGCGCTTGTAAACTACAGCCGTGCCTACGACCAGATTGTGAACAGCATGCTGCTTGCCAATGCCTACAACATCAACTTCAAGGAGGAGATGGACGAGAGCCTATACAAACTGGTTGTCAGCAACAATATTACCTTTGGCACAATAGAGGAGGACGGGACGCTTAAGGATCCCTACAAGCTCATTGACGAACTGCGCACGGAGAGCAATAATCTGCTTGCCATGACAACTGACCGGGAAAGCCGTGTCTGGCTGCAAAGCCTTCTGCGCAATGTCGACACACTGAGGGACCGCGTGGATGATATCAAGGCAAACCAGGAGGCACAGGGGCAGTATGAGAAAAATATCGACATGCTGTACAATGACATTTATATCCTGACAGAGCTGATACAGGACGATATCCAGTACTATATTTATTATCAGACGAAAAGCATTGAGCAGTTAAAAATACAGTTAAACAAAGAAGTGGAGCGCGTTATCATCGTCAGCATCCTGCTCGGCGGCTGCATTGTGGCGGCGGTGATTCTCATAACCAGCGCGATACTCAACAGCATCACCAGGCCGATTCAGGAGCTGTGCGGCATTACGAGCAGGATTGCGGAGGGCAATTTCTCGGACCGTGCGCGGGTGCAGACAGAGGATGAGCTGGAGGTGCTCTCGGACAGTGTGAATGACATGTCGGAAAATCTGGAGGTGATGGTGAACCAGATTAAGGAGGATGAGCGCAAGATGCGCCATGCGGAGCTGCGTCTTTTGCAGGAGCAGATTAACCCGCATTTCCTGTACAATACGCTTGACACCATTGTATGGCTGATTGAGGGCGACGACCCCGACAAGGCAGTGGATGTCGTCGTGGCGCTCTCGGAGTTTTTCCGGCTGGTGCTGAGCAAGGGAAAGGAAACCATCTCGATACGGGAGGAAAAGGAGCACATCCGCGGCTATCTTGAAATCCAGCAGGTGCGTTACCAGGACATCCTGGACTATGAAATCGCTATTACGCCAGAGCTGTACGCGTATAAGATATTGAAGCTGACCTTGCAGCCGCTTGTCGAAAATTCCCTGTACCATGGGATTAAGTACAAGCGCGCAAAAGGAAAAATATGGGTCACCGGCGTGCTGCAGCATGGCGCTTCGCCAGAGGAGGACACGATTCTGCTCTGTGTGCGGGACAACGGAGTCGGAATGGACGCCGACGAGCTGGAGCGGCTGCGGATGGAGATTGCGAAACCATGCAAGGAGACGGAAAAGGGATTCGGACTGGCGAATGTGAATGAGCGGATTCGCATGAATTTTGGCATGGAGTATGGTATGACGATTGGGTCGGAAAAAGGCGCGGGCACCAAGGTCAGCATTGTCATCCCTGCCGTGAAATTCAGTGAGCCGCAGGCGAAGGAACTGCTGCGGGAGAGCAGGCAGGCTGGCAGTGCGGCGGATGGAAAAGGGGAGTGTGTATGAAAAAGGCATCAGAAATAGGGAAAGAGATGATTTTTGGACATGTGGGCATCTGCATCATGCTGCTCTGCATCGTTCCGCTTTTGTTTATCGGATACAGCCTTTTTCGGGGATTTGACATAAAAATAGAACAGATGCCTGTCCGCACGGAGGAGGATTTGACTGTGGTTGGCTTTTCCCAGCTGGGCAGCGAATCGGGCTGGCGCACGGCGCACACTGCGTCCATACAGCAGGCGCTCACGAAAGACGCAGGCTATTTCCTGATTTTTAACAATGCCAGACAGATGCAGGAAAACCAAATCAAGGCAATCCGCAGCTTTATCTCCCAGCGGGTTGACTACATCGTGTTTGCACCGGTGATCGAGGACGGCTGGGACACAGTGCTGCAGGAGGCAAAAAGTGCGGGAATTCCAGTGATTGTCACGGACCGTATGGTCAATGTGCAGGATGACTCGCTCTACACGGCATGGGTTGGAACGGATGCAAAGGAGGAGGGAAGAAAGGCAGGCAGATGGCTGGAAACGTATCTGGAACAGGAGCAGCGGCAGTCGGAGAAAATCAATATTGTCGTCCTGAGGGGAACCGTCGGTTCCACGGCAGAGATTGGCAGGACAAAAGGGCTTGGCGAGATTGCCGCACAGCATGGGAACTGGCATATCCTTGAATCCGTCACGGCAGAATTTACTGCGAACAAGGCAAAGGAAGTGATGCGCAGTGTGCTGCAGCGCTACCCAGAGATGGATGTGCTCATCTCGCAGAATGACGACATGACGATGGGTGCCATCGAGGCGATGCAGGAAGCCGGTGTCAGCTTTGGGGAAGGCGGTGACGTGACGGTCATTTCGTTTGATGCGACAAGGGACGCGCTGGAGCTGGTCAAAGAGGGGCGTATCAATGTCGATGTGGAGTGCAATCCGGTGCAGGGCGCCTATGTCGATGCAATCATACAAAAGCTTGAAAACGGAGAGCCGGTGGAAAAGCACTATGTCGTGGAGGAAGTCGTATTTACGAAGGAAAACGCCACGGCATTTCTGGAAGACAGGAAATATTAATCGGATGAACGGATGTCAAAAGAGGGAAAACAAATGTTAAAAGTATTTTTGGTGGAGGATGAAAGCATTGTCAGGGAAGGACTGAAAAACAATATTCCATGGCAGGAGTACGGATATCAGTTTACAGGGGAGGCGAGCGACGGGGAGATGGCGCTGCCGATGATTCGGAAAATTCGTCCGGACGTCCTCATCACGGATATCAAGATGCCGTTTATGGACGGACTTGCGCTCAGCAGGATTGTGACGCAGGAAATCCCGGAGATGAAGATTGTCATTATCAGCGGATATGACGAGTTTGAGTATGCGCAGCAGGCAATCCGTGTCGGCGTGGAGCAGTACCTCCTCAAGCCCATCACAAAAGGCACGCTGCGCAAGGTGCTTCTCGAGATTCGGGAAAAGATTGAGACGGAACAGGAGCAGAAGAACTATCTGGAAACATTCCAGAATGAGATGAAGGAGTATGAAAATTATGCCCGGAGGAGCTTCCTTGAAAAAGTGTTTGGCGGTGTGTTTTCCGTCCAGCAGATTTATGAGGAGGCTGCAAAGATCTCGCTGGATTTGGACGGACCCTGCTATAATCTCGTACTGCTGAGCTTACAGGTAAAGCGGCAAAATCCGGAACACGCGATGCAGGAGCCGGAAGGCATGGAACAGGTGCGGGAGGCATTGTTCCGGTACTTTATGCGATTTCCGGCGTATCTGATTTTCCAGTGGAACATCAGTTTATACGGTGTCCTGATCAAGGGCGAATCCGGTCAGATGGAGGAGCTGCGGGAGGCGTGTGTCCGCAATATTGAAAAAATCTGCCTGCAGGAAGCGTGTTCCATGGAGTGGTATGTGGCAGTGGGGGAGCCGGTGGAGCGGCTTTCGCTGCTGCCGGAATGCTATACGAAAGTGAGCCACATTCTTGCGTACCGTTTTTTCAGCCCGCAGCGCCATATTCTCACACAAAAGGATGCGGAGGAGCTGCTGCCGGGAAAGGATTTGAAAAGTTTTGCGTCGGTGGACAGCGCGAAGGTCAATCCGGATATCATTCATGGATTTTTGCGGGAAGGCAAACAGGAAGAAATCATGGACTTTGTGAACGGCTACCTCGCGGGTGTAAAGGATGCGCTGGAATCGCGCCTGTTCCGCGACTATCTGCTGTTAAACATACGGTTTACGGTCATTCGTTATGTGGAAATGCTCGGCGTGAGCCAGCAGGATTTTCTGCCGGAGGATGATGATGCCAAGGTGCGCGGGGCATCCGGCAGCGGCGGCAGTATTGACGCATATATGCAGGAGCTTCTGGAACGTGCGCTTGCACTGCGCGACAGGGAGAGTGAAAACCAGGGGAAGCGCGTGCTCAAAAAGGGCTTGAAATACATTGAGGAAAATTTCAGTGACGAGTCGCTTTCCCTGAACAGCGTGGCGGGAGCCATCGGTGTCAGCGGCAATTATTTCAGCAGTATATTCAGTCAGGAAATGCAGATGACCTTTATCGAGTATGTCACCAAAAAGCGTATGGAGAAGGCAAAGAAGCTCCTCGTCCAGACGCAGCTGCATTCCAGTGAGATTGCGGGGGAGGTAGGGTATAAGGACCCGCACTATTTTAGTTTTGTATTCAAAAAGACCGTAGGCTGTACACCGAGGGAGTACCGCAATGGAAAATGAGAATTGCATGAATTCATGCGGGCGGCGAACCGGCGCTGCGTTTCACCACAAGCTGCCACGGCAGCCTTTTGGGGGTGATAGTTTTTCCACTGACTAATTTCAGGATGGACTCGGCAGCCGCCGTGCCGATATCGTGTTCTGCCTGCGTGTAGGATGTAATCGGTACGGAGGACAAATCGCCAAGATAAGAGCAGTCGAAACAGACCACGCTGACATCATCGGGGACACTCACTTTCCTGCGTGCCAGCTCCTTCATCAGCCAGTAGGCAATCTCGTCGTCGCAGCAGACGATGGCAGTCATATTCTTCAGCTGTCTGTCAAGGAACCCGGACAGGAAGCCGGTGTCCTGCTCTTTCCGCAACGCTGTGAGCTGGTATGTGTCAAAGCCGCAGATGCCATCCTCGCAGGACAAAAGCTGCGCGTCCCGCAGGGCCAGGAGCAGACCGGTGCGCTGCTCAACACACTGTGCGTCATCAGTCCTGAAGATACCGCCAACTGCCCGGTGCCCAAGGGAGACAAGATGCTGCCCCAGCGCATAGCCCCCTTCGTAGTCCGGGTCTTTTACAAAAGGAAAGTCGGACAGGTTTTGATAGCTTCCCCGGAAAAACAGGATGGGGATCCCGCTTTGCGCCAGACGACTGTAAAGGTCATGGTTCGGCGTCGGAAAGCTGGTCTTGCAGCCCTCGCTTACAATCCCGCGCACAGGATTGTCCCGGTTTTCCAACAAAAACGCAAGGATTTCCCGTTCCCTGGCGATTTGGTTCTCCGTGACATAGACCGTCCACGAAAATCCGTGCTTCTGCAAGGTGCCGCACAAGTCCGCAAGAAGCCTCGGATAAATGTACTCTGTATTGGAATGAACCAGAATGGCAATCTGGCTGGCGCCATCGCGCCGCAGATTCCCGACAGCGTATGAGCCGCTGCCCTGGCGCTTTTTTATCAGATGCTCCGCCTCGAGCACGGAGAGCGCCTTTCTGACCGTCTGGCGGCTGACATGGTACGTCTGGCAGAGCGCCGTCTCTGTCGGAAGTCGGTAAGCAGCACCGGATTCCAGGTTTTGTTCAATTAAGCTTCTGAGCTGGTTTGCGAGCTGTATGTATTTTGCAGACATGGGCAGGATTCCTTTTCTGTTTATTTTCCGGATAAAAATTTCCGTAAATCATTCCTTATTTTATCATAATGTGTGTCATACAGCAATCCTTTGACTTTTTCTCTTTGCTGGTCTTGTCTGTGCATCTATTTTTCGACTCGAAGACATCAGAAAAGTAAAAATTTTCCCATTTCATTCACATATTGCTTAAAATATTCAAGGTTTATTTATAATTTGTTCAAATTTATAATAGCTTATGGTGCGTCTGGCATCCAAATATTGTCAAAAATGCCTCTTTTTTTCCTGAAAATCATAAAATATTGAACAAAATCGTAAAATATTCACCGCTATATATAAAATTCATTCCTGATATATAAGAAAAGTGTATAAATTTGTATTGTTTACTTGCACGAAATTATATAAGATGCACAAAACACGGTTGATTAACAAATTAAAAAGCGTTAAAATTATTTTACAGAAACAAGAAAGCTTCTGACAAAATCAAGATTTAGGGAGGAAACAAAAATGAAGAAAAAAGTCGTATCGTTACTCGTTGCAGCAATGACAGTTGCCAGCCTTACAGCCTGCGGAAACTCAGGCTCTGATGCCCCGGCGGCAAATCAGGAGCCGGCACCGGCAGAGAAGCAGGAGGCAGAGCCAGCACCGGCGGAGAGCCAGGCAGAAGCACCCGCAGAAAGCCAGGCAGAGGCACCCGCTCCGGCAGCAGACGGCGGAACCATCAGCGTGGGATTTGCACAGGTTGGCCATGAGTCTGACTGGCGTGCAGCAAACACAAAGAATTATCAGGATACCTTCAGCGCGGCAAACGGCTATGAATTATCTTTTGTGGACTGTGACAATGACCATGCAGTCCAGATTGAAACCGTCCGTGGATTTATCGAGCAGGAACTGGATTACATCTGTATCGCACCGATTCAGTCCGCAGGATGGGATACCGTTCTTCAGGAAGCAAAGGATGCAGGCATTCCGGTACTTATCGTAGACCGTGCAGTGGATGCAGACCCTTCACTCTACACGACAGCGCTTGGCTGCGACATGATAGCCGAGGGCGAGGCAGCAGGAAACTGGCTTGCTGAGTACTTAAACGGAGAGGACGCAAACATTCTCGTAATCGAAGGCTCTGTAGGCGCATCTGCGACACTTGGACGTACAGAGGGCTTTAACAATATCGTTTCACAGAATTCCAACTGGAAGGTTCTTGATTCCCAGTCCGGTGACTTTACACAGGCAGGCGGACAGGAGGTTATGGAGTCCTTCATCAAGTCTTACAGCGATTTCAACGTTGTAGTATGCCAGAACGACAACGAGGCATACGGTGCAATGGATGCGATGGATGCAGCTGGTATTACATATGGCGTTGACGGCGATGTGACGATTATTTCCTTCGACGCGACACATGACGGACTTCAGTATACACTTGACGGAAAGATTACCTGTAACGTAGAGTGTAATCCTCTCCAGGCAGGCTTTGCAGAGGATGTTATCAAGAAATTACAGGCAGGCGAGGCAGTGGATGCATGGACACTCGTTGTCGACGAAGCGTTCGTGGCACCGGGCATCACAAGCAAGTATGCAGTGACAATGAGCCAGGAAGTACTGGATGGCCGTGCATATTAATTCGTATTGAAAAAAAGTGGTGGCAGAGGGGAGGACTTGGCTTTCTCCCCTCGCACATTTTGTGGCTGCGGCTGGCGCGATACTCACGGCAGATTTCATCTGTCGTGAATATCTGTTACAGAAAAACTCTGGAGAGGAGATGGCGATATGGATAGTAATATTGTTTTGAGTGCAAAAGGAATCTGTATGACCTTCCCCGGTGTAAAAGCGTTGCAGAATGTGGATTTCAATCTGCGAAAAGGCGAGATTCGCGCGCTCATGGGGGAGAATGGCGCCGGGAAATCCACATTAATCAAGTGCCTTACCGGGGTCAATAAGTTTGAGGCGGGGGAAATTCATCTTGATGGTATCGATGGCCCGGTCGTGAACAGGGACACGCTGGACGCGCAGCGCAAGGGGATTTCCACGGTGTATCAGGAAGTCAACCTGTGCCCGAACCTGTCCGTGGCGGAGAACCTGTTTATCGGCAGGGAGCCAATGACGAAGTTCCACACGGTAAACAGAAGGAAAATGAACGAGATGGCTGCAAAGCTGATGAAGGATCTGGATCTGGACGTTGACGTGACGCAGAATCTGGAAGAATACTCGCTTGCATTACAGCAGATGATTGCCATTGCCCGCGCGGTGGATATGGACTGCAAGGTTCTGATTCTCGACGAGCCGACCTCCTCGCTGGACGACAATGAGGTTGCAAAGCTCTTTGTCATGATGAGAAGGCTGCGTGAAAAGGGCGTCGGCATCATGTTTGTGACGCACTTTCTCGAGCAGGTTTACGAGGTCTGTGACGGCATTACCGTGCTCCGCAATGGCACGCTGGTAGGGGAATATACCATTGACGAATTACCGCGCGTCAAACTGGTTGCCGCCATGATGGGCAAGGATTTTGACGACCTTGCAAGCATCAAGCAGGAAGGCAGCGGCGACAAGTCGAAGGAGCCGCTTGTCATTGACGCAAAGGGGCTGAGCCATGCCGGAACCATCAAGCCGTTTGATCTGGAAATTCATAAAGGTGAGGTCATCGGACTGACCGGATTGCTCGGAAGCGGCAGGAGTGAGCTGGCGCGCGCTATCTATGGCGCGGACAGGGCGCAGACAGGTACATTAAAGGTAAAGGGAAAAGAAGTGACGATTAAGAATCCCATTGATGCCATGAACCTTGGCATGGGACTCCTGCCGGATGACAGAAAGGCGGAGGGCATTATCGGGGATTTGTCCGTCCGCGAAAATATCATTCTTGCCATGCAGGCAAAACAGGGCATTTTCAAGAAAATCCCGATGGCAAAGCAGATTGAGATTGCAGACAAATTTATCGAGATGCTGCAAATCAAGACGGCGAGCAGGGAGACCCTGATTAAACAGCTTTCCGGCGGCAACCAGCAGAAGGCGATTCTGGCAAGATGGCTTGCGACAAATCCTGATTTCCTGATTCTGGATGAGCCGACACGCGGTATTGATATCGGAACCAAGACCGAGATCCAGAAGCTGGTGCTCAAGCTTGCGGACGAGGGAAAGAGCGTGATGTTTATTTCCTCCGAGATAGAGGAGATGCTCCGAACCTGCAACCGCATGGCGGTGCTCAGGGATGGCGCCAAGGTCGGGGAAATCAGCGGCGATGACCTGACACAGGAAGGCGTCATGAAAGCAATTGCGGGAGGTGGAAAATAATGGATAAGGTCAAGAAAATTACAAAAATGAAGCTGTTCCTGCCGATTTTCAGTATGATTCTCGTCATGATGATTAACGTGATTTACGATATCGCAAGCGGGAACCCGCCATTTGGCTTCTTTTCAATCAGCATCAACAATGGTATTTTATATGGGCGTCTGATTGACGTGTTAAACCGCGGCAGCGAGGTGGCGATTCTGGCAATCGGCATGACGCTGGTGGTATCAGCGTCGGCAGGCACGGATATTTCCGTCGGTTCCGTGATGAGTCTCTCCGGCGGCCTGTGCTGTATGCTGCTTGCAGGCTATGGCGTGACCAACGTGAGCGAGTATGCGGTTCCGCTCTGGGTCGGCATGCTTGCGGGGATTGCAATTGCCTGCGTATGTGGTCTGTTCAATGGTTTTCTGGTGGCTTACATGAACATCCAGCCGATGGTTGCCACGCTGATTCTCTGGTCTGCGGGCAGGGCAATCGGACTGCTTCTGTGCAACAGCAACATCGTGTATGTGCGTGTTCCCTCATTCCAGTTTTTTGGCGCGTACTGCGGCATCATCCCGACACCGATTCTGATTGCGGCAGTCTGTGTCGCGGTTGCCTCGATTGTATTGAAATCGACAGCGCTTGGGACTTACATACAGAGTGTCGGCATCAACAAGAAGGCTTCGAGGATTTCCGGTTTCAATTCGGCAAAGATTATCCTGCTGTGCTACGTCATCTGCGGTCTTTGCGCGGGTATTGCCGGACTGGTTGCAACCTGCAGGATTTATTCCGCAGACACGAACAATATCGGACTGAACATGGAACTTGACGCAATCCTTGCAGTGGCGCTGGGCGGAAACAGCCTTGGCGGCGGCAAATTCAACCTGGCAGGCTCCATCATAGGCGCCTACACGATTCAGGCAATTACGACGACACTGTATGCGCTGGGTGTTTCCTCTGCGCAGGCACCAGTGTTCAAGGCAATCGTGGTTATCCTGATTGTGGTTATCCAGTCGCAGCCTGTAAAGGATTATTTCAAAAAACTGTCCGCTAAGAAGGCAGGAGCAAAGGAGGCGGCATAAGGATGAAAAAATTAAAGCTTGGAGGCAATAATATCTTACTGGCAATCACCGTAATCCTGTTTGTTGTCATGTATGCGGGCGGCTGCATCATTTATGCGGACAAAGGATTCACGCACCTTCAGACATTTTTGAACGTGCTGATTAACAATGCGGGACTGATTGCCGTCGCAGCCGGCATGACCTGCGTGATGCTGACGGGCGGCATCGATATCTCGGTCGGTTCCCTGATTGCCATGGACTGCATGTTCCTTGCAGTCGGTATGGAACACTGGGGCATGGGCAGTCCGGTGCTGATGATACTGGTACTGGTGATAGGCGCAGTCTTTGGACTGGTGCAGGGGTACTGCGTGGCGTATCTCGAGATTCAGCCGTTTATCGTCACCATGGCAGGCATGTTCTTTGCCCGGGGCATGACAGCAGTCATCTGCAAGGATCAGGTGAGCATTGTTTCGGATAAACTGTTTACGGCGATCTCCAACACAAAGATTAGCATTCCGTTTGGCGGATATGTCAACAAAAAGGGCATCTATCAGACTCCGTTTATCCGTCCGACCGTTATTGTGGCGCTGCTGGTAGTGATTCTCGTATTCCTGATGCTCAAGTATACGAAGTTCGGACGAAGCATCTATGCGGTGGGCGGCAACCAGGTGTCGGCGACGCTGATGGGACTCAATGTCAAGAAAACAAAGCTTTTGACATATACGTTGTGCAGCCTGCTGACGTCCATCGGCGGCATCTGCTACTGCCTGAATACCATGTGCGGCACCACCACACAGGCAACCGGCCTTGAGATGGATGCGATATCTTCCTCCGTCATCGGCGGAACGCTCCTGACAGGCGGTGTGGGCAATGTAC
>DKUL01000014.1:0-41341 GCA_002490665.1 Lachnospiraceae bacterium UBA7205 | reverse complement strand
TTCGTGGGCGAATATTATTACGGCGATACTGCTGTGCTTCTTCATTCTGCTGCAGGCGATATTTGCCAAGGTAAAAGAAAGTAAAAAGGCATAATGCTTTCCCCTGTTCTCCGCATATCGTGGAGGATGGGGGATTTTTTTATGTACTGGAATAATCACATGACTTTTCGGAAAAAATAGGTACGAATAATGAAAACAGAACAGGAGGGCATGAGGTGGAAAACAATACTTCAAAAAATAAGGCGCTTGGTACGTCAAGCATTGCATATGGACAGCCGGTTCTCATCATGGGAAGCGGCTCGGTGGTGGGACAGATGGAAAACGAGGGTCCGCTTTCCGGCAGTTTTGATAAAGTGAGCGATGATAAAAATGATATGTTTGGCGAAGATTCGTGGGAGAAGGCAGAAAGCGCACTCCAGAAAGAGGCAGTCGCACTGACACTGTCAAAAACGTGTGCCCAGACAGCAGACATCCGCTTTTTGTACGCAGGCGACCTGCTGGGGCAGAACATAGCAAGCTCATTTGGACTGGTGGATTACAATATCCCGCTGTTTGGCCTCTATGGTGCGTGCTCTACCTGCGGCGAGTCACTTGCACTGGGAAGCATGAGTGTGGCTGCCGGCTATGCTGACAGGGTGATAAGCCTCACGTCAAGCCATTTTGCCAGTGCACAGAAGGAGTTCCGCTATCCTCTTGAGTATGGGGGGCAGAGACCGCTGTACGCATCATGGACAGTGACGGGCAGTGCCGCTTTTCTGCTGCAGAATGTCAATGCCCCGGGAAAATCCGTTTCTGGCCAGACCGTGAAAAACGAATATGAAGGAAAATATCAGTACAAAGTGGGAATAACAGGTGTTACTGCCGGGAAGATAGAAGACTTTGGGATTAAGGACTCCTTCAACATGGGATGCGCAATGGCGCCGGCGGCGGCGTGGACAATAGCGACAAACTTCAAGGACTTTGGCAGAAAAGCGCAGGATTACGATGCCATTTTCACGGGGGATTTGGGAAGCGTAGGACAACAGGCGTTGTTCAGCCTGCTTTCCGACCAGAACATCGATATCAGTGACAGGCATTATGACTGCGGGCTGATTATTTATGACACCGAAAAACAGGATGTGCATGCAGGGGGAAGCGGATGCGGGTGTTCGGCAGTTGTCCTGTCGGCGCATATTCTGCCAAAGCTTGCAAAGGGTGAATGGAAACGGGTGTTATTCGTGCCGACTGGGGCGCTGCTGAATAAGACATCCTTTAACGAGGGACAAAATGTTCCCGGAATTGCACATGGCATCGTGATTGAGGCACTGGAAAATGAATAGACCGGATGGATTTGGCATAATTGTTTAAAATGCGTGAAAAATTTAAAAAATTCAGAAAATAAGCTAAATTATTTTGCAATTCTTTCGATATATTATGTGAAAGATAAGTTGACATATGTAAATGCCATAAGTATATACCATAAAATGTACACTTATCATTATCTTAAGAATGGTTGTGCAGGAAAGGGGACTGCACAATCATATATAAGGGAAAGGAGCATATATGGAGGTAAGAAGTGCAAATATTGCCCTTACAAACAGGGCGGCAGCGGCAATTGACAACTCCGGTTCCAACAGCAGGGAACAGCAGCAGGCAATGAAGGTAGCCAGCGTTGTTCCGGACGAGAACCAGGAGCTGGATGACCAGTCAGTTATGCTCTCAATATCAGCAGCAGGCCTGAAAAGGAGTTTGTCACTGGAAAGGCAGGCAGAGAAGGAAGAAAGTGAGGACGGCGGGGAGGAAGCTTTCTCCGGAGAGGCAGAAATTGAGGACATGATAAAAAAGATGGAAGGACTTTCCAGCCAGGTCATTAACGGTAATTTTTCGATAACCGACAGACTGAATTTCAACCGTGAAATTGAAAAGCTGACAACTGAGCTTGGCAGACTGAGCGGCAGCTCCCTGGTCACAAAGGAGAACTGCAACCAGATATCCCAGCGGATATCTGACCTGACCAGGACAATCAGCAATGCGGCAGTTTACCGTAACAGCGCACGGAATGTTTTTATGGTCAACTCCATGCAGCTTGCAAAACCGATGAACACAAGGCTTGACATAGTCCTTTAAAACCAATACCATTGAGTAGGCGATATGACGTTCGCCTGCTCTTTTTTACCCTAATCCTTATAGGAAAATGCGCGCTCATCTTTTTTACTTGACATTTTCTTCATATTGGCACATCATAAAAAGGAGACAAAGCGGCAGGGAGGATGGAGCAGCATGCGCAGGATGGATTTTAAAATGGAGCGGCCGGGACAGGTCAAGGAGGGGGATGCCGTCACTGTTACAGAGGGCGTCCTGCCAAGCAACTATTATTATACCATTCACCCGGCAGTTGCCATGTCAGGAAACATTCCGTTTCGGGACAGGCTTAAGTCAAAAGAAGGGACTGTGATTTCCGTGGAGGAGAACACAAGGGGGTACTATGTTACTGTTGAATTTGACGAGCCGGAAGTAGGAAAACATTAAAAAGCAAAACAGGAGGAATTCAGAATGAGAAAAATAAGTACGGACAAGGCGCCAGCGGCAATCGGACCCTATTCACAGGCTGTCGTGGCAGGGGATTTTTTGTATGCGTCAGGTCAGATTCCGATCAACCCGGCGACGGGCAATGTGGAGGCGGAGGGAATTACCGCACAGGCGCAGCAGGCGATGGCGAATGTCGGTGAGATATTAAAGGCAGCAGGCGCGACGTATGACAATGTGGTGAAAACAACTTGTTTTCTGGCAGATATCGCAGACTTTGGCGCGTTTAATGAGGTTTATGCAAAGTATTTTACCCAGAATCCCGCAAGAAGCTGCGTGGCTGTAAAAGACCTGCCCAAGGCGGTACTTTGCGAGGTCGAGGTCGTTGCGTACCTTGGTAAATGATGGCTGGGAGTTGGTTAATTTGAGGGTAAAAAATGTTGTCCTGATTGGCATGCCGGGAGTCGGAAAAAGTACAATTGGCGTCGTTCTGGCAAAAAATCTGGGAATCTCGTTTGTGGATTCCGATATTGTAATACAGGAACAGGAAGGCAGGAAGCTCCACGAGCTGATAGAAGTGTACGGCATGGAGGGGTTCCTTGACATTGAAGGACGTGTCAATGCCTCGCTCAAGCCCAAAACTGCCGTGATAGCAACCGGCGGAAGCGCGGTGTACTGTGAGCGTGCCATGGAGCACCTGAATAGTATTGCAACAATCTGCTACCTTAAGCTTTCTTATGAAAGCATTCAGGAAAGGCTCGGGGATTTGGCAGAGCGCGGTGTCGTCCTCCGGGAAGGGGAGACGCTGCGGGAACTGTATGAGGAGCGTGTCCCCCTGTATGAAAAATATGCCAATCTTACCGTGGACTGCGAAGATAAAAATATTCGTGAGATTGTCACGGAGCTGGCAAAGAGACTGAAATAATATCACATGAAAATGAATAAGTGCGCAAAAAATCCACATACTATCCTAAAAAAGGAAAGGTATGTGTTTTTTGTATGATGGATTATATCAATGCATTCTGGGTGGGAGGAGCAATTTGTGCCCTCGCACAGATATTTTTGGACCGCACGAAGATGCTGCCCGGACGTGTGATGGTGCTTCTGGTCTGTACCGGGGCAGTGATAAGCTTTTTTGGCTGGTATGATGCTTTCGCGGAATACGCCGGGGCAGGGGCAAACGTGCCGCTTCTGGGATATGGCAACATTCTGATGAAAGGCGTGAAGGAGGCCATCGACAAGGATGGGTTTATCGGGCTTTTCAAGGGCGGTTTTACAAATGGGGCGATAGGGTGCAGCGCGGCGCTGATATTTGGATACCTGGCAAGCCTTGTGTTCCGCTCCAAGGTGACAAAGGCATAGCGTAATCAGCATTTGCTACGATTCTTCAAAGTCCAGCCCGAAACCGGACAGGAGCTGCCGGATGTAAGCATCCCATAATGTATCAACACTCTTGTCCATGATAAACGTTGTAAACGCGGTGCCTGTAATACATGTAACTTTGCCCTTGTCATAGCGTATGCTGAGGGCAAGGGAGCGTATGAGATTTGCTGCAACTTGGCATTCGGGAGTTGCAGCTATTTTTTCCGTCAGTTCAGGGGCGGCATGGAGCACAACCTTAAAAGAAACAGGTGTTTTTTTACCTTTTATCAGCTGGAAGCATATGGGACGGATGTCACTCCAGTATGAAAAGAGGGTAGATTTCTTTTTCTGTTCGATTTCTTCGAGTTCTTCACTGGTGTAAAAATCCCTGATAAGGTGTCCGTCAATATGAAAGGTGTTGTATGTGGTGATGGTGGCTTCCTCCACCAGAAAGGAATCAAACTGCTCAGATGCCAGCAGGGAATTCATAATGCTTTTTGTAACCTTAAGTTCTAATGCCGTCATATAATCCTCCGTTTCTCTGTCAAATTAAGTATAATGGGAATTCATAAAAACTTCAAGTAAAAGTCCTTTTCAAAATGCATATTATATGATATGATGATACATAGTTATTGAAACTATATGAAATGGTTATAAAATTGTGGAGAGGTAGATACGGATGAGTTACAAAATAGTAGTTGACAGTTGCTGTGAGCTTCCGCAGGACTTGAAGCAGGATGATAGATTTGAGATTGTACCACTTACGCTGATGGTAGGGGAGACGTATGAGAAGGAAGATGACGGGAGCTTTAACCAGCGGGAGTTCCTGGATGCCGTGGCATCCTGTCCGGAGTGCCCCAAATCAGCGTGCCCCTCACCGGAACGCTATATGGATGCCTACCGCACCGAGGCCGAGCATGTTTATGCGGTCACATTGTCATCAAAGCTTAGCGGGAGCTATAACAGTGCGCTGCTCGGAAAAAACCTTTACCATGAAAAGTATGGCGACAAGGACATTCTGGTAGTTGATTCCAAGTCGGCATCCTGCGGGGAGACGCAGATTGCGTATAAGATTGTGGAGCTTGAGGAACAGGGGGTTCCGTTTGATGAGATTACAGCGCGCATTGACGAATTTGTCAGGGGAATGAACACTTACTTTGTCCTTGAGAATCTGGATACACTCCGGAAAAACGGAAGGCTTTCGGGCGTCAAGGCGTTTGTGGCATCCACGCTCAACATCAAACCGGTGATGGGTGCCGATGACGGCAGCATTATCCAGCTTGGCCAGGGCATCGGCATGAAAAAGGCGCTTGCAAAGATGGCGGATACAGCGGTAGAGCAGGCAGCAGGGGCGGAGAAGAAAAGGCTTATGATTACGCATTGCAACAATCTGAAGGCCGCTGAGTTTGTGCGGGAACATATCGAGGAAAAGCTCAAGTTTATGGAGACGCTGGTGCTCGATACGGCAGGCGTGAGCAGCATGTATGCAAATGAGGGCGGCGTGATACTGACAATATAGCCCGAAGGAGGAAATGGATGAACTATGACAGTTCATCCATTTCCTCCTTTAAGTATTTGTAGCTGCGGTAGCGCAGCGGGGATATCCTGACTTGGGCATAGTCCTGCATGACGATGGATGCAGGCATGACGGCAGAGACATATTTAAAGTTAACGATGTCCCTTTTATTGACACGTTCAAATTCCTCAAAGGGCTCCATTATTTTGCGCATCTCGCTGATGTTTTCGTCCACGTCAAAGACTTCCCCTTCCGTTGTGTGGAGGATACAGTGCCCATTCTCCTCGAGAATGTACATTATGGAATTTTTGGGGACATTCCGGTCAATCTTGTCCCGGTGCACCTTGACAGAGATGACATGCCCTGTCACATTGGCATCGCCAAGGGCAAGATATCCGGGCAGCGGTTCCGGAATGTACGGTTTTTTGGCATGTATGACATAGCTCGGAAGATTGGGAATGGCGGTATAGTCAATCTGGGACGAATATAGTATCAGGGGGGCATTGTAGCCCATCGCATCAAGGTGTTCAAGAATATATTCCACAATTCCCGGTTCGGATGTCATATCCATGAATATGAGATTGTATTTTAAAGGATTGGCGAGAAAGTGCGTTTTTTCGCCGTAGGAATCGACATAAAGGATGTTCGGGGTTCCTGCACGCTTGTCGGATTCCCTTGAAAGCAGCCGCTCCAGATGCTTCCGGTCAGCCACGTTGTCGTCACATATCGCTATATGCATAGTCTGTCTGCACCTCTTTCTGTTTCGTGTATTTTGTATACAAAAATTGCATTTCGCTATGAAATGCTATACATATTGCCATTTTATCACAAAAATTACTTGTTGAACAGAAGAAAAGAAAAAAATCCGTAACAGGAAGTCGAAGGCTCGACTGTTACAAAAAATCCCCACTACATAATGGAAATTTGTAGTGGGGATTTTGCAATTGCATATACCAGTAAAACCTGCAGAATCAGTATCAGGGGCATGCCAAGCACAAAATACCAGTGTTTGGTTTTGTGGTGGAATACCCGCATGCCGATGATGGAACCAACGCTTCCGCCAATGATGGCAATGACAAAGAGCGTGGACTCCGGAATGCGCCAGAGCCGCTTGACAGCCTTTCTCTTGTCAATGCCCATCATGGCAAAGCCGGTCAGGTTCATCACGGCAAGGTAAAGCGTGATGATACCATATACAGTCATAATTTTATCCTTTTCCGTAATGAAAAAACTTCCTTATTTATCACTTATCCGCTTCCTGCATTTTCATCGCACGAACCTTGCATGACAGGCCAAAGAGGTTGATGAAGCCCTCAGCGTCATGGTGGTCATACAAATCGCCGGTCGTGAAGGAAGCAATGCTTTCATTATATAAAGAATATGGGCTTGTCTCGCCGGCCTTGATGATGTTGCCCTTGTAGAGTTTGAACTTTACTTCGCCAGTCACGTATTCCTGCGTCTTTTCGATAAACGCCTGAATTGCCTCGCGCTTTGGTGTGAACCACTTTCCTTCATAGACGGTGTCGGCAAGCTTGTTGCCCATCTCTTTCTTCAGGGTGTATGTATCGCGGTCGAGAATCAGCTCCTCGAGCTGCTGGTGCGCCTCCATCAGAATGGTTCCGCCCGGTGTCTCGTAGACGCCGCGGGATTTCATGCCGACAACGCGGTTCTCCACGATGTCCACAATGCCGATGCCATGTTTTCCGCCGAGCCTGTTCAGTTCCCGGATAATGTCGGAAACCTTCATTTCCTTGCCGTTTACGGACTTTGGAACGCCTTTCTCAAACGTCATGGTTACATACTCGCCTTCCTCGGGAGCCTTCTCGGGTGTGGTGCCGAGTACGAGCAGATGGTCGTAGTTCGGCTCGTTTGCGGGATCCTCCAGTTCAAGTCCCTCGTGGCTGATGTGCCAGATGTTCCTGTCACGGCTGTAGGAGCTGTCTGCCGAGAATGGAAGATGGATGCCGTGTGCATTGCAGTATGCAATCTCGGACTCGCGGGAATCCATTGTCCACTTGTCGTTTCTCCATGCGGCGATAATCTTGATGTCAGGAGCGAGCGCCTTGATGCCAAGCTCGAAACGGATCTGGTCATTGCCCTTGCCGGTAGCGCCGTGGCAGATGGCAGTGGCGCCTTCCTTTCTGGCGATTTCGACCAGCTTTTTCGCGATAAGGGGTCTTGCCATGGAAGTGCCCAGAAGGTATTTATTTTCATAGATGGCATTTGCCTGCACGCAGGGGACGATATACTCGTCGCAGAATTCGTCGATGACATTCTCGATATAAAGCTTCTCGGCTCCGCAGGATTTTGCGCGCTCCTCAAGTCCGTCAAGCTCCTCCTCCTGTCCGCAGTCAACGCAGACGCAGATGACCTCATAGTCAAAGTTCTCCTTCAGCCATGGAATGATTGCAGTGGTGTCCAGGCCTCCGGAATAGGCAAGTACTACTTTTTCTTTCATAATTTTATATTCTCCTTTTTGTATAAATTATACTCACGACAGATGAAATCTATTGTAAGTACCGCACCAGCCGCAAAGCGGCACAGTTCCTTATGCGGCTGTGTGCATGACTTTATACTGGGCGGTCGTTTTTCGCCCCCAGCATAGCATAAAAAATTTAGAGACTTTAAATACTCTACTGCTACTATACATCATTGTATGGTATAAATCAAGTGTAAATTTATACAGTTTTGTGTTGACAAAAATGAATAAAGGTGTAAAATATAGAAAAAAGAATGAATAATATTCGCATATTAATGAATAAAAATTCAAAGCCTGATGCCTGCCGCAACAAGGACGGCAGAGCAGGCAGATTCAAGGTATGGATTCGGAAATGGATGTCCGGGAGCATGATTCGGACACGTCCCGGGATAGGAGAAAATTTTGAAAGAAGTGCACTTTCAAACTATTGATTGGTATGCGTGCCGAAGCACGCAAGGGGTATAAGGATGAAAAAGAGTTCCATGGTCTTGCTGGTGCTGGCAGTCGGGGGAGCATTCCTTGCGGCACTGGTTTTTGCGGCGCTTGGCGCCAAAGGAAAGGATTCCGTAATGACAAGTACGGAAGCTGCCCCCATTTACAATCATTTTCCCGATTTTCCAGAGACATCGGAGATGAAATGGTGCAGCAAGTCATCAGGAGGAGTCGGGCTGGTGACGACGACCCTCTACATATTTGCTTTTTATGACAAGGATGTCAGTAGTCAGTTAGGGGGGATGGAGATAGAGGACGAGGCTGCAAAAATCGCGCTGTACTATGCTCCGGATGAGGTGAAGGGACAAAAGTGGAGACATGTCAAGAACGCAGCATTTGCTTTTCAGACAGGGGTTAAGGATACGAGGAAGATGTGCACGGAAGTCTACATCAATGAGGCAGGAACGATTCTGTATGTCGAGGCGATGGGCGACTGAGCGTTAAAGTTGCATAGTAAACGAAAAAAATTTGCCATTTACTATAATTGATGTATAAGACCGCATAACGAATTTAGCTGCTTTGCAGCATGCAGTCGGCGCAGGTAAACACAAATATAATTTGCGCTTACTATAATATTTTGGCGAAAATGGTTGTATTTCTTCTTATAATAAATTATTATGGTAAGGTGGTCATGCGGTCTGAATGAGGCAGGACTTATGACAGAGAGGATGGCATTTCGATATGGTTAGGTTGATGACAATTGAGGATTACGAACAGGTACGGGCATTGTGGATGACAATCAAGGGATTTGCCATCAGGAGTATAGATGATTCGCGGGAGGGCGTGGAGCGTTTCCTGCAAAGGAACCCGACGTCAAGCGTGGTGGCAGTGGAGGATGGCACGGTAGTGGGGGCAATCCTCTGCGGGCATGACGGCAGGCGCGGCTGTCTGTACCATGTATGTGTTAATCCGGCATACCGCAGACGCGGCATCGGCAAGGCGATGGTGGTGTTCTGCATGGATGCCCTGAAAAGAGAAAATATAAACAAAGTGAGCCTGATTGCATTTACCAGGAATGACGTCGGGAATGCGTTCTGGCACAGTGTCGGCTGGAAACAGCGCGAGGATTTGAACTATTACGACTTTGTGCTGAATGATGAAAACATTGAGGCGTTCAACAAATAAGGAGCTGTAAAAAATAACATTGCAATATTGCGCTGAATATGTCTTCGAGTATGCAAATTACTACGTAATGGTCAAAAAACGAAGACATAGCGGGCTATGTTGAGGCTTTTTGACCTGTGCAATCGGAGACATAGGCAAGCAAGATTGTAAAGTTATTTATTTACAGATCCGAATGGAGGATATGGATATGAAACAGATACAGGGCGGCGTGACCGCTGCAAAGGGATTTGAGGCAGCAGGCACTGCGGCAAACATTAAATATAAGGACAGGATGGACATGGCGCTGATTTACAGTACTGCGCCATGCAGGGCGGCTGGAACGTTTACGACCAATGTGGTCAAGGCAGCGCCTGTCATGTGGGACAAGGAGATTGTGGAGAACAGCCTCTATGCACAGGCTGTCATTGTCAATGCCGGAATTGCGAATGCATGTACGGGAAAACAGGGAATGGACTACTGCCGTGAGGAGGCACGGACCGCATCCGGTCTTTTGCAGATTCCTGAAAATGCGGTTCTTGTCGGCTCGACAGGCGTGATAGGCATGCAGCTTCCGATGGAGCGCATCAATGAGGGAATCAAAATGCTTGTGGCAGCAAAGGATGGTTCTGCCGAGGCTGGGACAACGGCTTCCAGGGCAATCATGACGACCGACACCGTCAATAAGGAAATCGCGGTGACCATTGAGCTTGGCGGAAAGACAGTGACCATCGGCGGCATGAGCAAGGGATCCGGCATGATTCACCCGAATATGTGCACCATGCTCGCCTACATCACAACCGATGCGGCAATCAGCAAGCCGCTTCTGCAGGAGGCGTTAAGCAGCAGTATCATCGACTCCTATAACATGATATCCGTCGATGGCGACACTTCGACAAACGACACCTGTCTTTTGCTGGCAAACGGTCTTGCCGGAAATGCAGAAATTACAGAAAAGGGTGCCGACTATGATGCATTCTGCGAGGCGCTTGATTTTGTCAATACTTACCTTGCAAGAAAGATGGCAGGGGACGGCGAGGGCGCGACGGCACTGTTCGAGACGACAGTCATCAATGCCGCGACAAAGCAGGAGGCGCGCATTCTGGCAAAGTCGGTGATTGGCTCGAGCCTCTGCAAGGCTGCAATCTATGGGCATGATGCGAATTTTGGAAGATTCTTATGTGCGCTTGGCTATTCCGGTGTGGAATTCGACCCGGGGAAGGTGGCGCTTTCTTTTGAGAGTAAAGCCGGAAAGCTGCTGATTTACAAAGACGGCATGGCGACAGACTACAGCGAGGAGGAAGCGACAAGGATTTTGTCGGAGCCGGAGGTGACCGTGCTGGCTGACATGAAGATGGGAACGGAGACGGCGACGGCGTGGGGCTGTGATTTGACGTATGACTATGTGAAAATCAATGCGGATTATAGGAGTTAAGTTTAGGGCTTGATGCCTATAACAGGAGACGGTTACGGTTTAACGGAGTATGGAAAAAGGAGCAGGGAAATCGAATGAACGAACAGGATATGAACAAGGTTCTGTCAAAGGCAGAGGTGCTGATTGAGGCGCTTCCCTACATACAGAAATTTAACAGGAAATACATTGTCGTAAAATACGGCGGAAGCGCCATGAGCAACGAGGAGCTGCAAAAGAATGTCATCAAGGATGTGACACTCTTAAAGCTGGTAGGCTTTAAGCCGATTATCGTGCATGGCGGCGGCAAGGAAATCAGCCGCTGGGTGGAGAAGGTCGGCATGGAGGCGCAGTTTGTAAACGGCCTGCGTGTCACGGACGACGCCACGATGGAGATTGCGGAGATGGTGCTGAACAAGGTCAACAAGAGTCTAGTGACCATGGTGCAGGAGCTTGGCGTGAAGGCGGTAGGCGTCAGCGGCAAGGACGGCGGACTGCTGAAGGTGGAAAAAAAGTATGCAGACGGACAGGACATTGGCTATGTGGGTGACATCAAGGAAGTCAATCCCAAGGTGCTGTTTGACCTGATTGAAAAGGACTTTCTGCCCATCGTGGCGCCAATCGGCCTCGACGAGCATTTTCAGACCTACAACATCAATGCGGACGATGCGGCGTGTGCGATTGCGAAGGCAGTCGGCGCGGAGAAGCTTGCCTTTTTGACGGACATCGAGGGTCTGTACAAGGATATCAACGACAAATCCTCGTTTATTTCAAGAATCACGGCGACGCAGGCAGAGAAGCTGATTGAGGACGGCTTTATCGGCGGCGGCATGCTGCCCAAGCTTGGCAACTGCACCAGCGCAATCAAGAACGGCGTGAACCGCGTGCATATACTTGACGGACGGATTCCGCACTGTCTGCTGCTGGAGGTCTTTACCAGAAATGGTATTGGTACGGCGATAGTCAAGGACGAGGATCTGGACCACATGGATATTGAGTAATCGGAGGATGAAGTATCATGAATATGAAGGAATATATTGACGAGGCGGAGGCGGCGCTGCTTCACACCTACAACCGTTATCAGATTGTGTGGGAGAAGGGCGACGGGATGTACATGTACGATATCGAGGGAAAAAAGTACCTTGATTTTGTGGCAGGTATCGCAGTGTTTGCGCTCGGTTATAACAACAAGGTGTACAACGATGCACTGAAGGCACAGATTGACAAGGTGATTCACACCTCAAATTACTATTACAATATTCCGGCAATCGAGGCGGCAAAGAAGCTGAAAGCTGTTTCGGGCATGGACAGAGTCTTTTTTACCAACAGCGGTGCGGAGGCGGTCGAGGGTGCGCTCAAGGCGGCAAGAAAATATGCGTTTCTGCGGGACGGACACACAGACCATGAGATTATTGCGATGAACCATTCCTTTCACGGAAGGACGATGGGTGCGCTTGCCGTGACGGGAAATCCGCATTACAGGGAGGCGTTTGAGCCGCTGATTGGCAACATTAAATTTGCCGATTTCAATGACTTTGAGAGTGTCAGGGCACAGGTGACGGATAAGACGTGTGCGGTTATCCTTGAGACGGTTCAGGGAGAGGGTGGCATTTATCCGGCAGAGGAGACGTTTCTGCGGCAGGTGCGGGCACTTTGCGACGAGAGGGATATCCTGCTGGTTCTGGACGAGATTCAGTGCGGCATGGGGCGGACGGGTACGATGTTCGCATGGCAGCGCTACGGCATAAAGCCTGATATTATGACAAGCGCCAAGGCGATTGGGTGCGGTGTCCCGGTCGGGGCGTTCATGATGACGGAAAGGGTGGCGCAGCAGTCGCTGACTAGCGGGGACCATGGGACGACTTACGGCGGCAACCCGCTTGCGTGTGCGGCGATTTCAAAAGTGATTGACTTGTTTGACGAACAGGACATTTTAGCGAATGTGAATGAGACGGGCGCTTACTTGTATGAAAAATTAGATGAACTGGCAGCGAGGCATGACCATATCAAGGCACATAGGGGTGTCGGCCTGATGCAGGGACTGGAATGTGACATGCCGGTGAGCGAAATTATCAACAGGACGATAGAAAAGGGGCTTTTGCTGATTAATGCCGGCACGAACATTATCCGGTTTATCCCGCCGCTGATTGTGACAAAGACAGATGTGGATAACATGATAGGAATTGTGGATGCATGCTTTTCCGAAATGAAACAGAATGAGGAAGTTAGATGAAACACGAGAAAATTAAAAAGAGACTGATTGGCGTTGCTGCCGTCCTTGCGGCTGCACTGGTCATCCTGACCGTCGCTTTTCTTTTTCAGGCACTGCCTGAAAAAGGGGATTCCTTATCGGATTTGGGCGGCAGAAAGGAAACCATACATTTGTGGTACACGGACGATGCGCTGACGGATTATCTCAACAGCAAGGTGCTGGAATTTTATGACAGTACGGATATCCGTGTGGATGCGCAGCTGGTGTCGGGGCTGGAATACCTGGAGGCCATCAACACGGCGAGCCTGGATGAGCAGAAGGATACACCGGATATCTATATTATGAGTAACGACACCCTTGAGAAAGCATATCTGGCAGGACTTGCGACACAGCTTCCTGAAACAGCACCAGTCTATGAGGAACCGCTGTTTCACCAGGCGGCACGGAATGCAGTAAGCTACAACGGAAAATTTGTGGCATGTCCGATGTACTTTGAGACAAGCGCACTGCTATACAACAAGACGTATCTGCAGCAGATTGCCGATGATGCAAACGGAGTAGGAAACGGGGAAGACGGTTCGGAAAACACAGAGAGCGTGCAGGGCGCGGAGGAAATGGTGACGGCAGAACAGCTTGTTCCCGCCTCCATTGTGGACATCCTGACGTTTGCAGACCAGTATTCCACACCAGAAAATGTGGAGTATTTCTTCCGGTGGGATGTGTCGGACATCTTTTATAATTACTTTTTTATGGGTAACTATATATCAGTAGGCGGTGCGGCAGGGGATGACAAGTCACAGATTGACATTTATAATACAGAGTCTGTTTCCAGCCTGAAGGTTTATCAGGAACTCAACCAGTTCTTTTCCATTGATACCAAGGAGACCAACTACGATACAATCATGCAGGAATTTCAGGAGGGAAAGACGATTTATACCATCGCCACGAGCGACTGTATCAGAAAGCTTGATGAGGCTGCGGCAAACGGTGCATTTGGCTTTGAATACGGAATAGCCAAGCTTCCTGATATTAACCAGGAGCTTACGACAAGGGGAATGTCCGTGACAAACGCACTTGTCATTAACGGTTATTCCGAGCATAAGGAGTCGGCATTGCGCCTTATGGATTACCTGATTAAAAACGCCAGCGCCGATTTGTATGGCATGACAGGAAAACTTTCGTCGGTGACAAGGGAAACCTATGAGAACGAGCATGTGGCGGCGTTTATGGAAAACTATAAGGAGTCGGTTCCGATGCCGAAGATGCTTGAAACCGGGAACTTCTGGGTTGAGCTGGAAATCTGTTTTGCAAAAGTCTGGGCGGGGGCGGATGCGAACACGCAGATTCGGCAGCTTTCCGAACAGATAAAAACCCAGCTTGCAGGGGAGCCAGTGACGGAAGAACCCATAGAGGATCCACAGGTAGAGCTGCTTCCGGCGGTGGAATACGAGGAAGGAACCGGCGAGCTGGATGTGACGCCGGAAACACAGCAGGAACCGTCACAATAGAAGTATAAAATATACCAAAAAATCCAATGATAAGCGTAAACGGATAGTTGTATTGAGGAGGTTTGCGTCTTATGATTGGATTTTTGATTGCAATGATTTCAGGTGCGCTGATGAGCGTGCAGGGTGTGTTTAATACAAAAGTGACTGAAGCGTCAAGCATGTGGGCGGCAAACGCGTTTGTGCAGTTCACGGCATTTCTCGTGTGCATCGTGGCATGGCTGTTTGCGGACAGGACGTCCTTTCGGGACGTGCTTGCCGTGGAGCCGAAGTATTTCCTGCTTGGCGGGGCGATGGGGGCGTTTATCACGCTGACCGTCATCAAGAGCATGGATGCCTTGGGACCGGCAAAGGCGGTGATGCTGATTGTCATCGCGCAGCTTATCGTCGCGTACCTGATTGAGCTCTTTGGGATGTTCGGCGTGGAAAAGCAGCCGTTTAGCTGGCGGAAAGTCATTGGCGCACTGGTTGCCATTGGGGGATTTGTGCTGTTTAAGTGGAAATAGGACTGGGAACGGATTTGCGCAGGCTGCACAAATTACTTTTGCATTGACGGAGAAACCATTGTGGAGATGGTCGTGCAGGATATTAAAACGTCAAATTCCGGATTATGAATACGATTGGAGAAATAAACAAAAGTTGAAAAATATTCCAAAAAAGTATTGCATAGATTAAATTAGTGTGATAATATAAAAGGCAAACATTTAGTGATAAATGGACGCAAAGCATTAATGCATACACTACACGGTAACGCCGGACGCATCCGCTGCAAAGGGCAATAAAATCAAGATTAAGATAACCGGTCTTGGCGATTTTGCAGGATCGGAAGTATCCAAAAAAGTAAATTTAAAATAACCAGAAAAGCACTCATATCAGCCATTGAATGAGTGCTTTTTGTATTGAGATAAAAGTAAAAGTCGTGTATAGTATATATAAAAGAAAACTGGAGGCGGACTTTATGAAACGCAGATTTAATGTGACAGGTTCCTGTAACCCACAGTGTCATTATATGGTGAGACTGGATGACAGGTTAAAAAAGATAAAGAATGATTATATTGAGTATGGCTGTTATTTCGTCATTAACAGGGGCAGGCAGTATGGGAAGACGACGACGCTCGCTGCGCTGGAGAATTACTTAAAGGACGATTATATTGTTCTGTCGCTTGATTTTCAGCAGATGGGAACGGAGGATTTTGCGGATACCCCGACATTTACGCATGCATTTGCAAATGTAATGCTCGAGGCGCTTGAAATGAATGGACTGGGAGACAGGAAAGAATTGATAGAGCCACTGACAGAGATTCTGGACAGAGACAGCAACAGCCTTAAGGATTTGTTTGTGGGTTTCAGCAGGATGTGCAAAAACAGCGCACAGCCAGTCGTGCTTATGATAGACGAGGTTGACAGTGCCTCAAACAATCAGGTTTTTGTTGATTTCCTGGCGCAGCTGAGGGGGTATTATTTAAAGCGGGATAAAATGCCGATTTTCCATTCGGTAATCCTTGCCGGGGTTTACAGCATCAAAAACCTGAAATTAAAATTGCGCCCTGAATCAGAGCACCAGTACAACAGTCCGTGGAATATCGCGGCTTCCTTTAAAATTGACATGAGCTTTTCAGCGACACAGATTGCCGGCATGCTGCAGGAGTACGAGGATGATTATCATACCGGCATGGACATACAGTCCGTGGCAGAGGAAATATATGCATATACATCGGGATACCCGGTTCTCGTATCAGCCATATGCAAATATATTGATGAGGATATCTTAGAGGATGATGCATCAGACGGTCAAAAAAAACCATGGTCGAAGCATGGAGTCGCCCGGGCTGTCAAGAGCATACAGGTCGAGAACACCCCGTTGTTTGAAAGCATGATCCGTCATCTTGATGACTATCCGGGGATGAAAAAGATGTTCCAGGCAATCCTGTTTCAGGGAAGAGAATTTACGTATAATCCGGATGCAAAGGAGATTAACCTGGCATGCATGTTTGGCTATGCCACTGAAAGAAACGGAAAAGTGCAGATAGCAAACCGTATTTTTGAGACGCGGCTTTACGATTATTTTTACTCGGAGGAAGAGCTTTCCAGCACAATCATCCAGTCAGCAAAGCGGGATAAAAGTTACTTTATTCATGACGGAAGGCTTGACATGGATACTGTCATGCGCAGGTTTGTGACGGCTTTTGAGGATATTTACGGACAGAACGACGAAAGGTTTATAGAGGATAACGGGCGAAGATTTTTCTTGCTATACCTTAAACCGATTATCAACGGGACAGGAAACTATTATATCGAGGCACAGACAAGGGACGAGAGGCGCACGGACATCATTGTCGATTATCTTGGGGAGCAGTTCATCATAGAGCTGAAAATCTGGCGTGGAAACGAGTACAATGAAAGAGGGGAAAAACAGCTCACGGAATATCTTGACTATTACCATGAGGATAAGGGCTATCTGCTCAGCTTTAATTTTAACCGGAAAAAAGAGACCGGAGTGAAGGAAATCCGCATTGGCGGAAAGACGATTGTGGAGGCGGTCGTGTAGGATTTTTGAATGGAAGAACCTGGACTGTATCAGCGATGGAATGAGAGCTTTTATATTGTGAAAAAAGAAAAAATCTTGTATAGTATATATAAAAACAAAACGGAGGTGGACGGCATGAAACGAAGATTTAATGTGACGGGCTGCTGTAATCCACAAAGACACTACATGGTGAGACTGGATGACAGATTAAAAAAAATTCGGGAAGATTATGTGGACTATGGCAGCTATTTTGTCATCAACAGGGGCAGACAGTATGGGAAGACGACGACGCTTGCCGCGCTTGAAGAGTATTTAAAAAATGACTATATTGTGCTGTCGCTTGATTTTCAGCAGATGTCTACCAGTACTTTTGCAGATGATGCCTCATTTGTAAAGGGACTTGCCAATAAGCTTCTGACTGCAATAAAGAGTATGGAATTTGAAGATAAGGAAAAATTTTGCAGCATTTTGACAGAATTAAAGAATAACAAGCCTGATGCCGGAATGGATGAATTGTTTGAGTATCTGAGCAGGATGTGCGAGATGGGTTCACGTCCTGTGGTGCTAATGATAGACGAGGTTGACAGTGCCTCAAACAATCAGGTTTTTGTTGATTTCCTGGCGCAGCTGAGGGGGTATTATTTAAAGCGGGATAAAATGCCGATTTTTCATTCGGTAATCCTTGCAGGAGTCTACAGCATCAAAAACCTGAAATTAAAACTGCGCCCCGAGTCAGAGCATCAATACAACAGTCCATGGAACATTGCGGCTGATTTTAAGATAAATATGAATTTCTCAACGGAGCAGATTGCAAAAATGCTGGAAGAGTATGAGGCAGACAACCAGACCGGAATGGATATCCATACTGTTGCAGAGGAAATTTACGCATATACGTCAGGGTATCCGGTTCTGGTATCGACTATCTGTAAGTATATTGACGAGGATTTAACAGGATATGAAAATTTTGAAACCCCTGAGAAAGCATGGTCTAAAAACGGCGTCACGGAGACTGTAAAAAATATGTTAAAAGTGAGCACTCCGCTGTTTGAAAGTATGGTAAGGCAGCTGGACTTGTATAAGGAGCTGCGCACTATGCTGGAAAACATCATTTATCAGGGTTTAAAGATACCGTTCAGCCCGGATGAAAAGGCTGTCAGTATGGGGCTGATGTTTGGCTTTCTCACGGAAAGAAACGGACAGGTAGCGATTGCAAACCGTATCTTTGAAATGTATCTGTTAAATTTATTTATGACAGAAGAAGCCGGCAAGAGCGATGTATACTTAAGGGGCGACAGCGACAGGATTGCTTTTATCAAAAACAACAGACTTGACATGGATTTGGTCCTGAAAAAATTTGTAGAGTATTTTCACGATATCTACAGTAAAGAGGATGAAATCTTTATTGAAAAGTATGGACGCAAATTTTTTCTTCTTTATCTAAAACCGATTATAAACGGAACAGGAAACTATTACCTGGAAGCACAGACAAGGGATGCAAGGCGCACGGACGTGATTGTTGATTACCTTGGGGAGCAGTTTATCATAGAGCTGAAAATCTGGCGTGGAAACGAGTATAATGAAAGAGGGGAAAAACAGCTCACGGAATATCTTGACTATTACCATGAGGATAAGGGCTATCTGCTCAGCTTTAATTTTAACCGGAAAAAAGAGACCGGAGTGAAGGAAATCCGCATTGGCGGAAAGACGATTGTGGAGGCGGTCGTGTAGGAGAGAAAATCGGGCAGGGAGGTGGCTTTATGGGAATTTATCTGAATCCGGATAATGAGGGCTTTAAGGAATCCGTTCATTCTGAGATTTATGTGGATAAGACCGGACTGATTGCATATGCGAACAAGGTGATGAATACGCAGCAAAAATGTATCTGTGTCAGCAGGCCGCGCCGTTTCGGAAAGTCCATGGCGCTTAAAATGCTTGCAGCTTACTACAGCTGCGGATGCGATTCAAGGGAATTATTCAGAGGGCGGAAAATAGAAAAAAACGACAGTTTTGAGGAACATCTGAATCAATACGACGTGATTTACCTCAACATGCAGCAGTTTCTGATTCGCGCGAGGAAACAGGAAGTGACAGAATACCTGGAACATGTAGTCATTGCAGATATCCGCAAAGTATATGGCGGACTGTTTGCGGAGGATGAGACAATCCTTGCAGCAGCACTGGAACAGATTTACAGCGAGACAGGCAGGAAGTTTGTCTTTTTAATCGACGAGTGGGACTGTGTGATGCGTGAGCGGCAGGAATCCGAGGAAATGCAGCGGGTGTATCTTAATTTCCTGAGGGACTTGATAAAGGACCAGCCGTATGTCGCGCTTGCATACATGACTGGGATTCTGCCTGTAAAAAAGTATGGGGAACATTCCGCGCTCAATATGTTTTGGGAATATTCCATGACCGACCAGAAGGCGTTGGAGGAATACACAGGTTTTACACAGGATGAAGTAAAGGAACTGTGTAGGCAGTATGGCATGGATTTCGCAGAGGCAGGAAGCTGGTATGACGGATATATGTTTATGGAATTTCAGCATATTTATAATCCCAGGTCTGTAGTGGAAGCGATGCTAAACCACAGATTTTCCAATTACTGGACCTCGACGGAAGTTTATGATGCGCTGAAAATCTATATGGACATGGACTTTGACGGACTTCGGTCTGACATTGTGCATATGCTTGGCGGCGGACGTGTGAGAGTTAACACGCGCAGCTTCAGGAATGATATGCGTACATTTGAAGTGAAGGATGATGTGCTTACGCTGTTAATCCATTTGGGTTATCTCGCGTATGACATGGGAAAAAGGGAAGCATTTATTCCAAACAAAGAAATCATAGAGGAATTTGAGAATGCGATGAGCGTGGGCGGCTGGAAAGAGGTCATGAATGTCTTAAAGGCGTCGGAAAAGCTTTTAAACGATACCTTAAACGGTCATCAGGAAAGTGTTGCGGAAGCGCTCGACAGGGCACATATGGAAGTCGCATCCGTACTGACGTACAATGATGAAAATTCATTGAGCTGCGCAATCGGGCTTGCCTATTACAGTGCAAGAAAGGATTACACACTGATACGCGAGCTTCCCACAGGAAATGGTTTTGCGGATATTGTATTCCTGCCGCTGCCGCACACGGATAAGCCCGCGCTGGTGGTTGAGCTCAAATACGATAAAACCGCGGACTCCGCGATACGCCAGATTAAGGACAGGAACTACACACAGGCGCTTGAAAAATATACCGGGGCAATACTGCTTGTAGGAATAAACTATAATAAAGATAATGTGGACAAACCGCACAGCTGCGTGATAGAGCAGTGGAAAAAATAAAAAATGAAATGGGCATCCTATAGAAAGATTGTTAACAGATAACCTTTCCATGGATGCCCATTTTGCGCTAAGGAAGTTTCCTGAAATTCACAATATCCGATATGGTCTGCGAGAACAGAACCAGTTCGCTGTCATTCAGTCTGCCAAGCGACAGCATTATTTTTTCCATCGCATGCTTTCTGATTTCAGATTCCTGCACGGCAGAATCCGGAATGGGTGAAAACAGAGAGGCTAGGCTGATGCCCAGCGCATTTGCAATTTTCTTTACGGTATTGATGGTAGGACTTTTGAGCCCGCGTTCAATCTGACCGACATAGGCAGGGTTGACTTCCGCCATGAGTGCAAGCGCTTCCTGGCTGATTCCTGCTCTGGTTCGATAGTATCGAATCTGTTCCCCGATTTGTACATCATCCATGTTCATCTTTGCTCCTGCCTTTGCAATAGTAATGGTTTTAGTATAACTATAGTTTGCAAAAATGATGCATGCAAATTACTATAAGCTTTAAAATATAATTACTATAATCATTGAAAAGGAAGAGAAAAAATGATAAAATAATCCTTACAATACTATAATAACTAAAAAACAATTACTATAGAACTGTATAGCAAAATACAGTATCTATCAGTCCACCACAGCGGAAAGGAGAAAAGATGATAAAAAAGAAATGGAAACAGCGTTTCTGGTCAGCAGTTTTGTGCATGGGCATGGTATTCCAGAGCCTGCCGGTTCCAGTGTCTGCCATGGAGACATCGGGATTGCAGACGCAAAAGATACAGGCGGAGGAACACTGGCAGGATGAGCTGGAAGAACAGACAGGGCATTTACCAGAAGAACAGCCGCAGATTTCGGAAACAGCCACGATAGTGCCACATACAGCGGAGACACAGGACGGCACGGAAAGTGAAACAATCACTGCAGTGGAGACGCAAGGCAGTATGGAAAGCGAAACAACTACTGAAACAGTGGGAACACAGGATGGTGCCACATCAGGAACGGCAGAATCAGAGACAGCCACAGGAACAGAACAGGAGACGGAATCGGCAGAAATGTCAGAGTCTGTGGAAATGTCGGATGTAGAAACGGAACAGACAGAAACGGAACAGACAGAAACAGAGCAGTCAGAACAGCTTGAAACACAGGAGAAAACAATGCAGACGGACGAGCGTGCCGCTGATACCGGCACGACGCTCATACTTGAGAACAATTCCACCGTAATGGTTGAAGGTGTCACAAGGGATAAAGGGCAGTGGATTCAGTTTACTGCGCCTGAGGATGGTATTTATCGGTTCGGATGGGAGTACAATGAGGATGACAATCTAAGTCCGGCATTTTGCTTTATGTATTCGGATAAAGTCAGTTTGACGGATATTCCGGATCGGCTGGAGGACATCGAGGTGAAAGACCCGCTGCTGGCATTTGATTATAGCTATGGGTTCAGGCTGGAGCGCAATATGTCCAAAGGCGAGAATATATACCTGTTTGTAAAATTACAAAATAGTGATTTACCACAGGATTTTCCCGTATATGCAAGGACAGTACGTGCGGCAATGGATATTTCTGTTGGAAATACATATGAAATAAAGAATGTTAATGACAATGATGCGCAGTGGCTGATATTTCAGGCGCCAAAGAGCGGTTTTTATGAAATTCGCTCGAGTGAGCCGCAGGCGGATGCAAATATGGAATGGAAGCCGTATTTTTTTCTGTATCGTCAGATATCAGGAGAGTACTGGGGAGATGATGATAATGGCACAAACATGACTTTTTATGCAAAAGAGGGACAGACACGCTATATCAAGGCAGGCACAATGGATGACAGCGAGGGCAGTCATGTCAAAGGCAGTTATAAGATTTCAGTGGTACAGCTATCGGGAATTACCTTTGATATCACGCAGGGTATCAGTAAAATAACGGTTGGTATGGAGACGGATTCCATCGGGGGTATTTTACCCCAAATATACTATCGGAAAACAGGGGATACGGAATGGAAATCCATGAGTGGCATGTCAGCGGACGCGTCAGAAAAAAGATACATAGAACTGAAAGGATTGGAACCGGATACAGAGTATTTTGTGGAAGTACGTTTTGGGTATTACCATGAGGGCGAAGAAGTGGTGCTGCATGCGGAAACCGTCCATACAAAATCCATGGAAGGTAGCTATGAACAACAGGTCGGCGATTATCAGGTAAAATGGCAGACAGAATCGTCATATGGAGGATTCTCGCTGTCTGCACAGTTTACAAAAGCCGGACACACAGATGTCGGCACGGCAGAAAATTGCGTGGAAGTGCACTTTTACGTCAGGCAGGAGGATGGCGAGTGGGCTGAAGCCGGACCAGCGGGGGGACAGGAGACATCACTTGGTGTTAATAGGACATGGGTTCTGTCAGGACTGGATTTTGGCGCATCATACAGATTAGGAATCCGTATCAGGGAGCCGTCCGCTGAAAGCGAGCCGTCAGAAAACACAGAGGTCACAGAACTTACAGGGGGCACTGTAACCGTGGAGATACCGGAGACGCTCAGACAGGTTACCATGTGCGCGGGATGCCAGTATATCGTGATAAAAATGCCAAAACGTTTTAATATTGGGCATCCAATGGTAGTACAGGACGGCAAGGGATATAATGTATACTCTGTAGGAGAGCAGGGGACAGATGAAGGATTCCTGTACTCGTGGTATCTGCCAGTATATGATGGGCAGCAGGAAGAATTTAAGGACTTCCAGACAGAAAAAGAATTTGACGTGCGGTTTGACGTTAATGAGAATGGGGAGCACGGTTATCTGGTGCTGAAAGGACAGAAGCTTACGCCAAAACCTGATGTGCAGGAGCTGGCAGGACAGATCACGGCCAGAGCGGATGCTGTCACTTATGACCTTGATTCTGATAAAGCGCCTTCCCTGACCGTGCCGGTAACGCTTGGGACGATACCAGAAGGACTGCATCTGGCTTTGGCTCCGGCGCTGGCGGAAGAAAATGGCGACTATACTTATTACCGGTATGGGGAGTGTTACGGCGCAGCTTCCGATACAAGCGTCAGTGCGCAGATAACAGGGGTGGAGGCACAACAGACAGGAAAACTTGTGGTCTGCCTGTTGGAAGACATATACCTTGGCATGGGAAAAGATGGCTGTCAAATACTGCTTTACCGAAACAGTGATTTGGCGCAGATTACCGTGATGGAGAAGTGCACCATACCAAATTCAGGGCGAACAGTCACTCTGAAAAACACAGTGATGGGCACTACAAAGGCTGAGACGGAAATCACGGCTGGCAATACGCTGGAGGGCGAAGAACTCCGTGCATACGCGAGATACTGGACGACATCGGATAAGACGGACACAGGGCAGTATACGGAGGAAATCAGGCTTAGCAGCCAGAATGCCTACACAGGAAAGCTTATATTTGACGCCCTGGAGGGAGGTACAAAATATCATTATGCCGTTTATCTTTACCGGGAATATGGGTCGGAAGATGAGCAGTATCGTGTGGGTGTATTAGAGGACAACAGTTATACATTTACAACAGGTTCTGCGGACAATATCACATTGAAGGAACTTTCCGTCAAGGAGCGTTATGCAGGCGGTGCGGACATCTTTGTGTCCATGAGTGAAAAAATTGAGAGCATAAACATGCTGACATTTTATTACAGGGAGAAAGGGCAGCAGGAGTGGATAAAGTACCTAAAGGATGCCAGATGGGAAGAATGCTGCATCATTGACGCGGAAGGCAGCGCACTGATTCAGTTGAATGGTCTCAAGGCAGCGACGGAATATGAGTATTATGTCTCTTTTTTTGGAAAAGATTTTTCAGAGGGCGTGGTGACGGACAAAAGCAGCGGCAGATATAAAACCTTCTACACAAGGACGGCAGAGGAGGTCATCAGGGAAAAGGCGGAAATCATTCCCCAGTCCGGGTATGCGAGCCTGACCTTAAATGGTGTCATTCCTGACAGGACAGTGGCAGCAAATATTACTTTATACCGCTGTAACAATGATGATAAAGAATATTGTTATTTTCGCGAAGTTCCGTTTAATACAATGGAGGAGGGGGCAGACCATGTGTACCGGAAGACGATTGACATTCCAAAACTGACTCCGGAGACTGTATATGAATATCAAATAACGTATACTGTGAATCCATATGGTAAGCTGGGCGACATGGAAACAGGAACTTTTACCACGAAAAAACAGGGCAGTGACGAACCCGAATTTGAAATGAATCCAGATGACGAGAAGCTGGCAGTCGTCATACCTGAACTGATTTTCAATCATGAGGAACAGAAGGCAAAGCCACAGATAACCTATAACGGAAGGATGCTTGTGGAAGGCCGAGACTATGATGTGGTATATTCTGACGCTGATTACAGCGCGGCGGGAATGCATACACTGGAAATCCATTTTAGAGGAAACTACGGCGGTACAATAACACAAAGTTATACCATCCGCCCATTTGACATCCAACAGGAAGATACAAGCCTTGTAGTTGTGTTCCCCATATTGTATTTTAGCGGAACAGAACAAAAAGCAAAGCCAGAGATAACCTATAACGGATGGAGGCTTGCCGAGGATGCGGATTACACGCTGGCATATACCAGTGAAGGCGATGATTACACATCTGTCGGGGAGCATGAAGCATTCATAAGTTTCCGTGGAAATTATGCCGGCGAAGTGGAAGGAAAGTATGACATTAAGGCATGCAGAGCTGAAAATATGGATGCGGCACTGCAAGTCTATATACCATCCGCATATTTTAATAAGAAAGTCCAGTACCCCAGACCGGAAGTCTTTTTTGGGAAGGAGAAACTAATACAGGGCATTGATTATCATACAGAGTATCCTGAAAAGAACGAGGCAGGTGAGGCGGATGACCACAAATCTGTGGGAGAACACACCCTGAACATAACTTTTATGGGGAATTATCAAGGCTCTGTCACGCGGACATACACCATATATGACAGGAAAAAAGCATCATCCGAGAATACGCTTGATATCAAAACACTGAAATTCAGCCTGAACAAGGACGATGTTAAAAATGCATATTTTACAGGCAATGCCATAGAACCAAAGGTGGAAGTGAAAGGCTTGGCAGTAACAGAGGGTATCCACTATAAGACAGTGTACAAAAATAATTACAATGCAGGCAAAGCAACGGTGATGATAATTGGTCTGGGTGCATCAAGTGGGACAGGGCAGGATGAAAAGCCCGTCACATATATCGGGACAAAGACACTCAGCTTTACGATTAAAAAGCCGAATATCAAAAAAGACGTCATACCAAATGAATATAAGAAAGAGTACTCCTATAAGGGGAGCCCTGTCCTGTTGGAAGACTTTGTGCTGACGTTGAACGCCTCATCCGATGTCCCTTATGTATTAAAGAAGAACATGGATTACACGGTTTCTTATAAGAGGAACAATACCAAGGGTACGGCAACAGCTACCGTAAAAGGAACAGGGAATTTTACCGGCTCGGTACAGTATGCATTTTCAATTACACCGTTTGGGCTGGATGAGAATGAAGAAAACATAAAAAACGCTGTGTCAGGGGTGGAATATTCCCCAAAGGGAGCGAAACTCAAAACAATTGCGATAGGAGGTGTTACACTAAGAGAGGGAACCGATTATAAGACAAAATATACATATGCTGACAAAAAGGCTAAGAAAGCAGGAACAACTGTCAAAATCGAGCTGACAGGGAAAAATGCATGTGAAGGAAAGGTTATTCTTGAAAATGTACCAATTGTGGAGGCAAGTCTTTTAACCTGTATCACGGTGCCATCCGACCTGATACTGGATGCCGCGAGAAAGGATAAAGGCCGCGCCGCATTAAAAGTGACGGATTATACAGGTGTAAAATTGAAAAATGATAAAGATTACATTTTGGTTTGGGATCCGAATGAAAGCACTGCACCTGCAGGAAGTTCGCTCACCCTTACTATCCGTGCCGCAGAAGGCTCTGATTATAAGGGGGAAAAAACAGTGCCCTACCGTATTGCATCAAAACTGACCAGCTTAAAAAAGCTGAAGGTGAAAGACACCGCAGTTTTTGATGGCAGGCATCCCGTGACGCTTACGCCCGAAAAAATTGTATATGGCAATGAAGAACCATTTAAGGATGGTGAAATTATCATATCCGCATACAAAAATAATACCAGGGCAGGAACCGCACAGGTGACAATTCAGGGTATGGGCAGATTTTATGGTACAAAGACGCTGAAATTCAAAATTACAGATGGTTCATAAAAATAAAGGAGAAAGTCAACACAAAAAGCACACATTGCAGGATGCGTGCTTTTTGTGTTGTGGGAAAAGGAAAAGTCGTGTATAGTATAGATAAAAGCAAAACGGAGGTGGACGGCGTGAAATTATTGCATATATCGGATCTCCACATCGGAAAACGCGTCAATGAGTTCTCCATGCTGGAAGACCAAAAATACATATTGAGGCAAATCCTCGCGGTTGCGGACGCCCAGCGGGCGGACGGTGTCATGATTGCAGGGGATATCTATGACAAGCCTGTGCCGTCCGCTGAGGCGGTACAGGTATTTGACTGGTTTTTGACCGAACTGGCAGACCGCGGAAAGCAGGTCTACGCGGTCAGCGGCAACCATGATTCCGCGGAGCGCATCTCGTTTGGGGCGCAGCTGATGAGCGGCAGGGGCGTGTTTGTATCGCCTGTCTACCGCGGTGACACGGCGCGGTTTACCGTGAAGGATACCTATGGGGAGCTGTGTATTTACCTGCTGCCGTTCATCAAGCCGGCAGTGGTGCGCCATGCCCTGGAAGGTGCGCCGGACATGGAAGGGGTACCAATGCCGGAGAGCTATCATGATGCGGTAAAGCTTGCGATTGAACGCATGGGCGTGGACAGCAGCAGGCGCAACATCCTGATTGCGCACCAGTTTGTGACAGGCGCGGGGCGCTGTGATTCGGAGGAGGTGTCTGTCGGCGGTCTGGACAATGTCGACGCGGATGTCTTTGACGCGTTTGACTATGTGGCGCTTGGGCACATCCACAGCCCGCAGTCCCTGAAGCGGGAGACAGTACGCTATTGCGGGACACCGTTAAAATATTCCTTTTCGGAGGCAGGGCAGGAAAAATCCGTCACCGTGGTGGAGCTTCGGGAAAAAGGAAACATTGTGCTTTCGACTGTGCCACTGGTTCCGCTCCACGATCTGCGCAAAATCCGCGGATCCTATCTGGAAGTGACGGCGAAATCCTTTTATCAGGACACCGACACGGAAGACTATGTGCAGATTACGCTGACCGACGAGGAGGATATCCCGGACGGATTACAGAAGCTGCGCATTATTTATCCCAACCTGATGCGGCTGGAATATGACAACAGCAGGACGCGGCAGAGCCAGGTGATTGAGCGTGCGGAGGAGATTGAGCAGAAATCAGAGCTGGAGCTGTTTTCGGAGTTTTATGAGATGCAGAACAACCAGCCGATGAGCGGGGAGCAGACTGCGTTTGTGTCACGGTTGATAGCGGAGTGCAGATAGCGGAATGCGGCTGTGCGCATCATAGAATCAAGAGACGAAGGGAGAAAGCGTAAAATGAAGCCAGTGAAGCTGATTATGAGTGCATTCGGACCATACGCGGGCAATACGGAGATTGATTTTGAGCGTCTGGGCGGTCAGGGGCTGTACCTGATTACCGGGGATACCGGCGCGGGGAAAACGACGATTTTCGACGCGATTGTGTTTGCCCTGTATGGGGAGGCAAGCGGCGATGTGCGTAAGGCGGACATGTTCCGCAGCAAGTATGCGAAGGAGGACGTGCCGACCTTTGTCGCGTTTACGTTTGCGTACCGGGGCAGGCATTATCAGGTAAGGCGCAATCCGGAGTACCAGCGCCCCAAGGGAAGGGGGACGGGCTACACGACGCAGAAGGCAGAGGCAGAGCTCATCTATCCTGATGACAGGGCGCCTGTCACCAAGTCCAAAGAGGTGACAAGGGCGGTGACGGAACTGATCGGGCTTGACCGCAGGCAGTTTACGCAGATTGCGATGATTGCGCAGGGAGATTTTCAGAAATTGCTGCTTGCCGGCACGGAGGAGCGCGGGGCAATTTTCCGGCAGATTTTCAAGACAGGGCTGTACCAGACCTTGCAGGCAAAGCTTAAGGATGCGACGAAGGCGCAGTGGGTGGAGTATACAGAACTGAAACGCAGCATCAGCCAGTATATGGAAAGTATCGTGTGCACGCAGGATACGCCCGCCGCGGAGAAAATGCGCCAGATGCGCAGGGAAAAATTTGACGGCAGGGTTGGCGAGGGGCTGGCGCTGTTAAACGAGCTGTGCCTCGCCGACGAGGAGGCGCTTGATGCGCTGGAACAGGAAATCAGTGCGCTGGACAAGCAGATAGAGGGTGAGAACCAGCTCATCGGAAATATCCACAAAATCCGGCAGCAGCAGGACGCGCTTGCCCAAAATCAGGAATCATTGGAGCGGCTTGCACCTGAAATGCAGCAGATGGAGGAGCGCTATCAGGAAGCGGAGCAAAACGCTGCAGTGTGCGGGCAGCTTGCGCTGGAAATCAAGGAACGGCAGAAGAATCTTGGATTATTTGAAAAATTAGAACAGACCGAGAAGGCGCTCGCGGAAATCCGCCAGTCGGTCAGACAGGGCACAGAGCAAAAGCAGGCACTGGCAGAACAGCGGCAGGCATTGGAGACATCGTTCCAGGCAGATTCGCAGGCACTGCGGGCGCTTGCCCTCACAGGTGAGGAAAAAGTGCGCCTGGAAAATGACAGGGACAAAACACAGCAGCAGTTAAAAATGCTGCGGCGGCAAAAAAGCAGCTGGGAGCAGGAACGGACGCGCCAGCAGGAGATTGAGAAGAACATAAAAAAGGCGCAGGAGCGCGCGCAGGCGTTGACAGGACAGCTGGCACAGCTTGCGGAACAGGCGGCACAGCTTTCCGACAGGGAAGCTGTATTGGCTGTGACAGAAGAGCTGCAAGGCAGGATGGCGGAGCAGGAACAGCTTTTGCAGCAGTCAGAACAGGAACGCAAAGACTATGAAGCCCGCCTGCGGCAGACAGCCGATGCCATCGAGGCGCTGCGCGGGCAGGAGACGGCGCTGGAAGAGGCGGAAAAACAGCGCAGGACAGAGCTGGAACAGCTGAAAAATGCAGGCGAACAGGAAATCCAGTGGCGGCATAAGTCTGACACGGCGCAGGAACAGCTTGCGGCGTTTGAGAACCAGCGGGACAGCCTGAATGTGCTTACAAAGGAAGCGGCGGAGCGGGAAAAGGCGTATCATGCTGTGCAGGAGCAGGCAGAGACACACCGGAACCAGCAGGCGTTATGGCGCGGCGAGTGGGAGAACGTGAAGGATGCGGACACACGCATATTGAAACTTACGCAGGAACAAAAAGAACTGTCGGAGCAGAAGCAGGCTTGCAGGAAGCTGACAGAGGAAATCAAAAACCGGGAAAAACTGGAGGCGGAACTGCGTGTCGCGCAGGAAGCGTACCAGCATGCCGCCGCGGAAAAAGAGCGCATAGGAGCCGACTACAGGGAGACGGAGCAGCGCTTTCTGGACGCGCAGGCGGGCATGCTTGCGCGCGGATTAGAAGAGGGAATGGCATGTCCCGTCTGCGGCGCCACGCATCATGAGAGGCTTGCCCGGATGCCGGAAAAGACGCCCGAGAAAGCGGAGGTCGAGCGGAAGAAGGCGCTGCTCACGGACGCGGAGAAAAAGGCAGAAAGGCTCAGCGTCACGGCAGGAAACTTGAATGAGCGGCTTGTGGAACAGGAGCAGGATATCCATATATTAGAGGAAAGTATTTTCGGCGGTGAAGATACTGCTTCCATTCCAATGCGAAAAGAGAAAATTACGCAGAAAGAGCAGCAGCTTAAGACCAGGGAAAAAGAACTAGGCGTGGCTGTGAAAAACACGGAAAAAGAACTGAGCCGAAAGACAGAGCTGGACGGTCTGATGAAAAAGGGAGAGATTGACCAGAATGAGCTGGATGCACTGCTGCAAAAGGAAAGCCAGGCTTTTGCGGCGGTGCAGGGCAAGCTTGACGAAAAGCGCCGCCAGTGGGAGCAGATGCTTGCGGGGCTTCCCTTATCCGATATGGCAGAAAAGGAAGAAAATGCGATTGCGGCATATCTGGTGCAGAATCTGGACAAGTGCAGGAAACAGCTACAACAGGCTGCTGCGGCGAAGGTGCGCCAGGAGGAGCTGATGCGCGAGGCAGAACAGGGGGAGGAACAGAAGCGGAAACTACAGGAGCAGCTTGGCAGCCAGACAACACAGCAGGCAGAGCTGACAGGGCAGTCGCGGACGCTCGCAAAACAGGCAGCAGCAGAACTGGACAAGGCAGAAAAGCTGTGCGCCGAAGCGGCAGCACATATCAGACAGGTACAATCGCTGGAAGCAAAAGAAGCCGGGACGGACAAGGTGACAGATGATGGGACGGACATCACCATGACAGACAAGACGGCAGATTCGGTGATGAAAAATTATCAGAAAATGCTCGCCGAATGCGCCGGGCTGCTGTCAAAATCCATCGCACACCGCAGGCAGCTGGAAGTGCAGCAGAAGCAGACAGAGGATTCTGTCTCTGATAGTAATGACACAATTGCAAGGCTGGAAAAAGAACTGGAAGCAGCCAGGAGCCTGAAAAACGAGAAGACAGGACAGCTTTTTGCAAGCCTTGGCGAGCAGGAACCTGGGTCTGTAGGGACGCAGTCTGACCCTGCAAGGATGCCTGCGGAGGAGCTGTGCGGTTTGTTTGAACGCGTTGTGTCCAGGCTGGAACAGAAACAGGACACGCTGCTGGAAGAGCTGGAACAAAACCGTGAAAAGCTGGTGCGGAAGCAGACACTGGAACAAAAATGCCCAAAGACTGAAGAAGAAATCAGGGTGCTTGCCCAGGATATCCAGAAAGCGGAGGTGTCGCTGGCAAGGCAGGAGACAGCATGTGGGAATCTGGCAAATGAGATTGACAATCTGCAAGAACAGCTGGGCGCGGAGACAAAGGAGGCGGTTGAGCAGAATATTCAGACACTGTCTGACCGGAAAAAGGCGCTGGAAACGGCATTCCAGAAAGCAAAGGAGCAGTACGAGGAATACAGGACCCGCAAGGGGAATCTGGAAGCGGCAGTCGATACCTTGAAAAAACAGCTTGACGAGGCTGGCGAGGCAGCGAAGCTAAAGGAGGAGGAAGTGCTTGCGCGCCGGGAGAAGTGGCAGCAGGATAAGAAGGAGTGCAGCATCCGGCGTGACCAGAAGAAGAATGCCGTCTCCACCAACAGGGACATCTATGGAAAAGTAACGTCCAGACAGGAAGACATTCTTGCCGTCGAAAAGAAGTATGTCTGGATGAAAGCGCTGTCAGACACTGCAAACGGAATGCTGAGCGGCAAACAGAAGGTGGAGCTTGAGACCTATATCCAGATGACCTACTTTGACCGCATCCTGCGGCGGGCAAATCTGCGGCTTATGACGATGAGCAGCGGGCAGTATGAGCTAAAGCGCGAGGAGGACAGCGAAAACCGCAGGGAGAAGGCGGGTCTGGAGCTGAGCGTCATCGACCATTACAACGCGACAGAGCGCAGTGTCAAGACACTGTCCGGCGGGGAGACGTTCGAGGCGTCCCTGTCGCTTGCCCTTGGCCTGTCGGACGAAATCCAGTCCTATGCAGGCGGCATCCAGATGGACTCCATGTTTGTGGACGAGGGGTTTGGCTCGCTGGATGAGGAGGCGCTCGCGCAGGCGATGAAAGCGCTGGTGCACCTGACCGAGGGCAACCGCCTGGTCGGCGTGATTTCCCATGTCTCGGAATTAAAGGATCAGATAGAAAGGAAGCTGATTGTCACAAAGAACCGCAGCAGGGACGGCGTGAGCAGCAGCGTGCGGGTGGAGTGATATTGAAATAAAATGCAAATCGAGTAGGGAAGATTCATATTCCCCTACTCGTGCGCCGGGTGTCCGTCAGCTTGCTGACATATTTCATTTGGACGCCCATGTGCATAAAAAAAACGGAGACGGAGGGATTCGAACCCTCGTACCGGCAAAACGCCGATAAACTGATTTCGAGTCAGTCCCGTTATGGCCTCTTCGGTACGTCTCCATATGAATCAATCTTACAGGAAAATGACTGACTTTTCAAGTGTTTTTGTAAAATTGATTTTTTTATAAATGCAGTCTTTAGGATAACTTTAGGCTGCATTTATTTTCATTTTTGTAGCTTTTTCCCATTCTGCTTTGTATTCCTATTACAAGGAGGTACAAAATGATTTCAATGCGCAAAGAAAAAACAAGGAAAAATGCAGATTCCCCATATGAGGAGGTTATCAGGAGAAATTCGGACAAGGTGTACAGGCTGGCGTTCTCCCTTGTCAGGACCCGCTCCGACGCGGACGACATTTATCAGGAGGTTTTTCTGCGGTATGTGCAGAAGGAGCCGGCATTTCAGGGCGCCGAGCATGAGAAGGCGTGGTTTCTGCGGGTGACAATCAATTGCTGCAAAAACTTTTGGAAATCGCCATGGATGCTAAGGCGGGTGCCGATGGAGAGCGGGGAGATGGCTGACGCCGCGGCAAAAAAAGAAGCGTCAGTATATGGGATGGATGACAGCAGTGCGGCTCTGATTGATGCCGTGAAACGCCTGCCGGTGAAGTACCGTGTTGTCATCCACCTGTTTTATTATGAGGATTTGTCCGTCGAGGAAATTGGAAAGCTCACAGGTGCAAAGGCTTCGACGGTGCGGACAAGGCTGACGCGGGCGAGAAGACAGCTTGGCATTTTGCTGAAAGACATGCAATGATGGTTAATTTTGCACATTTTTTTGGAAAACGGAAGGGAGAGGATTCAATGTTTGGGAGCAGATATAAGGAAGCGTATGATGCCATCGTGCCACCAAAGGAGCTTGTGGAGGGCATGGTCGCGTGGGCAGAAAAAAATGACGGCAGGAAGAAGGGAATAAAAAACAGGATTGTGCAAAAGGCGGCGCTCGCAGCGGCGGTGGCAGCTGTGTGCCTTGTGACGGCAGTTCCGGTCTGTGCAGCGCACATTCCGGCATGTTACAAAATTGTGGCGTATCTTTCGCCTGCGCTGGCAGACCGTCTTGTCCCGATAGAGAAGAGCAGCACCAGCCAGGGAATCACAATGCAGGTGGAAGCCATCCATTTAGCGGGAAACGAGGCGGAAATTATCATCTCGATGCGGGATGCGGACGGCAGCACACAGGATTTGGTGCACGGCGAGATGGATTTGTTTGACAGCTATCATCTGTCAGACTATGCCAGTGACAGCATTGTCGGCGGGTGCCATTTCCTGACCTATGACGCGGTGGAGGACAAGGCGTATTTTCAGGTGAATGTCCAGTCCGACAACGCGTATCAGCCCGATAAGCTCCAGTTTCAGGTGAACGCTGTCCTGTGCGACAAATCCAAGGACAACAGGGATGTTGACTTGTCAGGGACTGTCCGTTCCATGGGGACAAAGCTGGAAGGGCTCAGCGGCAGCGGCGGCAGAGTGCGTGAGGAGGAGCTGCCCGACGCACTGCGGTGCGTTTCCGGCACGGAAGCGGATCCAAGACCCAGCGCGTATGTTCTGGATGGGACAAAAGCAGCAGACTGCGCGGCGGATGATTTTACAGTGACCGCCATCGCATATATGGATGGCGTGCTGCGCGTCCAGATGTGCATGGGCGACAACTGGGAGTCGGACCGTCATGTGGAGCTGTTTTTAAGGGATGCAGACGGAAATGAGCGGTACAGTGACCACAGTGTGGGCTGGCATGAGGATGTCGGGGACACGAGCTATCAGTTCTATGAGTTTTGGTATATCGAGGAGATGGATGCAATCTCGGATTATTCCATGTACGGCATCTTTCATAATTCCGGGAAACTGGTGAAGGGGGACTGGAAAGTGACGTTTCGGCTGGAATAGGAGCTTAACAAATCGTACACAGGCTGTTGTGCAACGACAGTAGATTGTGTACGATTTTCTGTTTAAACTGATATCTTTAATATTGATGACCAATTGGAGGGAAAGCCCATGTCCGGGAGAACATTGTATGAGGATGAATAAATTTTTAACAAATTTCTCATATCAAAATAAAAAGTTTCAAAGTCTTTTGGGGCGAGTAAATATTTTAATGCAATGACAACGGCAAATAAATCAGATTTTCCATGCATATATAAGGAATTGACTTTTGGTATCTTTAATTTTTGGTGCACAGTGCAATCAAGAATGTTATCTTGTGTACGAAAATTGTAAAGACGGTTTCCATGAGCGCATATATTTCGTGCTTTTGTCAAAAGTATCAACATTTTTCCCAGCTCTGCACGGCGGATTTGTCCAAAATCGTTACATACCAATGTCTTGCAATGACCCTTTAAAAAGCGATACATAGTGGCGGTTTCACCAAAAGTCATTTCAGTAGATAGTACCCACAGCGGAACATCTTTATATAAAGAAAGATGATGCTTTACTTGTGGGGATGCATGGGAACCTGTGAGCTTATCATTTAGTTTTTGAAATAAAAGCTGTAGCTGTTTCTTTTGTGAGCCATAATCATAATTGGTAAGATTCTGATAATCAACCATGCTACAGCCATATAAGCCAGAAAAATGGTATGAAATAGAGGACTTAATATGTTGTTCGACGGTTAATATGTATTTAAAAAAAGTCTCTCGCAAATTTGCGTCGAAAATATATAACTGATATATATCATTGAATGTGGTGCCAGTAAAATATTTGTTGGTATTGGGATTTTTGAAAGGATTTTTATATCCGTTAATTAACACATAGTAACCTATTTTATTGAGAATTTCTATAGCGTATGCATCATCTTCCACAATCAGATGTTTGTTTTTTAAATTTTGGATTTGTAATTTGTAGTCCCAGAACGTATTGCTAGCCATAAATTCTCCTTAATAACGAAACGGCCCCCGCAGGAGCCGTCCGGGTTACAGGCTTCTCAAGTTTCTGTAACTCATTCACTGAAACGAGTATATAACAAACAGAACAGTTTGTCAACTTGTATTCAGAAGTTGCAAACGATAAAATTGTACTCACGACAGATGATATCTGCCGTGAGTATCGCACCAGCCGTAGCCGCAAAGCGACACATTTCCCTATGCGGCGGTGTGCATTGCTTTATACTAAGCGGTCAGTCTTTTCGACCGCCAGTATATATACGTTTTTGTATGGACTAAGCAATAAATTTTTTCGTTTACAATAATAGTATATGCTATGGATGATTGATTATGTATGGAGCGTGTTTGGAAATGTCTGGAAAGCTGCTTCCTCGTTCGTATTGGGTAGACACTTCATCCAACACTGTCGTGCGCAAATTGATATTGCGGATGACAGCGTAAAGAGTGAACTGGAGAGCCTGATTGACGGCGGCACTTTCGAAAAGCCTGTCCACGAGGACATTACGTATGGCGAAGTGTATGAAAGCATGGATAATTTGTGGAATTTAAAACCACAAAGAAGGTAAAAGAACTTGAAAAAAAGGCAGAGGAAGCGCTACAGCAGATTCATGATAAAAAATATGCCCTGGAATTGGAAGACGATGGCTATGACACTGCGGGCAGCTATGGGATTTCGTTCTGTGGAAAGGACTGCTGCGTCATGTTCCGGGAGATGGGACAGACAGTAAAATAAAAAAATATAGTGCTGCATGGGCTGTTGACGTAACAGAAAAACGATGATAAGCTGAAACATGATTCATTGAAATAAATTCATTGAATTATGTTTCAGTTATTGTGCGCGGCGTCCAGATGAAATAATTCAGCAGGCGGATGGACGTCCTGTTCAATTATGGAGGCAGGGTATATGTAGATTTATAGGAAGGAAAATGGGCTGAAGGCATTGGAGCAGCTTTACACAAAATCCGGCTATATGTACGAGGAGACAAACAACCTTCTGACGCAGGAATTTCGCAATATCAGCATGTATAATGACGTGATTGAGACGATTGCCTCCGGTGCCAATAAAATCAATGAGATTGCGGACAGGACGCACACAGATCCGACAACCGTGTCACATGCCCTGTCAAACCTTGTTGTCAACGGAATTGTCGTGAAGGAGTATGCGCTCATGGATGAGGCGAATAAAAGAAAGGTGCAGTATTGTTTCAAGGACAATGTGTTCAAATTCTGGTACCGGTTTGTGCCGGACGCAGTCGGGGCAATCGAGCTGGGAAAGGGAGAACTGTATTATCAAAAGGTAGTCAAAGGCAGGATTTCGGAATATATGGGAGAAGTCTTTGGGGACATGGCGCGGTATTATACACTGAATGTCGGTTTGTGCGGCGGTCTGGACTGCTCTGTCACCTCGGTTGGCAAATGGTGGGGGACAAATCCCAGAAAGCAGGAAACGACAGATATTGATGTGGTGGGGCTCGACAAAACGTCCAAGAAAGCGGTGCTGGGCGAGTGCAAGTTCAAAAATAATATCGTTGATAAAAAAGTCTATGATGCCCTTTTGGAAAGAAACGGACTGATTTCCAATGCATATACTGTTGTCCAGTATCTGCTTTTTTCCAGAAGCGGATTTTCGGACTGGGTGGTGGAGCATGCAGCCGGGGACAGGGTAAAGCTGGTGTGTTTAGAGGATATGTATCATATGGATAATATTTGACATTTCCCGCCAATCGCCTTATGATAGTTTATGACGAATACAGGAACCTGTCAGGGGTTCGGAAAGAGGAGTATCCAGATGAAAAAAGTTTTTATTGACGGAAGTGAAGGGACGACGGGGCTGCGCATATTTGAGCGGTTTGAGGGAAGGGATGACATTGAAATCTTGAAGATTCCTTCCGAGCTGCGCAAGGATCCGGCGGAAATCAAAAAATATATCAACGCGTCGGACATCACATTTCTCTGTCTGCCGGACGCGGCAGCGCGGGAGGCAGTGGCGATGGTCGAGAATGACAATACCATCATAATTGACACCTCGACGGCACACCGGACGGAGCCGGGCTGGGCGTATGGTTATCCGGAGCTTTCCAGGGCACACCGCGATGCCATCAGGACAGGAAAACGCATCGCGGTTCCGGGCTGCTATGCGACAGGTTTTATCACGGCGGCATATCCGATGGTGGCAGAGGGCATCCTGCCAAAAGACTATCCGGTCGCGGCATTTGCCATGTCGGGCTACAGCGGGGCAGGCAAGAAGGCGATTGCGGTCTACGAGGCGGATGGGCGTGACAAGGAGTTTGATGCGCCGCGTGAGTATGCGCTGAGCCAGAACCATAAGCATTTAAGAGAAATGCAGGCGGTTACGGGGCTTGAGAAGGTGCCGCTGTTCTCGCCGCTTATCTGTGACTATTACAGCGGCATGGTAGTGACGCTGCAATTTTACACGGAATTGTTAAAGGGCAAGCCGTCGCCGGAGAAGGTGCACACGATGTTTGCAGATTATTTTGCGGGGGAGCCGTTTGTGAAGGTGATGCCGTTTGGCAAGGAGGCGGATTATAACGGTTTTCTGGCTGGAAATGCCTGTTCCGGCTGGGACGGCATTGAGGTTTATGTGACGGGAAATGAGGACAGGCTGCTTGTCAGCACGCGTTTTGACAACCTCGGAAAAGGGGCGTCGGGTGCGGCGGTGCAGTGCCTGAATATTATCCTTGGCTGTGACGAAAGCAAGGGACTGGTATTGTGACAGCAGGCGACATAGGGGACTGTATAGGTGGCGGCTGTTTGACGGCATGGAGGGTAAGAGGGCGTATGGCACAGTTACCGCAGGATTTTATGATTAGGATGCAGGATATGCTAGGGGATGCGTATCCTGCTTTCCTGCGTAGTTATGAGGAAGACCGGTTTCAGGCGCTTCGCGTGAATGCGCTGAAGGGCACGAGGGAGACGTTTTTGGAAAAGGCGTCATTTTCCGGTTTAAGGGGGATTGCGTGGGAGAAAAACGGATTTTATTATGATGGGTCTGACGGCGGCTGTACGCCCGGAAAGCACCCATTTCATGATGCAGGCGTGTATTACATACAGGAGCCGAGCGCAATGGCGCCTGCGGCATATCTGGATGCGGCACCGGGTGAACGCGTCCTTGACCTGTGTGCGGCACCGGGCGGAAAGACGACGCAGACTGCCTCCTATATGCAGAACCGGGGCATTCTTGTCTGCAATGAAATTCATCCGGCGCGGGCAAAAATACTTTCGGAAAATGTGGAACGCATGGGAATCCGCAATGCCCTTGTCACCAATGAGGCGCCACCGCGTCTGGCGGAAATGTTTGACGGCTATTTTGACCGCATTTTAGTGGACGCGCCCTGTTCCGGCGAGGGGATGTTCCGGAAAAATGAGGAGGCGTGCGGCGAGTGGAGCCTTGCGAATGTGCAGCTCTGCGCGGACAGGCAGGATGAGATTCTTGACTGTGCGGACAGGATGCTTCGCCCCGGCGGACGACTGGTGTATGCGACCTGTACGTTTGCGCCAGCCGAGAATGAGGGGAGCATTGCGCGGTTTCTGGGACGCCATCCGGATTATGGGATTTTGGAAGTGAAAAAGTATGAGGGCATGTCAGAGGGCGTTCCGGAGTGGGCGCATTTTGGCGGGCACTGTGACGGGTTAAGGCATACGATTCGGCTGTTCCCGCATCTGGTTCAGGGAGAGGGACATTATCTCGCCGTATTGCGGAAGCAGGGGGAAGTGCCGGACGGATATCAGGCAGTTCCGGTAAACGGCCTGCAAAAGGGTATTGCTGCAAAAGATGTCAAGGAATTTTTACAGTTCGGGCAGGAATCCCTGCAGGTGGATTTGCTGGAAAACAGACAGGACTGTCTGCTGAAATTTGGCGAACAGCTCTATCTGATGCCAGAGGGTATGCCATCCATCAAAGGACTGAAGGTACTTCGCGCAGGCCTCCACCTTGGCACGCTGAAAAAAAACCGTTTCGAGCCGTCCCATGCGCTGGCGCTTGCATTAAAACAGGATGAAGTAAGGCGTTCGATGGAGCTTGGAACTGAAGAAAATGCAAGGGCTTATCTGAGTGGAATGACCCTTGGCCATGATGGGGAAAAGGGCTGGTACCTGATGACGTATAAAGGGTACAGCATTGGCTGGGGAAAGCTTGCCGGGCAGGTCATGAAGAATCATTATCCGAAAGGGCTTAGGAAAGTGTGAAATCGATGAAAACTTCAAAAACTGCATTAAATCTCACCGAGGGCAGACCGGTGAGGTTGATTCTGCTGTTTGCCATTCCGGTGTTTCTGGGCAATCTGTTTCAGATTTGCTACAGCCTGGTCGATACGAAAATCGTGGGCAGGATTCTGGGGGAGACAGCGCTGGCGGCGGTAGGCAGTGTGTCTGTTTTGTACACACTGCTCACCGGATTTTTTAATGGGCTGAGTCTCGGGTTCAGTGTGCTGACGGCGCGGTTTTTCGGGAGCGGCGAGGAGCGGAAGCTAAAGGAAAATGTGGCGGGCGCCATTGTGCTGGGATTTCTGACAGCAGGCGTTCTCATTACAGGAGTCGCCATCTTTATCCGGCCGATTCTGACGCTCCTGAATGTGCCGCCACAGCAGCTTGATATGGCATTGTCATACATCACGCTGCTGGTGTGGGGGATGTTTGTCACGCTGGCGTACAACCTCTGTGCCAATACCCTGCGCGCGATTGGGGATTCGATTACGCCGCTTATTTTTCTGGTGATTGCGGCGGTGGCAAACGTTGTGCTGGATTATGTGTTTATCCTTGTCTTTCACATGGGCGTGCGGGGAGCCGCGGTGGCGACACTCGTTTCGCAGCTGCTGTCCGTCGTGCTCTGCCTGCTTCGCATCCGGCATGGATTTCCGATACTGCACCTTGCAAGGGAGCATTTTGTGCTTTCAAAAGAGCAGGCTCTTTCCTTATATCAGAGCGGTCTGTCCATGGGACTGATGTCAAGCCTTGTGAATTTCGGTTCGCTGGTGCTTCAGAGCGGCATCAACCAGCTTGGGACAAATGTCATCGTGGCACATACTGCGGCGCGCAAGGTATTTGAAATCTGGGGACTGCCTGTGAGTGTGCTCGGCTCCTCCATGGCAACATACTGCGGACAGAATTACGGCGCGGGAAGGTACGACAGGATTCGTCAGGGAATGAAAAGTGTATTGATTTTGGGCGCTGTGTGGGACGGGATTGTCTTTGTCCTTGCGCAGACCGTTTCACCGTTTTTGATTCGTTTTATCACAAGCTCGGACAATGAGGAGATTATTTACTGGGGAACGCTTTACCTCAGGGTGGACATGTCATTTTTGCTGGTTTGCCTGTTTATTGTGATTCTGCGGAACTGTATGCAGGGATTTGGCGATTACAGGACGCCGATTTTGTCCAGCTTTATTGAGCTGGTGGGAAAGCTGGTGTTTACTTTTGTGTTTGTGCGGCTGTTTGGGTACTGGGGAATCATCTGGACAGAGCCGGTCATCTGGTTTCTGATGGTGATTCCGCTGATAACAATGACCCTGAAAAATCCGGTCATCCGGAAAGACAGTGGTGCTGCAATGTCCGGAGACAATCAGTTTTCCGGACACCTGAATGGTGAAAAAAGGTAGCAGTGCTGAATTGTTGCAAAAAAGACTATATAAGGACCTAAGTGCAGATACAAATTATGTAATATGGTTACAAAAATGATATTGGGGGAATTGGAGTGAAGACACAGGAAGCTGTAGTGATGCGGATTAAAGGTTTATGCGATGAGAAGAATATGAGAATATCGCAGCTCGCATATGCATCGGGCATGCCGCCCTCGACACTGAAAAATGTTATGCAGGGAAACAGCAAGAATACGGGGATTGTCACAATTAAAATGATATGTGACGGGCTTAATATTTCTTTGGAGGAATTTTTCTGCTGTGAAGTGTTTCGGGACTTGGAGCAGGAAATTGATTAGGAACTTGTTATAATTCACACCTATGCCAGTTTTTA
>DKUL01000004.1 GCA_002490665.1 Lachnospiraceae bacterium UBA7205 | reverse complement strand
GACAGGATTCGAACCTGCGACCTCCTGGTCCCAAACCAGGCGTTCTAGCCAAGCTGAGCCACACCCCGATATTCAATTTTCATTTCGTCAATTTCTCACAGCGACGAATATTATTATACATAACTTTCAACTGTGTGTCAACACTTTTTCGTAATATTTTTAATATCTTTTTATCCAAAGCCTTATTTATTCTTATTCTACATATTTCAATTCAAAATGCGCATCTCCCTGCTCATCCAGCTGCATAATAATATATGACGGCTTTCTATTCTCCTGCCGGGGGTAGGAAAGGCTCCCGGGATTAATCGCTATAATATTTTTTGATATGTCTATCACAGGCCTGTGCGTATGCCCATACATCACAATGTCCACGCCGCGGGCAACTGCCTCTTTCTTGAGCATCTCGCTGCCCATGCCGATATAATATCGGTGACCGTGTGTTATCATAACACAATATCTGCCTATTTGTAAAGTCTTTTCTGAAGGTAAACTGGAAAAAAAATCATTGTTTCCCGCAACCATCTCCACCGGGCACCCTGCCGCCTCCTGAATGGTATATTCGCTCCCTTCAATGTCCCCAAGGTGAATGACCATATCCACTTTTCCGAGTTTCTGCAAAACTTTCATATAATTTTCGTTTTTCCTGTGTGTATCACTCACAATAAGTATTTTTTTCATAACTTCCCCCACTGGCAACAGCCAATTCGATTTAAAGTTCTGACAAAAGCACGCGTTTCATTTCCTCGAGTGCCTTCCCCCTGTGGCTGATACGGTTTTTCTCCTCCGGCGCAAGCTCTGCGGAATATCTGCCGTACTCTGGCAGATAAAATATCGGGTCATAACCAAATCCGTTTTCCCCTCTCTCCTCATAGCCAATCCGGCCTTCGATGGCGGCGCTTGTCACAAACTGCCTTCCATCGGGAAGCACGGCGGCAATCGCGCAGACAAACCGCGCGGTGCGCTTTTCGTCAGGCACCCCGTCAAGGCGCTGTATCAGGTTCGCATTCTTAACCGTGTAGGAAGTATCCTCCCCCATATACCTCGCCGAATAAATTCCCGGCTCCTTGTTCAGATAGTCGATCTCAAGCCCGGAATCGTCTGCAAGAACGACAGCCTGCTCACCGCGCTTTTCCAGCTCCCGCGCAATGGCAGATGCCTTAATCATGGCATTCTCCCCAAATGTTTTTCCATCCTCGACAATGTCAGCCGTAATCCCTGCCTCTTTCATGGACCAGACCGCAAGTCCCAAATCTGACAGAATCATCCGTATTTCCCTCATTTTGTCTGCATTTCCCGTTGCAAAAACGATTTTATCAGCCTTCATTTCCACTTTCCTCCACTTTCAAATAATTTTCCAGAATACTGCCCATTGTCCTTTCCAGGGAGTCCGCTATTTTCTGGTTTAGCTTATATTCATTTTCCACGCTCTCCATATCCTTTTGTGTCAGGGAAAGCCGTACCACAGCCGCCGGGACAACAGCTTCTGAAACCAGGGCATAGCTTCCACCCTCCTCAAAGCCGTGTATCTCCATCTGCGTTGTCTGCGAAAAAGTCTCCGTCATGACAACCGCAAGGTGGGTGCTATTATAATCCGGAATAAAATATGCTGTATTACATATGCCTGTCATGTATGACTGTTGGGTATTCGATTTTCCGACCTCCACTCCGAGCACCATTTCAGCATGGATTTCGTTTGCAAAGGCAATCACGTCAGACTGTGTGTACTCCTCACGCATATCCGGTGCCATATACAGCCTGATGCGGTTGTCTGCAGCAAATTTTTCAAGGCTCTGCCGCCACTCGGGAAGTGCCAGACGGTTTTTGTCATCATAGGGAAACCAGATGACGGCCCTGGCGGCGTATCTGTTCCCCATCTCCATGAAATTCACTGTCAAAGTGCTGTCATTGGTTACCATTTCGCAGTCATACAAATCCCTGCAATAAATCTCCACAACGACATCATCATTCTGTCTGTATACACCAACCGCCTCCATTATTGCCGAATCACTTATCAGTTCAAGACCATCCGGAAAATATTCAGAATAACCTGACAATGTCAGCACATATTTGTCCTGTGTAAACTCCTCTGTGATGCTCACATTTTCTTGTTCAATGGGAGTCAGGAGCGGTATTACAAGCCGTGATTTCTTTTCATCCCTGAAACTGGTGCGTACATTAATCTTGGGGGATGCCATCTTGTCTTCCTGCACATTCACACTTTCCATCAAAATTCCGATACGGCTGTTCGCATCAAGAAATCCCTCATTAAGCTTGAACCCCGCCATCAACGCCACTGAAGCCGCTGCAAAGCAAACCGACACTGCTCGTGCCACGGCATACAGTCTGTCTCTTTTTTGCGTGATAATCCGTCCCATCTCGTTTCTGGTAAGGGCATAGTCCCCTTCCTCAAAACCATCACATGACAGGAGATTTTGTTCCATGTCTGTCTGCATATTCCAGTCACCCTTAATTATCCAATATTTTTTTTGGCGGACGCGGACCAATAAACTGATAATAATATGTCTTCATCATTCCGTTATAAAGCTTTCTGTTCTTGTCTGCCTTCCTGCCAATGTCCTTCTGTGCATCCTCATAGGCAGTAATGAGGTAAAGCGACCATGTGTCTAATTTTTTGAATCCCTCCCCGAGTTTTCGATACAGGGGCGGTATCTTTGCCTTTTCCTCAAGGCGCTCACCATATGGCGGATTTGTTATGATAAAACCATATTTTCCGTCATGCGTCAGATTTTTCACATCTCTCTCGGCAAAATGAATCATTTTATCGACGCCTGCAAGGCGTGCATTCTGCATTGCTATTTTAATCATTTCCGGATCGTTGTCAAATCCCTGGATATTTACAGAAACAGACATGTCAGCCTGCTCCCTTGCCTCCTCATAACAGTCATTCCATATTTTTCTGCCAATCAGATGTTCCCATGTAAGCGCCGTAAACCCGCGCTTCATCCCCGGTGCAATGTTTGCCGCCATCAATGCTGCCTCTATCGGTATTGTCCCGCTTCCGCAGAATGGGTCGACCAGAATCCGGTCGTCCCTCCACGGAGTAAGCATAATCAGCGCAGCGGCAAGATTCTCTGCAATCGGTGCCTTTGCCTTGTATTTGCGGTATCCTCTCTTATGCAGTGACTCGCCCGTCGTATCAAGCCCGACCGTCACATTGTCCTTCATCAAAAATACCCGTATCGGAAAACTTTTCCCTTCCTCGCGAAACCAGCTGACATGGTACACCTGTTTCAGTCGCTCCACCATTGCCTTTTTCATAATTGACTGTATATCTGAAGGCGAAAACAGCCTGCTCTTAATGCTTGCCGCTTTTGCAACCCAGAATTTTCCATCAGAGGGGATATACTCCTCCCACGGAATATTCTTTGTATTCTCAAAAAGCTCATCAAACGTTTCTGCCCGAAAGCTTCCGACCTTGACAAGGATTCTCTCTGCCGTCCTGAGACCGATATTTGACCGGGCTACTGCCTCGTCATCCCCAATAAAGGTTACCCTGCCGTCCTCCACATTTGACACGTCATATCCGAGCTCTGTTATTTCCTGCTTCAGGACTGCCTCAAGTCCAAAGTGGCAGGGCGCTATCAGTTCATATCTTTTCATTCGTCTGCTCCATCTTCATTTTATTATTTACAAGCCGTTACTTCTAATTATATGTATTATCTTTTATCTGTCAAATCATTTCTATCAAACCGCAACAGAAAAAGACAGGACCTGTATAAAGCCCTGTCTTCTCCGTTCCAGCACCAATTACTTATTGTTGTTATTGTTGTTGTTTGTGCTGTTGTTTGTGCTGTTCTTGCTGTTCTTCTGGTTGTTGTCAGAATTGCTGTTGTTTGTGCTGTTCGAACCCTGTGAATTCTGTGAGTTCTGCGAATTCTGATAATTGTTGTTTGTCTTGTTCTGCTCGTAGCTGTTGTTTGTTCCAGACATAATGATACCTCCAATTTTTTGGGAATACATTCCCTTTTTTATGGCATACACCGTATTTGTAATTTTGTATGCCACCAGCATTCTTTTCATGCTACACAGATAGGATTTGCACAAATGCACATTTTTATTCAATACTTTTTATTAACATATAATGTTTACCTTGGAAACACTGCCCAAATATGATAATTATTGTTTGTTAGATTTTATTTTAAGAAATGTATTGACCTTTGAGGTCACAATTGATATACTGATGTTAGTAAAGAGATACTCCTTCAATCCTCTTTACAACCCTTATATATTAATTATTTATACTCCCCTTAACGAAAAACGACCACTCAGTGGTCGTTTTTCATTTTATATGAAATTGCGACAACGCAGACCATTTCAACAAAAAGCGAAACTTTTTCATTCGCCTTTCCACCAGCCCCGAATCGTCCTGACCAGAAAACCGCCAAACAGAAACAGGAGGACAACCGGTGCCAGAAAAACAAATACCTTAAACACAACTGTCAGCAAAAGAATAACCACAAACACCACAATCCCTGTGACAAGCCATCCCGGAAGCCTGATGTGCCTGCCCTTTATGGTTTCCTCATAGCCGTAATCGCCATCCCGGCCTCCCTCATACCCATTCCGGCTGTCCTGCTGCCCGCCTGACGCAAACTTGCTGCTCTCCTCTATCGTTTTTGCCAGAAGCCTTGGGTCGCCGAGCATTTTCAGCACCTCCGACTCGTTCCTGCCATTCGCAGTCTGACCATTGATATATGACCTGTAATAACTCACATTTTCCTGTATCACATTCTCGGATACTTTTCCGTCAAGGGCTTCGCGAAATTGTATTAAAAATTCATCACAGTCCATAAAAATCTCCCATTTATACCGTATGTATCATTATACTGGGCAGGCAGTCTTTTTGACCGCCAGTATAATCTCTGGTTCCACGCCGTTTTCAGCATTTATGCCTGATCCATTCCCCTGCCCATTGTCAGCTTCCGCACATATGCCGCAGGATTTCTTTTCATTTCTACCATATCCCGGAACGCATGGAGTACCATTCTGTCCTTGTTGCAGGCATCCGTGTTTTTTCCCGAGTCACCAATCAGGTTATATCTGTTCATCTGCCATATATACAAATCCGTCAGCCCGTATCCTTCACAGCGCACTTTGTCCATCAGGAAGCGGTGTTCCAGGTAAAAGACAAGTTCCTCGAGAAGCCCCGGGTCAAACACAAGCTCCTCCCAGAGTTCGTCACACCACTCTTTTGTCTCATCTGCAATCTCCCCAAGCGCAAGAAGTCCCCCATATGCCTTTATACGCCTGGCATCATAAACGATCCCTGCCATACTACCTCTCCGTTTTCATCTGTCGTTAACATATATCTTATCCTATCATACGAAACAACCAAGGTAAATTAACGAATTATAAAATTTCACAAAAAACAAAAGAAAATGACGTTTATTTTATACATGCAACGGATCTGCCCCTCACCAGCTCCCCGCCGACTGTATACTGGGTGATTGGCGTTACCATCGGATTCTCAATCAGGCTGACGAGCTTCTCTGCCGCCATGCAGCCGATTGCCACCGTGTCCTGCTGATATGTCGTCAAACGCGGCTCAAGCTGCGAGGCAATCAGAATGTTGTCATAGCCGGCGACCGAGATGTCTTCCGGCATCCTAAGCCCCCTGTCCCTGATGACATTCATGCCGCCTATCGCCGAAAAATCATCCGCATACAGTATACAGGTCGGCGGCTGTTCCAAATCCAAAAGCTTACTGGTAATCTGGCCTGCCGCATGGGAATCCCTGTATTTTCCCTTCTGCAAAAATTCTCCCCGGACCCGGATTCCATGTTCTTCCATAAAACGATAATACGTGGAAACCCTGTTGGTGGTCACCAGGGATTCCTCCCCGCAGATATAGGCAATTTCCCTGTGTCCCTGGCTGTAAATGTAGGAGAGAAGCTCCTGCATGCCGGTTATATTGTCCGACATAATTGAAATTCTCCCATTGAACAGATAGTCTATCGTGACTACAGGAACCTCGCTCTGCAAAAGCGCAATCACTTCCGCATCTTTATAGTCGGCAACCGCAACCATGACGCCGTCCATTCTCCTGTAAATCGTATGTTCCAGATAGGACATACTGTCCTTCCTTATCTTGGAATTGCTCAAAAACGTGATGTCATATCCGCTGTTCTCAGCCGTGTTTTTAAAACTCTCAAGTACCTGCGAAAAATAGTCATGCGTCAGGCCGCTTCCCGAGCCTTCTTTATAAAGTACCCCCAGATTATATGTCCGGTTTGTCTTAAGCGCCCTGGCGGAAAAATTCGGATGATACCCGAGCCTTTTCGCAGTACTCTTAATTTTTTCCTTTGTATCCTCACCAATGTCACCCTGATTATTTAATGCCTTGCTGACCGTGGCGACAGAAACCTCACAGGCAGCAGCAATGTCTTTCATAGAAACCATATCTTTCTCCTTTTCGCAAATGAAAACCACCTTTTACTTAATCGTTTTCATAACCTTATCATATCGCAAATAGTGCTTTTTTAGCAAGCAAATTTTTTATATCACAAAATATTTTATTTTTATCTTGCATTTTGTTGCCCATATGTGGTAGATTATATTTACAAAGGTTACTTAAACGTTTTCGTTGGAGCTGGAACATGTTCTGACGCATGACAAGGAAAAAGGAGAAACGAACTATGAAATTCGGATATTTTGATGATGCGCACCGCGAATATGTCATTACAACCCCCAAAACCCCCCTCCCCTGGATTAACTATCTGGGATGCAGGGAATTTTTCTCACTCATCTCAAACACCTGCGGCGGCTATACTTTCTACAAAGACGCAAAGCTCCTGCGTCTCACACGCTACCGCTACAACGATGTGCCCTACGATACAAACGGTAAATATTTCTACATAAAAGACAGCGACACCGTATGGAATCCGGGATGGCAGCCATCCAAGACAGAACTTGACTCCTATGAATGCCGCCACGGCATTGGCTACAGCCGCTTTACTTCCGCCAAAAATAACGTGCAGGCATCTGTCCTCACGTTTGTGCCGATGAATGACAACTGCGAAATTTCACAGGTTAAAATCAAAAACAATGCTGACGCAGAGAAAAAAATTTCCCTGTTCTCCTATGTGGAATGGTGTCTGTGGAACGCTGATGACGATTCCAGAAACTTCCAGCGCAACTTAAGCACCGGCGAGGTGGAGGTTGTCGGCTCCGCCATCTATCACAAGACAGAGTACCGGGAGAGAAGGAACCACTATGCTGTCTACACCGTCAACACGGATGTCGACGGATTCGACACAATCCGCGAAAGCTTTATCGGCACTTACAACGGCGCTGACAAACCGGAGGCCGTGATGGCGGGAAAATGCACAAACTCCATGGCGAGCGGCTGGGCTCCGATTGCCGCGCACCAGATTGACATCACGCTGGCTCCCGGCGAGGAAAAATCCTATGTATTCCTCCTTGGGTATCTGGAAAACCCTGTCGAGGAAAAATTTGAGGCGCCGAACGTCATCAACAAGAAGCCTGCCAATGCAATGATTGCAAAGTACAATTCTGACGCCGCTGTTGACAAGGCATTTTCAGAATTAAACGATTACTGGAAAAATCTTCTTTGCCGTTATACTGTTGAATCTTCTGACGAAAACGTAAACAGAATGGTCAATATCTGGAACCAGTACCAGTGCATGGTCACCTTCAACATGAGCCGCTCCGCTTCCTACTATGAGTCCGGTATCGGGCGCGGAATGGGATTTCGGGATTCCTGTCAGGACTTGCTCGGTTTCGTGCATCTGATTCCCGAGCGCGCACGGGAACGCATCATTGATATTGCCTCGACGCAGTTCCAGGACGGAAGCGCGTACCACCAGTACCAGCCCCTCACCAAAAAGGGAAACTCCGATATCGGAAGCGGCTTCAATGACGACCCGCTGTGGCTGATTGCCGGCACAAGCGCATACGTCCGCGAGACGGGCGACCTGTCCATCCTGAAAGAGATGGTTCCGTACGACAATGACATGCGTGTCGCAACAACACTGATGGAACACCTGAAACGTTCATTTGATTATATTGTAAACCACAAGGGGCCTCACCAGCTGCCGCTTATCGGGCGCGCCGACTGGAATGACTGCCTGAACCTGAACTGCTTTTCCGAGCATCCGGGCGAATCGTTCCAGACTTTTGGTCCAAGCGAGGGACCTGTTGCCGAGTCTGTATTTATTGCCGGAATGTTCGTAAAATACGGCGAGGAGTACGCACAGCTTGCGGAGCTTCTCGGCGACAGCGCGGAGGCAGAACGCGCAAGGAATGAAGTTGCCGTTATGTATGACGCCGTCCTCAAGGACGGATGGGACGGCGAATGGTTCGTGAGAGCCTACGACGCCCACAGCAACAAGGTCGGCTCCAAGGAATGTGAGGAAGGCCAGATTTATATTGAGCCGCAGGGATTCTGCGTGCTTGCCGGCATCGGCGTGAAGGAAGGTCTTGCCCAAAAGGCATTGAATTCCGTCAAGGAAAAGCTTGACACGAAATACGGCATCATGATTTTGCAGCCGGCTTACACGAAATATCATGTCGAGCTTGGTGAAATTTCTTCCTACCCACCCGGATACAAAGAAAATGCAGGCATCTTCTGCCACAACAATCCATGGGTTTCCATCGCGGAAACGGTTATCGGACATGGTGACAGGGCATTTGAAATCTACAAGAAAACATGCCCATCTTATGTGGAGGATATCAGCGAAATCCACCGGACAGAGCCCTATGTTTACTCACAGATGGTTGCAGGGCGCGACGCAAAATATCACGGCGAGGCAAAGAACAGCTGGCTGACTGGTACTGCCGCGTGGACATTTGCCAACATATCACAGTATATCCTTGGTGTCTATCCGACCCACAAGGGGCTGCGCATTGACCCCTGCGTACCGACAGGATTTGGAGACTTCAGGCTGACAAGGCGCTTCAGGGACGTGGTGTACCATATTACTGTAAAAAATCCGGACAATGTCCAGAAAGGCATCGCCTCCATGACGGTTGACGGTACCAGGGTTGACGGCTGCATCATTCCGTTTGAAGCCGGAAAATCCGATGTGACTGTCGAAGTTATCATGGGATAATAACTGCCTATAACGCAATCGAGTAGGGGAATGTTCCTCTCCCCTACTCGATTCTTATCTCCAGATAAGCCTCTTCCACTGTTCTATCTGTTCCTCGGTCATAAATCCGTTGGAAGTTCCCACAAATCCTATTTTATAGGATGCAAACAGCAAGGCATTTTTAATGGCTTCCTTGGGATCCTTTGTCTTGACATAGTAATGAAGGAAGGACGAGAACAACGCATTTCCAGCGCCGACGGTATTCACAATCTCATTTGTTTTCACCGGTTTATAATCAATAAAGCTGTTCTCCTCCTTGGTGTAAAGAATGACGCCTTTATCCCCGACTCCCATAATAATAATCTCAGGATTATATTTCTCCCTGCATTCCTTTATGCAGTCATGCGGGTCTTCCTCGAGGTCATCATCGCTGATATAGAGAATGTCGGCTGCCGCGAGAAAGTCCTCCTTATTTGCTATCTTCTCCGCGCGCATACTGCGCACATTGAGTGCAATCGGCTTCTGGTATTTCTTGGCAAGCTTAATAAGAGGCCGGCAGAAATTGCAGTTTGACATCAGCACCAGATCCTTATCCTGTATCTGTCTTTCCAGCAGTTCAACATCATAATCCACATGCCGGATATCCTTGACATCCTCAAAGGTCTGTTTTCCGCCCTTGCAGTACAGAATCACGGAGGTCGGCATTCCGTCAAGCATTGGCAGGACATAATCCGTACTCAAATCCACCTCATTTGTCTTAAGGTAGGCATCAATCTGCCTTTTTGACATGCTCCTTGCCACCATGCTCATAAAATCTACTTCATTGCCGAGCCACCTGAGTGCCATTGCCTCGTTAAATCCTGCACCGCCTATTCCCGTGTTCACCAGATCGGGAATGCTCTCAAACTGCTTGTAGGGCACCGGCAGCGCCTCAACCCTGACGATTGTTTCCATCTGCACAAATCCCGCAACCATAAATTTACTCATAATTTACCTCCTTCAATGTCTCCCGGCACTCTTTTTTATTTTTACATCCTGACCACCACGCGCACATTACATGATACGCACAAGAACATAAACTTAGAAACTGTCGCAAAATTTTACAAAAAATACAAACATTTACATTTCAAGTATATTCACATATATCTTAACATATTTTTTGACAATTATATATATTTTTGCCAAATTTTTTGGAATTTTTTTAATTTTTTTTGAAGCAGTGGTGTGCTGCCTTCAAATGTGCTACAATATCACTAACCGTAAAAATAAATAAGGATGTGTTAGAATGAAAGAACAATTATATACTATTCCCCTGAATGATGCATTTGCGGCGGACGACGAATGTCCCTTCTGCTTTATTGAGCAAAAGCTTGAACAGGATTTACTTGATTTTACACTTGGCTCTGGCTCCTCGTACATGGAGAGCGATATCCGCGACCTCACCGACAAGGAGGGTTTCTGCCGATACCATTTCCTCAAGATGTACCAGTACGGCAATACACTCGGAAACGCATGGATTCTGAAGACACATTTCAAGAAAATCAACGAGGAATTTGCAGGCGAGGTGAAAAAATTCAAACCCGCGAAGCTTTCCTTTATGGACCGCCTGAAACGTTCCAGGGAACTCAACAATACCATGACCGCATGGGCATATGAAAAACAGCGTTCGTGCTATATCTGCCGTCAGTATGACGACACTTATGCCAGATACCTTGACACTTTTTTCTATATGTACAAAAAAGACGCAGACTTCGTGCAAAAGCTGAAAAACAGCAAGGGGTTCTGCCTTGTTCACTTTGGTGACCTGTGTCAGAGCGCCGTGGAAAAATTAAACCAGAAACAGTGCGATGAATTTTTTGCAACGGTCTTCCCACTTATGGAGGCAAACCTGAAGCGCCTTGAGGAGGATGTCAGCTGGATGGTGGAAAAATTCGACTACCGGAACGCGGACGCCGACTGGAAAAATTCCAAAGACGCCATACAGCGCGGAATGCAAAAATTAAAGGGCGGCTATCCTGCCGCCCCTGTATACCAGCAAAAGAAATAAATCAATTTACCCAGTATAACTGCCTGCGGGGAGATTCAGTGCCATATCCTTCACAAGGTCTATATATGCCTTTATCTCCCTGAACACTGCATCAGAACCTGCTTTTTCCTCGGTTTTTTCCCTGATGATGCTGCTGATTGTGTAATCCAGCAGTTTTTTTATGCGCTCCCGCTTTGCCTTGTCCACTATATTTCCGATTTCTGTCATTTTTAAGTAGGTCTCTATCCGCTCATCATAAGTTTTTCTTGCCCCGGCTGTCTTTGCAACAACCTCCTGCTCTGTCTCGTGCACTGCTTCCTCCAGAAAAATTGTGAGATAGGGATAATTTTTCCCCACCTTTGTCTTTACCAAGGATATCTGCCCGATTACTTCAAAAAAATCCCTTTCATTTTCGTCCACGACCGTGGACAGCTCCAGCAGCATATACTTTACACAATAGTCGTAAACGAACACATAGATTCCTTCCTTCGAGCCAAAATAATGAAACCAGAGTCCCTTACTGACACCTACTGCCTTTACCATCTCATCTGTGCTGGCATGTTTATATCCGTTTCTGGCAAACACTTCAATCGCACCGTTTATCATACGGTCCTGTTTTTCTCTAGCAAGGTCAAAAAATTTCTCGTTCATTTGTACCTCCATCCCGAATCGCTCCCACTGCTATACTGGCGGTCGAAAAGACTGACTGCACAGTACGAATTGACTCTGTCAGTCGATTATATATTATCATATTATTCCAGGAGAATCAAGAAAGTCGGGCACAAATTTTACATATTCTCTTTTCATTTCCATAAAATAGTATTAAAATAAGTATATCTGTAATAAAATAAAACCAACTGCAACAGGAAAGGAGAACTACACATGGCTAAGAAATTTAGCAAGCTTGTTTTATTCAGTGCCCTCGCCGGCGCTGCAGCTGCAGGAACTTATTACTATCTTCAGAACAAGGCAAAGGCTCCTGAAGACGATTTTGATGACTTTGATGATTTTGACGACTTTGACGAGGACCTCGACGACGAGGATTTCTCCACTGACACGGTAACTTCCACAGGCAGCAAAAACCGCCCGTATGTACCTATTGATATAGACAATGCCAAGGAAATCATTGGGGAAAAGGTAATCGAAACCCTTGATAAGACCAAGGAAAAGCTGGAACATTTCAATGTCTCCGAAAAGATTGACAAGGCAAAGGAAATTATCGGGGAGATGACTTCCGCCAATGCCGAGCCTGTATACACGGAGATGGACATGTCCGCAGTACCAGCCGACAAAAAGGAGGAAACTGCATCCGTGTCGGCAACTTATACAGAAGCATCCGGCACGGAGAATTCTTCAGAAGAATTCTTCAACGACTCGGAAAGCAAATAAGAAAAAGGGAAAGGTTATGGTTTTATTGTCATAACCTTTCCCTTTTCATGATTATGTGTCAAACAGAAATGCCGCCAGCTCCTCCACTTTCGTAAAATACACATCACTGTTTTTTCTCATGAATTCCCTGATTTCCGGAATATCATTTGCCCAGCCTGCCCCGACAAACGGCACGCCGTAGGCCTTTGCCATGTCGTAGCCGGGCTTTAGGTCATCCACCATGACCATCTCCTCCGGTTTCAGCCCATATCTGCGCGATATGACATCCAGCGCATAGGTACTGGGCTTTCTCTGCTCTGGCGGGCATTCCCAGCCAAAAATCATGTCAGGCAGCGGCAAGTCGTTGACCTCATAGTCCCGCTTAATATTAAAATCATAGGAATGCGATATCACGCACACAATGCCGCCCTCCGCCTTCTGGCGCACTATGATTTCCCGCATTCCGTCATATGCCTTTGACGTATGGCCGGAAACATAATTTTTCCAGCACTCTGTCTCCACCACAAGCTCCTCGTCTGTCATGCCCAGCTTCTCGACGCAGTAGGGCACGAAACCCGGGTCAAAGTTCTCACGGAAATAATCGTCGAGTGAAATGGTCACTCCCGGCCTCAGCAATCTGAGCGCTTCCAGAAATGCCGGATAATGGATTGTTGCCGTGCTGTTGACTACGGTATCATCATGGTCTAATATCAGACATCTGTATTTCATACAATCCTTTCCCCTTCTGCTTATTTCGGCAGCACAAACGAGCTCTTGAGGGACACGATTCTGTTGAATACGAGCGCGTCCGGCATGGAATCCTTTGCGTCCACGTTAAAGAAGCCCTGTCTCACAAACTGGAAGCTGTCGTATGGCTTTGCGTCCCTGAGCGCCGGTTCCACGTAGCATTCCTTCAATACGGTGAGGGAATTGGGATTCAGGTTCAGCGAGCCGTCCTCGTTGTAGACGCCCTTCTCCTCGTCAATCAGGTTCTCGTACAGCCGTACCTCCGCCTTTATTGCATAGGGTGCCGGCACCCAGTGGATTGTCCCCTTTACTTTCCTGCCTGTAAAGCCGCTGCCCTGCTTCGTCTCAGGGTCATAGGTACAGTGTACGACCGTCACCTTGCCGTTTTCATCCTTTTCATAGCTGACACACTTCACAAAATATGCGCTCATAAGCCGCACTTCATTTCCCGGAAACAGCCTGAAATACTTTTTGGGCGGCTCCTCCATAAAATCATCCCTGTCGATGTACAGCTCCCTGCAAAATGGCACCTGTCTGGAACCAAGGGACTCATTTTCCAGATTGTTGGGCACCTCGAGGTACTCTGTCTCGCCCTCGGGATAGTTGTCAATCACCAGCTTCACGGGGTCAAGCGCCGCCATCATCCTGGGCTTTTTGAGCTTTAAGTCCTCACGGATGCAATACTCGAGCATCGCATAGTCTGTCGAGGAGTTTGCCTTGCTCACGCCGCAGAGCTCCACGAATTTCCGGATGGACTCCGGCGTGAAACCGCGTCTTTTGAGTGCCGCGATGGAAACCAGCCGCGGGTCGTCCCAGCCGTCAACGATGCCGTCCTGCACAAGCTTTTTGATATAGCGCTTTCCGGTCACCACATTCGTCAGGTACAGCTTCGCCTGCTCAATCTGCCTTGGCGGGTGCGGATATTCCAGCTCGCTTACTACCCAGTCATACAACGGTCTGTGGTCTTCAAACTCCAGCGTGCAGATGGAGTGCGTGATGCCCTCGATGGCATCCTCAATCGGATGTGCAAAATCATACATCGGATAGATGCACCACTTGTCACCGGTGTTGTGGTGGGTCATATGTGCCACGCGGTAGAGCACCGGATCCCTCATGTTCAGGTTGGGGGACGTGATGTCAATGCGCGCGCGGAGCACTTTCTCGCCATCCGCATATTTTCCGTCCTTCATCTCCTCAAACAGCCGCAGATTCTCCTCCACGGAACGGCTTCTCGATGGGTCTTCCTTTCCCGGCTCCGTAAATGTTCCCCGGTACTCCTTAATCTGTTCCGCCGTCAGGTCGGACACATATGCCTTTCCTTTCTGAATCAGCTTCACCGCGCACTCATACATCTGGTCAAAATAGTCGGAGGCAAAGAACAGCCTGTCCTCCCAGTCCGCGCCGAGCCACTCGACATCCGCCTTGATGGACTCCACAAACTCGATGTCCTCCTTGGTCGGATTCGTGTCGTCGAAACGCATGTTAAACTTGCCGCCGTACTCCTTTGCAAGCCCATAATTCACAAGGATTGCCTTGGCATGTCCGATGTGAAGGTAACCGTTGGGTTCTGGCGGGAAGCGCGTGTGCACCGTGTCGTATACGCCCTCCGCCAAATCCTTGTCAATCAGCTGCTCAATAAAATTCCTCGAAACGACTTCCTTCTCATCCGCGGAAGCCGCCACTGTATTTTTTTCTGCGTCACTCATTTTCTAATCCTCCATTTTATCAGTGTCTGCAAATTTGTCTGTCGTCACAGACCTGTCATGCAAAAATTCCAAATATCTCTTTAATAAATTGTCAGGGGTTCGTAAAGATTTTTTATCCACTGGCACTGTCAGTACCGCACTTCCACCAGGCACAGGCCTTTCGCCGGGACGAGCGCGCCTGCCAAATCCCTTGTGGCATCCTTTTCAAGAAGCGCTTCCACGGACGCAGGGCTTCTCTGCCCCAGCCCGACTTCAATCAGGGTTCCTGTGAGAATGCGAACCATGTGGTAAAGAAATCCGTCGCCGCTGTAGGTGATGACGACCTCACTGCCATCCCTGTCAATCAAAATCGAGTCAATCGTGCGCACGGTTGACTTTTTGCTCTTTTTATTGGATGTGAACGCCTTGAAATCATGCTTCCCGGTCAGATATGACGCCGCAGCCCGCATCGCGTCCAAATCAAGCGGTTCCGGCAGCGCATACACATATCTGCGCGCAAAGACACAGGGAAGGGATGTGTTCCAGATGCGGTAGCGGTATGTCTTTCCCTTCGCGTTCAGCCTGCTGTGAAACCGCTCCGGCACCTCCTGTATCGCGACAACGCCGATGTCCTCCGGCAGATACTGGTTAATGTAGTCCATCACCTCCGCCGCGGACAGCTCTGTACCAATCTTAAAATTCGCCACCTGTCCAAGTGCGTGAACGCCTGCGTCCGTGCGCCCGGAGCCATCCACCTGCACGAAGTCAAGCCCTGTCATTTTCGCAAGGATTGTCTCGAGCTTTCCCTGTATCGTATTGCCCGTGGAATCCTGGCGCTGCCATCCCTGGTAGCGGGTACCCTCGTACTGGATTGTTATCTTATAATTTGTCATCTTCGTCAATCTGCCTGATATCCTCCTCGCTCAGCTGTCTGAATCTGTTGATATTCCGCACCAGAATCTTCACGCTATATTTCGGTGTATCAAAAAAACCGGCTTCATTCATGTTTACGACAATAATCCCCAGCGGTACCGCAATAAGCATCCCGCCCACACCTGCAATCCGGTAACCGATAAACAGCAGAAACAGTGTGGGAATCGGCTCCATGCCGATGGATTCACCCATAATTTTGGGCTGTATCAGCTGGCGGAACAGCTGCCCTGCGCCCCAGATTATCAGAAATCCAATCGCCCTTAAATAATTGCCGCCAATCACCGTCACAATCGCCCAGGGCACCAGCACAATCCCTGTTCCAAAAAAAGGCAGAAAATCCAAAAACGCCATGAGCAGCGCTATCAGAATTCCATACCTGACCTTCATCACCGTAAGCCCCACAAGCAAAAGCACATACATCCATACCTCAATGCGCAACTGTGCCTTAAAGTAGCCGCCAACTGCCTGTTTCAGGCTGGACGCAAACACCTCGTACTTGCGCATGATATTCTTTGGAAGATACCTGTTGAGAAATTTTGTACACCAGTCCCTGTCCGCAATGAAAAAGTAGGCGGACAGCATACACATGATAATTGATATAATGACACTTGCTATGTTCCCCACCATGCTTCCCATTCCTTCAAATGAGCTGAATTTGAAACTTTTCGGCAAGTTTGTTATCATATCCCCTATCGTATTTCCAAGATTGTTCAGTGCATCCGCAAGCCTGGGCGAACGCACACCGATATACTGGTTAATCCAGTCGCCAAGCTTGTCAAAGTCCTGCTTCACGGTCTCCCACATCACAGGAATTTCCCCGATGAAGCCGGAAACCTGTCGCCAGAGAATGACACCCAGTCCATAGCCCATCGCTATCACCGCCGCAATAACCACAACAATCACAACAACGGTTCCTGCTTTCCGCCTTATTTTTAATTTTCGTTCCAGCAGGACGACAAGGGGATTTGCAATGCACGATATAACCCATCCAATGATAAACGGCATGAAAAAGAGAAACAGTCTTGGCACAAGGAAAACGCAAAGCAGCAAAATGACCAGAGAAATCAGTATATTTACGACAAGCTTCACATTTTCCCTAATTTCGTTCTTCCCCTCCATAATCAGCTTTCTCCTTCTGATTGTTCCAGAATCCTGTCAATCATTTCATAAATTTCATCCCGTCCCTGCTTAGTCTGGGCTGAAAACGGTATCACAGCCGTCTCTTTGTCCACGCCAAGTCCCTGCCGGACTGCCTTTACCTGTTTTTGCAGCTGGCTGCGGTTTATCTTGTCTGCCTTCGTCGCTATTATAATCGGCTGGAAACCATTTGCGCAGATCCAGTCATACATCAGCTTGTCATTTGCGGATGGGTCATGCCGGATGTCAATCAGCAGGAACACCGCCCGCAGCACATTCGACTGGCGGAGATATTTCTCCACCATTTTTCCCCACTTTTCCTTTTCCTCCCGACTGACTTTTGCATAACCGTATCCGGGAAGGTCGACAAAATACAATTCCTGATTGATATTGTAAAAATTGATAGTCTGCGTCTTGCCCGGCTGTGCACTGGTACGCGCAAGCGATTTGCGGTTCATCAGCGCATTGATAAGCGAGGATTTCCCCACATTACTCTTCCCGGCAAACGCAATCTCCGGCATCGCATTCTGCGGTATTTTGCTGGTTACCCCTATTACCGTCTCTAAACTTACATTTTTTATAACCATTTACTTCTCCTATTTTTTGGCTGCCGTGGTTTTCGTGGTTTTTGCAGTCTTAATTTCCCGCGTAAAAGCAAGCGGTATGACATCATCCATGGAACCCACAAAGCAGATATCCATACCTGACTTTATCTCTTCTGAAATCTCGGCAACATCCTTATCATTCTTCTCAGGCACCAAAACCGTAGTTATGCCCGCCGTCTTTGCCGCCAGAAGCTTTTCTTTCAGACCGCCTATGGGAAGCACCCTTCCCCGCAGTGTAATCTCGCCAGTCATTGCCACCTTTGCTTTTACCGGCGTGTCCGTGATTGCCGAGAGCACCGCTGTTGCCATCGTTATGCCCGCGGACGGTCCGTCCTTTGGGACGGCTCCCTCCGGAATATGGATATGGAAATCATTTTCCTTAAAATATTTGGAATCAATCTTATACCTGGGCGCAATTGACCGGATATAACTGATACCCGCCATCGCAGACTCCTTCATCACCTCGCCAAGCTTGCCTGTCAGTTCTATCTCACCCTTGCCTGGCATGACATTAACCTCTATCTGGAGGGTGTCCCCGCCTACGCTTGTCCACGCAAGCCCCCTGACAATTCCCACGTCGTCCTTCTCGTTTGCCATGTCCACGCTGTAGCTGGGTTTCCCAAGATATTTTCCCAGTTTCTGGCTGTTGACCTTGATGCTTTTGTCCGGTGCCTGCTTTTTGCCTTTTCCGGTTCTTTCCTTCAGAATCTCAAGCGCCGCCTTCCTGCAGACGGTTCCGAGCTTTCTCTCAAGGTTGCGGACGCCCGCCTCCCTTGTATACTTGTTGATAATTTCCTTTATCGCATTGTCGCTGATGGTCAGCTGCGTTTCGGACAGGCCGTTTTTGCGCCGCTGCTTCTCCCACAGATGTTCCTTTGCGATATGGAATTTTTCATTTGCAGTATAGCTTGTGACTTCGATGATATCCATGCGGTCCAGAAGCGGTCTCGGAATATTTCCGGCATCATTTGCCGTCGCTATAAAAAGCACCTTTGACAAGTCAAGCGGCAGTTCCACATAATGATCCCTGAAATGGCAGTTCTGCTCCGGATCCAACACCTCCAGGAGCGCCGAGGATGTATCGCCCTTGTAGTCACTGCTCACCTTGTCTATCTCGTCAAGCAGCATCAGCGGATTACATACCCCTGCCTGTTTTAAGCCGTTTGCAATCCGCCCCGGCATCGCACCGACATAAGTCTTGCGATGCCCCCTGATTTCCGCCTCGTCACGCACACCGCCAAGGCATATCCGGACATACTTTTTATTCAATGCCTCGGCTATGGACTTCGCAATGGATGTCTTTCCTGTTCCCGGAGGACCTACCAGGCATAAAATCGGAACCTCGCCCTTGCTGGTCAGACACCGAACCGCCAGATATTCAACTATCCGCTCCTTTACCTTCTCAAGCCCGTAATGGTCTCTCTCCAGAATCGCCTCGGCCCTGTTGATATCGTTATTATCCTTTGATGCCTTATTCCATGGGAGTTCCAGAAGCGTCTCAATGTATCCCCGCTCCACTGCACTCTCCGAGCTTGAACCCATCACTGCCTTAAACCGCGCGATTTCTTTCTTTATCTTTTCTTTTACCTCTGCATCCGCTTTCAGCTTGGCGAGGGACTCCTCAAAATGCTTCACGTCGGAATACTGGTTATTATCCCCCAGTTCCTCCTGTATAAATTCAAGCTGTTCATGCAGGATATAATCCCTCTGGTTCTTGTCAATCCGCTCCTTCACTTTCACAGCCAGCTGCGTGCGGATTGATGCAATCTGTGCCTCGTCCAGGATTAGCGTAATCAGCTCCCTGCACTGCTCGTCAAGATCTTCTATTTCCAGTATCTGCTGCTTCTGCTCATATGTAAGCGGAATATTTATCATAATCTGATTCATCAGAAGCGGCAGATGAATCTCCTCTTCCTCAAAAAGCCTGCCAAGACCCTTTCCAATCTTTGGAAAAAAGCGTACATAAGTGTCCAGTACCTCTTTCAGCGTGCGAATCAGTGCTTCCTTCTCAAATGGGTCTATCTGATCCTCCTCATCCTTGATTTCCTCGTATGACGCACTAAAATACTGTCCTTCATTATCATTCAGCTCCACGATGCGCACCCTGGCAACACCTTCAACCATAATCCTTTCAGCGTGGTTCGGGAGCTTCGTGACCTGCTTGATATCTGCCAGTGTACAAACTTTATATAACGAATGAATATCCGGTTTTTCGTCGTCCGGATTCACCTGTGGTACAAGCAGCACCTTCTGCTTCCCATTCAGCGCCTGCTCAACTGCCTTTACCGACATATCCCTGCTCAAGTCAAAATGTATAATCATATTTGGCACCACTGTAAGCCCTCTTAACGCTATCAATGGCAATGCTGCTGTTGTCTGATCCATCTATTAATCCTCTCTAAAAACGCCGCCTTTATACAAAAGGCGGCGTCCTGCTATCTATCCATTTACTTATCTCGCCTTTTTCTCCCGCTCGGTACGTACTGCTTCACGATGTACTATGAAAGGCTGGCTTGTTCCTTCTACGGATTCCTTCGTGATAACACAGCTTTCAATCGTGTCATCCGAGGGTATCTCATACATTACATCCATCATTATTTTCTCCATGATGGAGCGCAGACCTCTTGCTCCCGTCTTTCTCTCAAGCGCTTTCTCCGCTATCGCCTCTATGGCGTCGGGTTCAAAAGCAAGCCTGACATCATCAAACTCAAAAAGCTTCTGGTACTGCTTGATAAGAGCGCTTTTTGGCTCCTTCAGGATTCTTACAAGAGCATCCTTGTCAAGTCCTTCCAGTGATACATTGATGGGAACACGCCCTACAAATTCGGGGATAAGACCATACTTTGTCAAGTCCTGCGGTGTAACCTCCTTGAAGACTGCACCGATATCCCTCGTGGTCTTCTCGGCAATATCCTTGTTAAATCCGATTGACTTGCGGTCAAGCCTGTTCTCCACAATCTTGTCCAGACCATCAAAGGCACCGCCACAGATAAATAATATATTGGTGGTATCTATCTGTATCAGTTCCTGATGCGGATGCTTCCTTCCCCCCTGTGGCGGTACGCTTGCCACGGTACCCTCCACAATCTTTAAGAGCGCCTGCTGCACGCCTTCGCCGGAAACATCCCTGGTAATGGAAACATTCTCACTCTTTTTGGTTATCTTATCAATTTCGTCAATGTATATAATACCGTACTGGGCACGCTCAATATCATAATCCGCCGCCTGAATAAGTTTCAAAAGAATATTCTCAACATCCTCGCCCACATAGCCTGCTTCCGTGAGCGTCGTCGCATCTGCAATCGCAAACGGAACATTGATAATTTTGGCAAGTGTCTGCGCCAGATAAGTTTTTCCGGAACCGGTCGGTCCAATCATAATAATATTGCTCTTTTGCAGCTCTACATCCAAATCCTTCTCAGCCATCACGCGCTTATAGTGATTGTATACGGCTACGGATAGTACTTTTTTTGCCTCCTCCTGACCAATTACATACTCGTCAAGAAATTCCTTAATTTCCACAGGCTTCAGGAGGTTTATGTCGATGCCGCCCTCGATCTGCTCATCTTCGTATTCCTCCTCTATAATGTCTGCACAGATGTCTACACACTCATCACAGATATAAACACCGGACGGACCTGCTATCAGCTTTCTGACCTGATCCTGTGTTTTGTTACAGAAAGAACATCTTACCTTTCCCTCGACGCTTTTCCCCGCCATTCCTTTTCTCCCTTACTCATAATACAATTCTCAACTTACTTATCCTCTGACACGTCAGCCCTGTCTGTGATAACCCGGTCTATCAGACCATACTGCATGGCTTCTTCCGCCGATTTCCAGTTGTCACGCTCGGTATCCGCCGCAATCACCTCATACGGCTGCCCACAGTTCTGCGCCAGGATGCTGTTCAGTTTCTGTTTGGTACGCAGGATATGCTTTGCCGCGATTTCAATCTCCGTCGCCTGACCCTGCGCCCCGCCGAGCGGCTGGTGAATCATGATTTCCGCATTTGGAAGGGCAAGCCGCTTCCCTTTTGTGCCGCCTGCGAGCAAAAATGCACCCATGCTTGCAGCCATTCCGATACAGATGGTAGACACATCACACTTAATATAGCGCATGGTGTCATAGATTGCCATTCCTGCCGTGACCGAGCCCCCCGGACTGTTAATATAAAGCTGGACATCCTTTTCCGGATCCTCCGCCTCCAGAAATAACAGCTGCGCCACTGTGAGGCTTGCTGTCGTCTCATTTACTTCCTCGCCAAGGAAAATGATACGCTCCTTTAACAATCTTGAATAAATATCATACGAACGCTCTCCGCGGCTTGTTTGTTCAATGACATATGGTACTAAACTCATGGCTTTCCCTCCGATTTTCATATGATACTGAAATATCAAACCATATATTCTTCATTCAGTATAACGCAAATATAATAATTGTGCAAATAAACCGCACAATTATTATATTTTTTTAATATTTAAATCTACTTCTCGACTGCGTTGTCCAGGACGAAATCAACAGCCTTCTTGATTGCGAGGTCTTCCCTGATAGCCTTCTGCTCAAACTCACCAACCATCTCGGTAAGCTTATCCACATCCATCTTGTAAGTCTCTGCCATCCGCTCGATTTCCGCCTTGTACTCGTCCTCGCTGACTTCTATGTTCTCTGCCTTTGCCACTGCCTCAAGCACAAGCCTTGACTGGATTCTCTGCTCTGCCTGCGGCTTCATCTGCTCCAGAAAAGCCTCCTTTGTAAGTCCCGTAAACTGGAAATACTGGTCGATTGAGATGCCCTGCATCTGGATTCTCTGGGCAAAGTCATCCGCCATCTGGCGCTGCTGTGTCGCAATCATCGCGTCAGGAATGTCCATCTTCGCGTCGGCAACAATTGCCTCAACGACCTTTTCCTCCTTCACGTTTCTTGCTTCTTCTTCTTTCTTCGCCGCAAGATTCTTTCTGACATCCTCCCTGTACTCGTCAAGCGTATCAAACTCTGATACCTCGCTTGCAAATTCATCGTCGAGCTCCGGAAGCTGTTTTTCCTTGATTTCCCTTACCGTGCACTTGAACACGGCAGGCTTTCCTGCAAGCTCCTCTGCCTGGTAGTCCTCCGGGAACGTGACATTTATCTCTGTCTCCTTGTCAATCTCCGCACCGATTAGCTGTTCCTCAAATCCCGGGATGAATGTGCCGGAACCAATTGTCAGGGAATAATTCTCACCCTTGCCGCCCTCAAAGGCAACGCCATCCACGAAGCCCTCAAAGTCAAGCACTGTCATGTCGCCGTCTTTTACAGCCCTGTCCTCCACTGAGACTGTTCTCGCATTGTAGTCACGCTCCTTGTCAATCTCTGCCGCCACTTCCTCGTCGGTGACAGTAAGGTCTGCCTTCTCCACCTCGATGCCCTTGTACTTTCCGAGGGTAACCTCCGGCTTCAGCGCCACTTCCGCAGTAAAGATAAACGGCTTTCCTACCTCTATCTGTGTGACATCGATTACAGGCTGTGACACAATCTCTTCCGTGCACTCATCTACAGCCTTGGCGTAAGCCGAAGGAATGATGATATTCGCCGCATCCTCATAGAATACCTCCTTGCCATACATCTGTTCAATCATCTTGCGGGGCACCTTGCCCTTACGGAATCCCGGAATGCTGAGCTTGTTCTTATTTTTCCGGAAAGCTTTCTCAACAGCTTCCTCAAACTCCTCAAAAGGCACTTCTATCGTAAGCTTCGCCATATTTCCTTCTAACTTTTCTACCTGTAAACTCATTTGTTTCATTTCCTCCTTGCATATTATGCGTTTTCGCAGCTATTCAGTACTCCTGTAGTCACGATTTCTTTTATTGATACCTGTCCAATACGATTGCCACGTATAAAAATACCTTGTGTATTTACAAAGTATACAGTCATTTTAAAATTATATCATAGGCTTACCAAAAATAAAAGACCGAATTTTACAATTTTTATACCGAAAAAGAGGGGGATGCGGTTTTTACACCACATCCCCCTCTTTCTGCCGGGTCTTTTCTTATTTGATAGACTCCTCGTAGCTCTTTACCATCCTTCTTACCATCTCGCCGCCGATGCTTCCTGCCTCGCGGGATGTGAGGTCACCGTTGTAGCCTTCCTTCAGGTTTACACCAAGCTCTGATGCTACCTCTGTCTTAAAACGATCCATTGCTGCCTTCGCTTCTGGAACTTCTACTCTGTTTGATCTGCTCTGTGATGACATAATTTTTTACCTCCGTTAATCAATTTTGTTCTTTTCATTTTCAAATTTTATAATCTATTTTGAAAGACAAGCTTTTTGTCGCTTATCTTAATCCTAGTATTAACGGAGTCATTTTTTTTATGAATGGTAGTTTTTTACTAAAATGTCAATTTAAAACGATGCCGGTTCTGCCGAACTGTCACCTGATTCCCTTGAAGTTCCGGTAGATTCGCATGAATACGCGAATGATGTCGGGGTCAAACACAATGCCCGCCTTCTCTTCCATGTATTCAAGCGTCTTATCCAGTGGAATCGGCTTTTTGTACCGTCTTTCACTAATCATTGCGTCAAAGACATCGACCGTCTTGACAATCCGCGCCGAGAGCGGAATCTCATATCCCTTTAAGCCTTTCGGGTATCCTGACCCGTCCCAGCACTCATGATGGTGCCATGCAATGTCAATCGCCATCTCGATAAAATCATTTTTTTCAACACCCTCGTAAATATCCATCAGTGTCCTGGCGCCCAGCTCGGTGTGCGTACACATGATTTTGCGCTCCTCCTTGTCAAGCGGCGCATTCTTCAGCAGGATGTTATCCGGTATCAGCAGTTTTCCGATATCATGAAGTCCCGAGCTTGACTCGATGGTGTCTATAAAGTCGTCTGTCACCTGATCCTCAAATTTCGGCGAAAGCTGCATGCCTTCCGCAAGAATTCTGCTGTTGTACAAAATATTTTTATAGTGGGAATCCGACACATTCTCTTTACTCTCCACAAGCCTTGCCAGCGCTGTCATAAAATTTTTCTGCTCGACCCTGAGCTTCTCCATCTGCCGTGCCACGACAAGATTGAGCTGCCTGTTATTCTCCTCCAGATCCTTCTGCATAAAGTAAATTTTCAGGTGTGTGGAGATACGCATCTCAACTTCTGTTTTTTCAAACGGCTTTGGTATGTAATCGACTGCCCCAAGCTCAAATCCCTTGCTGATATCCGAAGCGGTATCCATCGCCGATATAAATATCACCGGAATGTCCTTTGTGTACGGGTCATTTTTCAGCATGGTACAAAATGTAAAGCCATCTGTCTCAGGCATGGAAATGTCTGACAGGATAATCCTCGGCAGAACCTCACTGTCCTCAATGATTTTCAATGCCTCCTTCACGCTCTGCGCAAGCAGCGGCTGATATCCCATGTTCTTTATAATCTCCTCAAGGATAATCAGATTTACCTCGACGTCATCGACCACAAGTATCCTGATATCATTCTTATTTTGCGATGTCCTATCCATATTATTATATCTCCAGCCCTTCTATTTCCAATAACAGCTGTTCTTTTACTTTGTCCGCATAATCCTTTGCCTTCTCACAGTCAGCCTTCCTGATTGCCATCTCCATGCGGAACGCCATCCGCTGCAATTCCTTCGAACCGCCGCTGATAAGCTGCTTCAGGGTCGTTGCAAAGCTCTCTGCCTTCTGCCAGTTTTCCATGTCCATGCTGATGTTAAGCTTTTCAAAGTACTTTTTCAGTTCCCTGACATTGATATCGCTTCCCAGTTCATACATCAAATCCTGCTCGCCCGCCATCTTATTAATATTGTTGGAATACTTCCACTTCCGGATGGACGGCTCCTGCGATGCACTTTCCTGCGCCTGCTCCTGCCTCAATTTGATGGTAAACGAAAAAGTAGAGCCTTTGCCCTTTTCACCCTCTGCCCAGACCTTGCCATGCATCATGTTGACTAGCTCTTTTGTGATGGAGAGTCCCAGTCCCGTACCGCCATATTTTCTGGTTATGGATGCATCTGCCTGTGTGAAACTCTTAAAGAGTTTATCCTTATCTTCCGGCGAAAGTCCGATGCCGGTATCCACAACCATAAAAAACAGCTCGACCACATCATCTATTTTCGTATTTAATGTTATTTCAATGCCTACATATCCCTGCTCTGTAAATTTGACTGCGTTGGATACAAGGTTGTTCAGTATCTGCGTCAGGCGGAGCTCGTCACCAATTAGCCTGTCGGGAATTTCCGGCGCCACATTCAATGTAAAACGCAGCCCCTTGCGCATCGTGAGCATCGTGAACATCTTCTCCATTTTTGACATTAAGTCGTAAAATGAAAAGGGCTTTTCATCTAGCTGGAATTTTCCTGCCTCAAGCTTTGAAAAATCAAGAATATTATTGATAATTCCCTCCATGGTCGTGCAGCAGTCCAGTATCATCTTAATGTAATTAATCTTCTGGAAATCCTGCTCCTGCTCCATCATAATCTCGGCATGCCCTTTTATTCCGTTAACCGGTGTGCGCAATTCGTGTGTTACATTTGCGACAAAAGCGTCCCGGGCCTTCATCGACTCCTGCATCTGGATTGTCGTCTCCTCCACCTTCGTGATACTTTCCTTGTAGCGGGTCATGTCGACGGCGGTACAGATAATGACCTCGACCCCGTCGAAAACCCTCGAAACGACCTTGATTTCAACAGGGAAACACGTCTTGTTTTTCCGGTAAATCACCGTTTCAATGACTTCCCTGTCCTTCAATTCATCAACCAGTTCGATGTGATTATCCACAACAACAAACACATTTTGAAACAATTCCCCTATGTATGCGCCCACAAGCTCATCGGCACTATATCCGGTGAGTTCCAAAAGCCTCTCGTTGCAATAACCGATACAGCCATGTCCGTCATACCTGATAATGCATTCCTGGCTGTTATTTAGTATGAAGTAGAAAAATTCTTCACGATTCCTTGGCATTATTCTTCCTCATCCTCTTCCTGTTTATCCGTAAAGTCAAGTGAATGGTCACTCAAAAGTTTAACGGGATCAAGCAGCAGCTTCACACTGTCTCCAACCTTCCCTATCCCACGGATAAACTTTGCCTGCGCATTCGCCTTTGACACATTGGGCGGCGGAAGAATATCCTCCTCCTCGATAGAAACCACCTCGGAAATCTTCTCGACAATCAGCCCTACGACTACGTTCTGGACATCTACCACAATAATGCAGGTGCGGTCATTATACTCGAATGCCTGCTTTCCAAAACGGTCTGCCACATCAATAACCGGTATAATCTTACCCCTGAGATTAATCAGTCCCTTTATAAAATGCTCGACCTCCGGAATCGGCGCTATCATCTGCATCTGTATGATTTCATTTACATACTTAAGCTCAATGCCGAACACATCACTCCCTATGCAGAAAGTCATATATTTTCCATGCCGGATATCTTCCTGTTCCATGTCCAGTTCTTCCAAATTCTCTTCCATATCTTCATCTCCCTTTTTACACAAAATTTTATGCTTGAATATCCGATATGCTTTATATCAGTCCAAGTTTCTCCAACATGCCCCGAAGTTTTTCCACATCAATCGGCTTGGCACAATAAACCGTACAACCCAGTTCAAACGCTTTTTTGACGTTCTTCTCCTCATTGAGTGCTGTTGTCATAATCACCTTTGCCTGTTTATCTTGTGGTACATTGTGTTCCTTTTCGATTCCCCTGATATTTTTCAGTGCCTGGTAGCCGTCCATAATCGGCATCATTACGTCAAGACATATCAGGTCGTAAGGATCATCCTCCTCCAGCGCCATCATGAATGCATCAATTGCCTCCATACCGTCGACCGTCACATCGCATTCCCCATATACGGACAAAAATTTAAGGATTGCCTTCCTGCTTGCAAAATCGTCTTCTGCTATCAAAATTCTCATCTTCTATGCCTCCTGTTTTGTTTTATTGCTTTTTATCCAACAAATAATATATCTTGTGTGGAATCTGATCCAATGGCACCTGCCAGTCCACTGCGCCCATTTCAAATGCCACCTTGGGCATGCCATACACAATGCACGACTTTTCATCCTGTCCTATCGTGCGCGCCCCGGCTTTTTTCATCGCCAAAAGTCCTTTTGCCCCATCGCTTCCCATGCCCGTCATCAGCACACCGATGGCATCATTTCCCGCAACGCGCGCCACCGATTCAAAAAGTGCATCCACAGACGGACAGTGTCCGGTCACCCGTGGTCCGTATCTGCATTCCACCTGGTACATTCCATTCACCCTTACGATCCGCATCTGCTTATCCCCGGGCGCCAGAAGTACCTGTCCTGGTCTTACCACATCGCCGGACTTTGCCTCTTTGGCAGTGATTTCACCCTCACTGTCAAGTCTCTGTGCAAACATATTCGTAAAGCCCTCGGGCATATGCTGCACCAGTACAATCCCCGGAATGTCCTTTTTCAGGTTCCTTATGACAGAAGCCACCGCCTCCGTCCCTCCCGTCGAAGCGCCAATTGCAATGATTCCAGTCCCCTTCGAATTATGGGCAGTCTGATGCATGGGCAAATGCGGAACACTCGCACTTTTTACCGGCTGCCATCCACTGGCTGCCGCAATCCTTTTCAGCCGCTGGCAGATGTTTGCATTCTCAAGCAGGGCAGCGTCCTTGTCACAAGCCGCGAAGTCCTTTGCTCCGGCATTGTACGCCGCGTCCTCATACGCTTCTTCTGCTATCACAAACGCCGTCGTATACCGCTGCGGCATCAGTCTCTCAAGGAATGTGATTCCTTTCATCCGCGGCAGGTCATGACACAAAAGCATGACGTCCGGATTGCATTCTATAATTTTGTCCCGTGCAGTGTAGGCATTGTTTGCCTCGGCCGCAACTTCTATCTCAATGTCTGAATCGAGTATTGCCCTGAGACGCCTGTGCATCTCCAGACTTCCTACAACCAATAGTACCCTTAATTTTCCCATAATTTTCACTACTTCCTGTATATGGAAGGTTTTATATAACGGAATCTTGTGTTACTCTGACTCATTGACTCTGTTGACCCGATAAACAGATACCCTCCCGGCGCCATCTTTTCATAAATATTGGCAAGCAGCCGCTCTTTTGTCGGCTCATCAAAATAAATCATTACATTCCTGATAAATACTACATGAAGCGGGTTCCGGAAGGGAAGCGGGTTCATGAGATTGAGCTGTCTGTATATCACCTCTCTCTTAAGCTCTTCCCGCACCTGATATTCCTCCGGATTAATCTGTTTAAAAAATCTCCGGACATAATTATGCGGCAGCTGCTCAACGGAATTCTTTGCATATACGCCTCTCACTGCCTTTTCAAGAACCTTTGTGTCGATGTCAGTGGCAAGTATTTTGGTGTCCCACTCCGCATGCTCCAACCCCAGAAAATCCATGCACAGCATCGCAAGCGTGTACGGTTCCTCCCCTGTCGACGAGGCGGCGCACCATATATGCCAGTCCCTTGTACGGTTTTTCAGTTCTGGCAGCACCTCCTGTTTTAAAAACAAAAACTGTTCATGCTCCCGCCAAAAATATGTGTGATTTGTGGTGAGGGCATTCATCAGATCCTCTGCCTCAGGTCCTGTCGGAAATCTCTCCACACGATCCATAAACTCATCATATGAATGATATCCCTTCCGCTGCATATAACTGTCAAGCCTTCCCTGAACCAAAACCTTTTTTTCATTCAAGTTAATGCCAGCCTTCTCCTTCACATAAGCAGCAACTCTTTGAAATTCATGTTCTGTAATCATTTGAGAAACCTTCTATCTATCCCCTGATTTGCGCGTAATTATCAGTCTATTCCAACATTACCCGCACGATATAAATGATTATACCATTGCAATCTTTTATTGTCAAAATTTTTAGTCAAATTCAGCCCTCAAGATACACAATCCCTTTTCCAAGCGCGTCCGCCGTCTTTCTGTCCAACAGCGCAGCGATGATTTCAAGTGCAAACGCTATCGCTGTTCCCATGCCGCGGCTTGTGATTATGCTGCCTGCCCTCACCACCTTATCATAGCACACCTCGGCGCCTTTGAGTTCTGCCTCCATCCCCGGGTAAATGCATGCCTTTTTCCCCTCAAGAAGTCCCATATGCCCGAAAATGCTTGGTGCCGCACAGATTGCCGCAATCAGCTTCCCGCTGTCATAGAATTTCCGGATACCGTCCGTAAGCTTTTGGCACGCCTCAAGATTTTTTGTCCCCGGCATTCCCCCCGGACATACCAGGATGTCAAAGCTATCCAGGTCCGTGTCATCGATCCCTGCATCCATCGCCACTGATATCTTATGGCTGCCTGTGACACTGTCCTGATTATCTGTGGAAACGCAGACTGCCTCGATTTGGGCGCGACGCAGCAGGTCAACTACGGTAAGCGCCTCGATTTCCTCGTATCCTGTTCCAAAAAATATTGCTGCCCTCTTCATGATATGATTCATCCTTTCATATTTAATAGATTAAATAGCGCCCATACTTTTCAATATCCCTTTATAGTATGGACATTCTTTATCAGCATTTTGCCCATTCGGGCTGGTATAATATCTGTCGACATTATATCATATATTTTTAAATATTGAAAGATTTTGCCCCTTTTGTTTCTAAATTTGCTAATTTATATGCACTTTTTTATGTTATAATACAGTTATGGCAAAAACATTGATTCTGTTAATGAACAATTTTTTAATGAAATCAGGAGGCTGACATGAAAAGAAAAAATTTAATGACTTTACTGCTGGCATTGACTTTGGTTTCTTCATCCCTTGCCGGATGCAGCTCAGGTTCAACGCAGACCGCACCAGAGGCAGATACCACAGCCGTTTCAGGAACTCCCGCACAGGAAACCTCCGTGCAGGAAGCTTCCATTCCGGAAACCGGTACGGACACCGGTTCCGACACCCAGGCTGCGCAGGCACCAATGTACCCGCTGCCTGATGCCGCCGAGGATGCAGGCATCTATGTGGAACCGATTCCCGACATCTCCGACGATTTTATCCGCGGAATGGACGTGTCCTCCATCCTTGTCGAGGAAAAGAGCGGTGTGAAATACTACAGTGCTGACGGTACAGAGCAGGACGTATTTACCACCATGGCACAGGCTGGCGTAAATTACGCGCGCATCCGTGTCTGGAATGATCCGTTTGACGCAGACGGAAATGGGTACGGCGGCGGAAACAATGACCTTGCAACGGCAATTGAGCTTGGAAAGCGTGCCACCGCAAACGGCATGAAGGTCTGCATTGACTTCCACTACTCTGATTTCTGGGCAGACCCCAAGAAACAGATATGCCCCAAGGCATGGGAGGGAATGGCACTTGAGGAGAAGTCAAATGCCCTGTATGAATATACAAAAGACAGCCTGACGCAGCTGCTTGACGCCGGTGTGGATGTCTGTATGGTACAGGTCGGAAACGAAACCAACAACGGCATGGCAGGCGAGACGCAGATTCCAAACATTGCACAGCTTATGAACGCAGGAAGCAAGGCGGTGCGCGAGGCTGCGCAGACTTACAGCAAAGAAATCAAAGTCGCGCTCCACTATACGGACGCCACTGATTTCGACGGACTTGACTCCATCATGTACAAGCTCGCATCCTTTCAGGTAGACTACGATATCTTTGCCCTGTCCTACTACCCATACTGGCACGGAACCTTTGAAAACCTGCAGAATGTCATGGCAAATATCCAGGACAAGTACGGCAAAGAGACACTTATTGCCGAGACGGCATACTGCTATACCACAGAGGACACAGACGGCTCCGGCAACAGTGTGAATGAAGGGGATTTGATTGACGCCTATGGCGCAACCGTTCAGAGCCAGTCCACAGCGCTCCGCGATGTATGCGCCACGGCAAGCGAGGCAGGCGCGCTCGGCGTGTTCTACTGGGAGGGCGCATGGATTACCGTCGGTGATGTCAATGCCGACAACAGCCCCATCTGGGAAGAGTTTGGCTCCGGCTGGGCAAGCAGCTATGCTGCGGACTATGACCCGAATGATGCCGGCAAGTATTACGGCGGGTGCTCGTGGGACAATCAGGCGTTGTTTGATGCCAAAGGAAAGCCGCTTGAGTCCCTCAATACATACAAATGGCTGAAATATGGCACCAACGCCGAACCCGCGATTGACATGGTCAATGCCCCTGCCGTCACCTGTAACATCGGCGCAGAGCCGGAGCTGCCGGAGACAGTAGATGTTGTCTACAACAACCGCGCACTAAACACCTCCCTCCCTGTCGAATGGTATGAGGAGCAGGTATTAAACATTGATACTGCAAAGGCAGGGACGTATGAAATCAACGGCAGAATCCTTGACGATGCTGCCGACTCCGACAATCCGACAGCGGTTTGCTGCACTGTCAATGTGGAAATGCTGAATTATGTCGCCAATCCCAGCTTTGAGGACTCCGACACCTCCATGTGGACAGTTTCATACGAGGGTGACAAGAATCCAACTGACTTTCAGCAGAAAGAGGCAGACGCCCATACCGGCGAGTATTCGTTCCATTTCTGGTCAGAGTCTGACATGGACTTCTCCATTGAACAGGAATTTACGGATTTGGAGCCTGGAACCTACGAGCTGAAGGCATATTTCCAGGGCGGGGACATTGACAACACTGCAAAAATGGAGCTTTATGCGTCCGTCGGGGACGACGTGGCTTCCGATGCCTTCACGGCCGAAGGATATGGAAACTGGCAGGAACCCAGAATATCCGCAATAAAGGTGACTGACGGAAAGCTCACCATCGGGATGCATATCCAGTGCAAGGCAAAAGGCTGGGGTACGGCAGACGATTTCATATTAAACAAAATTGACTGATTACCTCCCTTTTCCCGGGTTGGATTTGTCCAAAAAAGACGCGCGCCTGACAGCATCGGAGCCATACTTTTCCCGGATGCTGTCCATCGCCCTGTCAAGTTTCTCAAGCTTTTCCATGTTTTCATTGTCAAAGAGTGACAGCTGTATGCCGTCACTCTTTTTTTTGATATGGCTTGTCTGTATTCCTAGCAGTCTGACAGGTCTGCCATCCCACAGTTCCCCAAACAGCCTGCACGCCGTGGCATAAATTTCATTCGTGATATCTGTGGCATGCACCAGCTCACACTGGTGGGATGTCCTTGACAAATCACTATACCGGATATTGACTGCCACGACCTGCGCCTTCGCCTCATCACGCCGAAGCCGCCTGCCCACCGTTTCCGCAAGCGACATCAGCACCATGTCGGCAGTGGATTCATCCGTCACGTCAAACGCAATTGTCGTGGCATTTCCATAGCTTTTGCTGTCTGCGGGCTCGGACTCAACGACGGAGGCACCCTCCCCATTGGCAAATTTCCATATGACTTCGCCCTGTTTTTTCAGTGCGCCCTTTATCACCTGTAAGTCTGATTTTGCAAGCTCCCCGATTGTATGGATTCCCAGCGTGTGAAGCGTCCGTTCCGTGGACCTTCCGACCAGAAACAAGTCCCCGACCGGAAGCTGCCACATTTTATCCGGAATTTCATGCGGAAACAGGGTATGCACCAGGTTCGGCTTTTTGAAATCGCTTGCCATCTTGGCAAGCAGTTTGTTGGTGGAGATTCCCACATTTACCGTAAATCCGAGCTCACGGTAAATCTCATCCTTTATGCGCGTGGCAGCCTCCACGGGCGCGCCAAACAGCTTTTCCGTTCCAGTCATGTCGACAAAGCACTCATCAATGCTGCACTGCTCTATCGCGTCAGAATACCGTTCCAGTATGGCAATAAACGCCTTTGAATACTGCGTGTATATCCCATGCCTTGCCGGAACAATCACAAGGTTCGGGCACTTTTTCAGTGCGTCCGTGATTGGCTCGCCAGTCTGTACCTTGTACTTTTTTGCAGGAATGGACTTTGCCAGGATGATTCCGCGGCGTTTGGAACGGTCTCCGCCCACTGCGGACGGAATGGTCCGCAAATCCGCCGTCATCTCCGGAAACTGTCCGGGGTGTTTTAGCCGCTCCACTGCCTCCCACGACAAAAAGGCACTGTTTACATCAATATGAAATATCAGTTTTTCCATGCTCATACCTTTCCCTTTTCATTCTCCACACTGCCAAGAACTGGTTTTATCTTATTTGCCAGCATCCCAATCAGGCATCCGGTCAGTAATCCTGAAGCCATCAACACAGGAAGGTAAAATGCGATCCTGATGTTCTGCACGACAAGCACAGCCACGGCAAGCTGCCCGATATTGTGGCTCACACCCCCGGCAATGCTCACCCCTGTTACCGAAAACTCTTTTGTCTTTTTCAGGAGCAGCATGACCAAGAAGCTCAGAATCCCTCCCGCAAGGCTGTATATCATCATCGACATATTTCCAAACAAAAAGGAAACCAGCACAATGCGCGCCAGCTGTATCATGAAAACCTGATATGCAGGAAACATATATAACGCCAGGACAATCACAATGTTTGCGATTCCCAGCTTTATTCCCGGTATGCCAAAGCCAAACGGTATCAGCGCTTCCACATACCCGAATATCATCGCCAATGCCGTGAGCATGGCACAGTAAGCTACTTTTTTTGTCATCCGCATCACCCTGGCGCCAGACACCGTTATGATACAATATCCGGCTGCCGTGTATCTGCCTTTCCTGTAATTTCCACCACAAGCCTGTGCGGCAGACAGACAATTGTTTCATTCCCTCTTGATATCGGCTTATACTTCATACAATACTTATCCGGACAGTCCGCGTCTTCCACATATGCCGTGCCGTTTTCTATTACAATCTTATTGTACCCATGCTGCCCTTCTATCACAATAACCCGGTCGTCTGTCAGACTGTACTCACCATATAATTTTCCATCCGTCAGAATGCGCACAGTCTGTCCTGCATCCTTTTGAAAAAATGCCGCAGCCAGCGCTGTCAATATCGTCAATAAAAGGACTGCCCCTATCAACATGCAATCCTTTCTGCGAAATATTTTCCTATGGGACATACTTTTAATAGGAAAGAATCTCATATCCGTCCTCTGTCACAAGCACCTGAATCTCCCACTGGGCAGACGGCTGTCCGTCTTCCGTATAAACCGTCCATCCGTCATCATCGGAAATATAGATTTCCTGTTTTCCCATGTTAATCATAGGCTCTATCGTAAAGACCATTCCCGGCACCATCAGCATGCCGGTGTCCCTCGGGCACACATAGCTTACCCATGGGTCTTCATGAAACTCAAGACCCACGCCATGGCCTCCGATTTCCCTCACCACGGTATATCCGTTTTCCATGGCAAATTCATGGATTGCCGCACCCATGTCCCCTATTTTGCGCCATGGCTGTACATACTGCAGCCCGATTTCAAGACTCTGCTTTGTGATGTCAACCAGGCGCCTTTTTTCTGCCGAAACATTCCCGATGCAGTACATTCTGGAAGAGTCCGAAAAATAACCTTTATAAATCGTGGAAGCATCCACATTGATGATGTCGCCATCCTTCAATATCTCATTTTTGGACGGTATGCCATGGCATACCACATCATTGATGGATGTGCAGACGCTTTTGGGATACCCTTCATAATTAAGTGTTGCCGCGATGGCGCCGCTCCTTTTTGTGATGGCGCTCACCCAGTTGTCAATCTCCTGTGTCGATATCCCCGCCTTGATATGTTCGTCAATGTAGTCCAGGATTGCAATGTTGATTTTCGCGCTCTCACGGATTCCCTGTACCTGCTCGGGACTTTTGATAATACGCCTCGGCGGAATCAGGATACCCCTGCGCCTGTACTCCTCCCGCTTTTCATCGAAGGCACTGTGGCATTTTTTGTATTTCCGGCCGCTGCCGCACCAGCAGTCATCATTCCTGCCCAGCTTCTCCTCGACTTCCTGCTCAAATAAATTCTTCTCCGACACTTTTTTGCGCATCGAATTGTATTCTAATATATTTTTTCCCATACTACCTCTCCAAAACTCCTTTTATTCCTTTCTTATCATACACTTAGCGCCTTGATATGGCAAGAAAAATTTGCGTCCCCGGAAAGCGCCGGAAGCAGTCATGATACATCCATCAGCGCCGGACAAATTTTTTCAGCAGGGCAGTCATGTCGCCAATGTTAATCGGTTTTGCCGTATGTGCGTTCATTCCGCTGTCGAGACAGCGTTTGATATCCTCCGAAAACGCATCCGCGGTCATCGCGATTATCGGGATGGTCCGGGCATCCGGGCGGTTCAGGGCACGGATTGCACACGTGGCTTCCAGCCCGCTCATAACAGGCATGCGCACATCCATGAGAATCGCGTCATATTGTCCAGGTTCAGACTCCTGAAACTTTTCCAGACAGATTTTCCCATTCTCTGCCCAGTCCAGTTCCATGCCAATATCGGTCAGCAGTTCATTCAGTATCTCCCAGTTCAGCTCGTTATCCTCCGCTGCCAGTATATGGAGTCCCGATAAATCTGTATCCGTGTCCGTCCTACTCTCTGTGTCTTCTACACCCATATATTTTCTTAATCCGTAATACAGTGTGGATTTAAACAGCGGTTTTGCAATAAATCCGTTGATTCCTGCTACCCGCGCATCCGCTTCGAAATCACTCCAATCGTACGCGGAAGTCAGAATGATGCACACATCTGTCCCTATTGCCTCCCGTATCTTTTTTGACACGCAGAGACCGTCCATATCCGGCAGTTTCCAGTCCAGCAGCACAATCTGATAGTCGTCCTGCCTCTCATGATGCTCCACCGCCAGCTGTACTGCCTTTTCCCCGCTCAGCGTCCACTCGGCATTTATGCCGATGGACTTGAGTGCATCCGTCGCACTGCGGCACAGCATCTCATCATCATCTGCCACCAGTACGCGCCATGGAGGAAGAACCATGTCATTTTCCTGTGTGGAAGCTTTTTCCATGTCGAGAATCACATGAAATTCTGTCCCCCTCTGCGGTTCACTTGTCACAGTAATCGTTCCTTCCATTGCATCCACAATGTACTTTGTAATCGCCATGCCAAGCCCTGCGCCTTCTGTTTTTTGTACGCGCTTGCTGTCGGCACGCGAATAGGAATCAAAGATATGCTGTAAAAACTCGGGGCTCATGCCGATTCCGTTGTCCTTAACGACAATGTGTGTGCGCACATATTTATCAGCCCGCTGCCCTGGTGCCTCCTCCTGGAATAAGGACAGCTGTATGGTTCCCCCGTCCGGCGTGTACTTGACTGCATTTGACAGGAGGTTTAACAGTACCTGATTCAGCCGGACACTGTCGCAGTACACATCCTCAGTCACGATGTTGTTGATGTGGATGTTGAAATTCTGTCCCTTTCCCTTAGCCTGCGTCTGCACAATACCGACAATCTCCTCAAGCACTTCCCGCAAGGAGACCAGCTCCGCTGTCAGTGTCATCTTTCCGCTCTCTATCTTGGACATGTCCAGCACATCATTAATCAGCCCCAGAAGATGCTTGCTGGACAAGGTGATTTTCTTCAGACAGTTGCGCACCTGCTCCTTGTCGTCGATATGGGCCGTGGCAATCGCAGTCATGCCCACAATGGCGTTCATCGGTGTTCGGATATCGTGGCTCATGTTGGACAGGAATATACTCTTTGCCTTCGTTGCCTCCAAGGCTTCCTGCCGCGCCGTCTCCAGACTTTTCAGCTGTTGGCACGTCATTTTAAAATAGGCATAAAAAATCAGCAGCAGAAAAATAAGAATCACTCCCAGAACGATCATCGTTGCAATCGTCCGGTTCTGGTCAAGGCTTTCAACCGTTTCGTTCAGGGCGCCAAACGGCAGTATTGTTACAAGGTTCCATTCAGAGTACGGAAGAGGCGTACAGTATACCTGCTGGATGCTGCCATCCAAATTCAATGTCCCTGAATATTTTTCTTTCTTTTTCATCGCCTCGGTAAGCTGGCTGATGTATGCATCTATCTTTTGTGAATCGTCCATTTCATATCTGTCATAAAGACTGCTGAAATAATCTGTGTATGTCCCGCTCATGTCACTGACAACAAAACTGCCATCGCTGCGGATGATGTGGGAATACATGAGTGCGTTTTCCTCATCTGTCCCCAGCATGGTACTGATATATTCTATCGAGACGGCGGCAACCAGGGCCATGCATCTTTCGCCGTTTTCCATCGGATAGTCCGCACAGACGCCAAACATAACCACTGCATTGCCGGTCGCATCACTGCCCACTGCCACTTTCTTTTCCCCGCGGCGCAGCGACTCCTGGAACGGCACCGGGTCGGCAAGATGAATCGGCTGGCCGCTCAGCATCTCGATGTCCCCATCCGCAGAATAGAGTGCAAGATAATTAAAGTTCCTGATACTGCTTCTGTAAACCAGTTCTTCGTGAAGCGCGTCCATGCTGTCCATATCCGCCGGAACGACTGCCACCACTGCCTCTGCCTGTTCCAGCTTCAAATCGATGAGCGTCCGGAAATGAGCGATGATATGGTTGTTTATGCCCGCCATATACATATCCCCCACTTTGTTGATGGACTCCTCGCTAATCCTGCTCATATAGCGTCCCAGATGGACGAACGCTTCCACACTAATCAGCAGAAGAAGAATAAAGCTCCCTATCAGGAGCTGCGTGGTGCGGCTTCCTTTCTTTTCACCTGTACGTTTGCCACTATTTTTTTCTGTACATTCCATATCCATAAAATATAACCTTCCCAACTCGTTATTTGAAACGGAATAAATTTTATCCGCTTTCATCCCTTAAAGATTATATCAGAATTTCAACAGTAAAACAATTTTTTTGCTGGTTTTCGACAGAAATCCGAAGACCAGACTGTTACGGTATCCAAACTGTCTTGACGAAACGTCCGCAACCGATTATGATAGAAACTGGACTGTCCGGGGAAGCAGGTGCAAGTCCTGCGCGAGCCCGTCGCCGTAAGGCACCTTTTGCCACTGTCCTGACCAAAATGCCACAATTTGGAAAAAGCCATTGGAAATCTGTTCCGAGAAGGCTGGTCAGTGGTGTGCCAAGCCGGAATATCCAGACAAACCCCATCCTCCTGGCTTATCAGCCAGAACTGCGGGCGCCGGTTTACGGGGGAAATAAACAATTTTTAAAGGAGACAATATTATGCAGATGAAAAACAGGAAAAAACACACGTCATTCATCCTTTGTACAATGCTTATTGTGGCTATGGCATTTGCTGCAACGGGCTGTAATGGCAGCACAAAAAAAGAGACACCCGCCACGGACACGTCAGCTGTCAGCACAGCGGCAGACAGTACCGTACTGGGTGAAGGCAGCACAAATTTTTTGTTTACCGTAGCGGACACGGACGGAAACGAGACACATTTTGAAATTCACACGGACAAGGAAACGGTCGGGGAAGCCCTGACGGAGCTTGACCTGATTTCCGGGGACGAAGGGGATTATGGCTTATATGTAAAAACGGTGAATGGCATCACGTTGGACTATGATACGGACGGAAAATACTGGGCATTTTATGTCGATGGGGAGTACGCGACGGCAGGTGTCGATGCCACACCAATAACGCCAGGCGCCAGCTATTCTTTTAAAGCCGAGTAGACATGAAGCCTACAACAAGGGAACTTACCATATTCGCCATGCTTGGAGCCGTAATGTATGCATCCAAGATTATCATGGAGTTTGCGCCAAACATTCACCTGATTGGCGTATTTACGGTCGCATTTACAGCCGTATACCGCAAAAAGGCTCTGTACCCTATTTATGTCTATGTACTTTTGACCGGCATATTTTATGGGTTTGCATCCTGGTGGCTGCCCTACCTTTACATATGGGCCGCCCTCTGGGGCGCCGTGATGCTGCTTCCCAAAAATATGCCGAAAAAAATACGTCCTTTGGTATATATGGCTGCATGTTCCGCACACGGCTTTTTATATGGGACACTCTACGCGCCTGCGCAGGCTCTTCTGTATGGACTGAGCTTCCAAAAAATGATTGCCTGGATTATTGCCGGCCTGCCCTATGACTGTATTCACGGCATCAGTAATTTCTTTTGCGGAATACTGATTGTTCCGATTATCTCGGCGCTGGAGCTTGCAGAGCGCACTGCCGGAAAAAACTGATTCCATATTTTTTCTGATTTTATGACATGGTAAATCTATGCAAAAAACAATTTAAGAAAATGTGTGAAAATACTTGAAAAAACTTTAAAATCACGTAATATATATATTAGATTCATTAACAAAATTACTTTAATACGAAAAAGCGAGGATGTATGAATGTTAAACAGGAAAAATAAAATGGTACTCATGAAGGCAGTCTCGGAATTGAAGCAGGCTGATTACTCAAGGGAACCGGAATTAGGCAAAATTTATGACAGATTAGCTGATGGCAGGAAACAGTTTGCTGATGTCTTTGACAAAAACATCAATGCGGTCATGCAGATTAGCTCTCTCGATTTGACCATGCAGTATCAGACACATAAAATTATTGACATCTCTGACAAGATAGCCAAGGCAACCGAGACCACCTTTGGTACAACGACAAGCAGTACAGGCAACCCCCAGGAAGAGCTGACCAATACGATTATCCATATTTCAGAAGAAACGGACGAAGTATACAAAAAGATTGAGGAAGGGCAAAACGAACTGACTTCCATCAAGGACCTCTCGGCAGAGACACTCGCTGCCTCGAATGAAATGCAGTCGGACATGGATGAGCTAATTGACCTTATCAACCATATCAGTTCCCTCCTCTCGGGCATTGACACAATTTCCCTCCAGACAAACCTTCTTGCACTGAATGCTTCCGTCGAAGCTGCCAGGGCAGGAGAAGCCGGGAAGGGCTTCGCCGTGGTTGCCGGGGAAATCAGGGAACTTGCCGAGGAAACACAGAAGCTGACAAAGGACATGGGGACTTTTGTAGAGAACATGAAACACGCCTCCAAAAAAAGCGTCCAGAGTTCTAGCAGCACCATCCGTTCACTGTCTTCGATGGCTGATAAAATAACAAATGTATGGGAGCTGAACGATGTGAGCAAACGGCATGTGTCGCAGATTAATGACTCCATAAGCTCCATGGCTTCTGTCAGCGAGGAAATCAGCAGCTCCATGACGGAAATGGAAAACCAGTTGCTTGAAAGCACGGAGTTTATGCGCAATGTAGGACGCGAACTGAAACAGGCTACCGAACCGGTTGTCAATATTGAGGAAACGCTTGATGAATCCATCAAGAAAATGGGCTGTATGTCGAAAGATTCCTTTTATCATATGGAGAACACGGAATTTGTCAAATATATGAACACGGCAATTTCCTCACACCAGACATGGCTTGGCAATCTCAAGAAGATAACTGACAGCAGGAATATCACGCCACTGCAGCTGGATTCCACAAAGTGCGGATTCGGACATTTTTATTACGCAATAACTCCCGATATTCCAGGTGTCCTTCCAATCTGGAAGGAGCTTGGTGAGAAGCATAAAAAATTCCATACATATGGCCGGGTCATCATCAATGCAATCAAAAACAAAGACTATGGTAAAGCAGCGCAGGTCTACAGAGAGGCAGAGAATTATTCCAGAGAGCTTATCTCGGACATGGAAAAAATTATACAGCTTGCAAATGTATGACAGAACAAAGAAAATCCCCTGGATTCAGGGGATTTTTTTATATATTTTTTTAAAGGCTGTCGGAAGCGCTATCTCGTGTTCCAACTGCCGGGCAGTCACCCATGTCAGGCTGCTATCCTCCCCAGCCGTCCCGCAGTCCACAACCCAGTATGCCATATGCCACTCAATATGGGTAAAAATATGCTTAATCTGCTGTTTGCAGCCTATGCCTTTCACATCGAAGCGCTTATCCGAAAGCCACTGCAAAATTTCCTGTCTGGTCAGAAATCCTTCCATGTTCGGAAATTCCCACATTCCGGCAAGTATGCCGCTGTCATCCCGTTTTCTAATGGCAATCCTGCCCTCGATATCCTGCAGCCTGAGAATCAGGACTGTCTTCTGCTCAATCCTGCGTGCCGCCTTCTTTTTCTTTACCGGATACTGAAGCTGCGTTCCACTGTGATATGCCCCGCAAAAGAATCCCAGCGGGCAGATTTCACATCTGGGTTCCCCATTTGGCACGCATACCACTGCTCCAAGCTCCATCAGACCCTGTGTAAAATCTCCCCTGCCCTGCACCGGATAAATCTGTTCCAGCTGTTTTGTAACCTGACTGCGAAATTTTATGTCTCCGATATCCTGACTGCTCTGCGTCAGCCGCGTCATTACGCGTAATACATTTCCATCAACAGCCGCCCTTGCCTGCTCAAACGCAATGGATGAGACCGCCCCCGCCGTGTACGCCCCAATGCCAGGCAAACCAAGTATCTCCCTGAAGTCTTCCGGAAACTGCCCATTGTATTGTGTACAGATTACCTGTGCTGCTTTTTTCAAATTTGCTGCGCGGGAATAGTACCCTAACCCTTCCCACATCTTAAACAGTTCCTCATCATCGCATGCCGCAAGCGACGCAATGTCCGGAAAGCGTTTCATAAAACGTTCATAATAGGGAATTACCGTCTCCACGCGTGTCTGCTGCAGCATAATCTCCGATACCCAGACACGATATGGCTCCCTGTTCTTTCTCCATGGCAGGCTCCTGCTGTTATTCCGATACCACTCCAGCAGCGGCCTGACAATCTCTTCCAACTGATAACACTGCATGACTTTTCCCCTATCCTTGCGCCAGCCGCAAATCAGCATATTCTCTATGCGGCTGTATGCATCACTTTGTACCAGGCAGCCCGTCCCCACGACCGCCAGTATCCATATAACAACATTTTACGCCAGTATTTGCCTTTTGTCTCGTTTTTACAACCGATTTTATTATATATTTCAATTAGAATCAAAAACAACAACATAGTTCCAAAAATGAGACAAAAGGAGGAATATTTATGCCGAAACCACAAACCTACTCTGGTGAAAAAAACCGAATCAGCAAGCGCCTTATTGCACTGCGAAAAAAGCACTATCTTTCCCAACGTGATTTATCCCGGAAATTGCAGCTTGCTGGATATGACATGGACAAGAATGTAATCACCCGAATAGAAACAAACAAACGCTATGTCACGGATATTGAAATCCATGCCCTGGCTCACATATTCGGTGTCTCTTGCGACTATTTGATAGAAGGTGAAAAAACAGATTAGGAAAAGGATACTGTTCAAGTATCCTTTTTCCTCGAGCACATCTGAAAGTTCATCCCATATCCAAACATTTTATCCGCGAGTATCCTTGAAATGCTGCACATGCAGTTGATAATCTCCTCGACGTCAGAATCCTCGTCCATTCCAAGACGTTTTCCAAGGCGCAGCTTTGCCTTATATACCCTTTCATAGAGCCGCCCGCACTCCCTGTCCTCACTAAACTCGTCCGCCACCTCTACTCCATCCGGCAGCAATACCTCATTCTTCTCTATTTCTCCATTTAAAATCTGATAAATTAATTCTGCCTGCATATCGAATCTCCTTTGTATTGCACTTACAACCAATACTAATATAATCTACAAAAAAATTCAATAAAAAGGTTGCAAAAATGATACAAATCGTTCGACAAAATATGACTTTTTTTTGAAAGCGTTATCTTGTTAAATCCTGCACCCACCTGTACTTGCGAAAACGTGCCATCACCCATGGGATTTTTCCCACCTCATCCAGACAGGTGCAGGCATAAACCGCAAGTGGCGACCAATGCAGTACGAATGCCCCGGCGAGTGCAAGCGGAATTGCCATGAACCACATACACACGATGAGGCTGTACATATCAAACAGCGTATCCCCGCCGCCATCCAGCACACCGTTGATCGTGACGGTGTTGACACAACGCCCAATCATATAAACCGCCATTATCACCATCATGCCTGTAAGGTACCCTCGCGCCACATCTGTCAGGATAACCATCCGCACGACGAGCGGCGTCACCGCAAGCACAAGCGCGGTGGATATCAGCCCGATGACATAGGAAATATTCTTGAGCTTTATCCCATAGGCTTTTCCCCGGTCAAGGCGCCCTGCCCCCAGCTCATTTCCGACCATGATGCCTGCCGCGCTGCCGATACCGTTGCACATGCAGCAGATTAAGTCACGGACTACTGCCGCCACAGAGTTTGCTGCAGCAGCATCCGTCCCCATATGCCCCATAATCGCAGTGTAGGATGTAAAGCCGACTCCCCAGCACAGCGAGCCGCCCAACAGTGGCAGGCACTGCCTGACAAAGTCCGATTTTAGCTGCCTTGCCTGACACAGAAAACGGTGAAATACCGGACGGATGTAGGCCGCATTCGCCGACACCGCCACGCACAGCACCAGCTCAATCACGCGTGAGATGGTGGTTGCAAGCGCGGCGCCTTTCGCCTGCATTCTCGGCGCGCCAAACAATCCAAATATAAAGACTGCATTCAGGAAGATGTTCAGAATCACCGCACAGCAGCTAATCAGCGCCCCCGGCCTGATATGCTCTGACACTTTCATTGTCGTAAGATAACACTGGGATATACCCGTGAGCAGATATGACCAGCCCGCAATGCGCAGATAGGCGCTGCCAATGGAAATCAGCCCGGCATCCTCTGCAAAAATCCGCATAAGCTGCTCCGGCATGAATTCGCACGCCAGAAAGAACAGGACGGACACAATACCACAGAACTGCAGCATCATGTTAAAGATATCCTCCAATGTGCGCCTGTCCCCCTTCCCCCAATACTGTGCGCCAAGAATGGCGCCTGCTGCCGTAGCAGCCGAGAGGAACATATTCTGGACAAACTGAATCTGCGTCGCCAGGGAAACGGCTGTCATCTCATCCTGTGCGACCTTTCCGAGCATCAGCGCGTCACCGGCGGCAACCGACGCGAGCATAAGGCTTTGCAGCGCAATCGGAAGGGCAAGCCTCGTCAGATTCCTGTAAAATTCTTTTTTGCTTATCAGCATGTTCTGGTTTTTCCTACTCATAAATTATACTGTCCCTCACTCGCCAAAATCACGGTTGAATCATTGCCATACTATCCAGTCTACTCTTTCAGCCGGAACCTGGATACCAGCTCCCTGAGCATCTCTGCCTGTCCGGACAGCTCCTCACTGGCTGCAGCACTGGACTCCACTGTGTCCACATTATTCTGCACCACAGTGGCAATCTGGTCGATTCCGCGGCTGATCTGAGCTGCCATGGCAGCCTCCTGCGTGGTATTGTCCGCAATGTCGGCAAACAGCGAGGAAATGCTTTCTCCTTTAATTGCTATCTTGAAAATTGTACCATATTCTTTGGAAAAGTAAAATCTTTTTATTGTAATTCATCTGCCGGTAACAGTCTTTTGAATAATATCTGTCAGAACCTTGCCACCATATCTTCCTCATGGTAAAATAGTGAAAAACATGAGGAGGAAAATCATGCGCGCTGAGGACATATTACAGATTGCAATGGAACAGTCTGCCGAGGACATCGGCTGCAAGGCGGAAGACTTTATGAAAAACCAGAATGTCCTCGTTCCATTCCGGCTCGGAAAAAACGCAAGGAAATACCTGGAAGAACCTATCCTGGCAAATTTTGTCTCCTATGGGAACAATGTGGTTGCAGCGGCAGCCGGGGACATTCAGGAGACGGTGTCGGAATATGTCGGAAAATACGCGTTCTACCATCTTTTTGAGACACCGAACATGCACTGGCTGGATGACAGGCTTGCCGGGAATGGGTACAAGGTATGCTTCATGGCAGAATACTATCTTCCCGACATCAGCAGGCTCCATGCGATTTCCTGCGGTTACGAGCTGCGGATTCTTGGGCCAGCGGATTTTAAAAGCCTGTATCTGCCGGAATGGGGCAATGCCCTGTGCGAAAAACGACAGCACCTGGACGTGCTCGGTGTCGGGGCTTATGCGGATGGAAAGCTGGTCGGGCTTGCAGGCTGCTCCGCCGACTGTGAAAAAATGTGGCAAATCGGGGTGGATGTGCTGCCGGAATACAGAAGGAACAAAATCGCCTGTGCACTCACCAGCAGACTTGCCTGTGAGATCCTTGAGCGGGATAAGGTTCCATTTTACTGCTCCGCATGGTCCAATATCCGTTCTGTAAGGAATGCCATAAAAAGCGGCTTTCTTCCCGCCTGGGTGGAGATGACCGTAAAGCCTGATACCGTCATAACCCAATTCAATGAAAACCACTAATTGAGCAGCATATTTCCTCTGGGTACCCGTGTGCATAAACAGGGTGAAAACAATCTTGTTTCCACCCTGTCATTTATAAATAAGGAAATGTAGAAAACTAGCCTGTACAGGATGTATCTAAATACTTAACGCGCCAAAGATATGCGCCAAAGCTGGTTATCCTGTCCGTTGTAATCCCATTGCAGTACGTTTGCGTTATCCGCAGCCGATCTGCCCGAAACGTCAAGCGCCTTCCCGCTCCTTCTGTTTATAATCTTGTAGTAGTCCCCTGCCTTCTCAATGCTCCATTCCTGGTTTTCACCATTCATGTATTCCCACTGCTGTACATTTGCGCCATTCTCCGAAGAGCATCCCGCAATGTCAAGAACCTTTCCGCTGGCATAACACTTTATCGTATAGTATCCGCTCGGCTGCTTTTCGATGTACCACTTTTGGTTGGCATAGCCCTGATATGTATATTGAAGCACATTTGCGCCATTCTCCTTCGAACCCCATGAGACATCAAGCGCCTTTTGGCTGTTTTTGGAACATATCATATAAAGCTGTCCGCGCTGAAATGCCGTATCGGAACCGTATGAAGGGTTCTGGCTGTTATTGCCGCCCGACGTCACGCCTCCTTCGGAAGCAGTCTTAGGCCTTGTATAGGATATCCAGTCATAGCGTCCTGTAAGCGGCGCTACACCGTTATAGCGGTTGAGCCATTCGTCAACGCCCTTGCCCGGCCATACATTCATCATGATTTTACCGGGTGTCGAAGGAATATCCCTTGTAGCCGTATAGACAGGCTTTTTGTCTACATACCATGTAATACTATTTTTGTCCCAGTAAAAACCATACTGATGATAACCCTGCGATGCGTCAAAGCCAAGGTCATACAGGTACTCATGGCCGCCTACACCGTCCGTATAATAATTAAACTGTACCTTCGTCGTATCCTTTCCGAGAAACTCTATATCAATTTCATCCCATTTCGTTCCGTCAGAAGGTCCCGTGTAGGTAAAGAAGGAAGTCACTACGCCGTCATTTTTTATCGGCTTCATGCTGACATCGTACATTCCGTAGCCAAACGCCTGTCTCGTGCGGTACTCGCCACCCGTATATCCACCGCGTCCGTCACTGTAGATGGAAAGATTCATCTTACCCTGCGAAAAGCTGACATTCTCCGCCGCCCATGTACAGTTAAACATTCCCCCGTTTGACCATACGTCCGACCTTTCCATCTTATCAGCCTCGTGGCTGTCAAATCCAATCCCGAAATAATCGGCTGTATACTGGGGTGCGGCTGCCTTGGCGTCAATATCACAAGCACCTAACACATTTGTGAAAATTGCTGCTGATAAAAGAATGGCTTTTAGTGATTTTTTCATATAATGTGACCTCCAATCTTACATTTTATATTCATTTGCATTACTTATAGTCACATTTTATTACATATTTTTGGTCAATAATATCACATCAATGATTTTTATATCATTTTTTTGCCATAACCTTTGTAAATTATTACAAATTCTGTTTTTTCTTCCTGCGTTTCTCCTGGTACATCAGCGCGTCAACGCTTTTGAGCAGGTCCTCAAATTCAAGTTCTTCATTTCCGCTGGTAACGAGAATGCCAAGGCTTGCCGAGACTGTGTAGGGATTGCCTGCCCTGCTGTTGTACTCTTCAAGCCAGTTTTTCATTTTTTCACGTATGGCACCGATGGCATAATCCCCCTCCATGACAGCAAGCATCTCATCGCCCCCGAACCGGACGCACAGTGCATCCTCCGGGCAGCTGTTTTGCAGCGCCTTTGCCACCGTATGAATGGCGTTGTCCCCTGCCGCATGCCCATAGTTGTCGTTGATGCCTTTCAGACCGTCCAAGTCTGCCAGCACGACTGTAACATTGCCCTCTTTTTCCCACACGCGTTTCATCAGTTTCTCAAACTCGCGGTTAAAACCAAGGCGGTTGTACAGCCCGGTCAGCGAATCGTGAATGTAAATATGCTCAATCTGACCGGTCAGGTAGTTCTGGTAGCGTTTGTTCAGCAGTCCGCCAATGCCCATATCGACAGCCGCCACAATCTGCGGAATCTTGGTGTAATCCGTATTGTCGCAGCTTTTGTAGCAAAAACAGGCATACCCAAAAGTGACATTCATGAAGTCAAGCTCCATAAATATCAGCGGGTGTTTCCGCTCCAGCAGTTCGTCAAGCTTCGGCATAATGTCCCTGCGCGCAAACTTCATTGGCACAAACGGCTTTGGCGCCTCCGCGTTATACAGGATATACATCTCGTCGTCAAAGCCGTCCTGGTGGATCGTCATCGGGTCAACGGAATCATCCGTGCACCACTGGTTCAGGAAACAGCACATATGGTTCATGACACGGTGCCCCATCATTGCCGGAACCTCCTCGATATGCCTGCATCCCTGCATGTCCTCTGCAATCTGCGTCAGCACATGGTTATCGTCCTGATAGCGGTAAAAGCGGCTGTTGAGCTGGCTGAAATCATCCAGTATGTCTATCTTTGAACTGTATGCACAGCCGCAGGACTCCGAAATCATCAGCCTTGGCAGCGCATAATATTCACCCTCCGGCGTTCCTTTCTGAATCAGGTCTGCCACCGTGCCCGCAAGCTCCCTGAAATCACAGAAACTTGTCGTGATTCTCGGCTCTGTCAGGTGGATTTCCTCGATTCCGTCAAAACCTGTTATGATGACATCCTCCGGCACACGGTAGCCGTTCTTTTTGAGCAGCGCGGCAACGTTAATTGCCATGATGTCATTGGCACAGATAATTGCCTGCGGCATATCCCTGCTGTCAATGAGCCGCTGGGCTGCCTTGATGGTGGGGCGCGCCCAGAAATCGCCGTAGCTTACCATGCTCTCACTGTCAAATGCAATTCCGTATTCCTTCAAAATCATGGCAAATATCCCGAGACGTTCCTCGGAAAACGGATTGCCGCGGCTTCCTGCCATAAAATGCAGCTTCCTGGGTCTATGCACTTCCATCACATGCCTGACAATCTCCTCAAACCCTGTCCTGTAATCAAACCGCACGCTGGTGCAGCCGTCACACTGCCCATCAACCACAATTATGGGAACGCCCGCTGCCTTCGCCCCGCTGATAATGTGCTCTGTCACTGTCCGGCTTTTTATTTTCTCGTCCATGATAACGACCGTGTCAACGATGGAATAGTCTATCAGGTCAAAAACCAGTGTCTCCGAATCCTTAATAGTGTCGCTCCATGCCATGTCCGTACTCATATGGTAAATAAAAATCCTATACCCATGCTTGTTGAGCTTATCGTTAAGCTCCGTGATAAAGCTGATACTTGAAGCATCCTGAATTGCCGACAGACACAATGCTATGACTTTATAACCGTTCAGCATATCTATCCCCCACCCTCCATATTTTGAAAAACCGAGCAGGGAAATGTCCATCTTCCCTGCTCGTGTACTGGTTTTGTTCCTACTGTGGTTGTGTTTCCTCCAATGTAATGTTGTCAATCACCACGCTGTGCCTGTCGGATATCTGCTTTCCGCCGACTGCGCCCATGGAGATGCTTAATATTGTGCCCTCGTCTGTGTCGGACTTCATCTCGAACACAATGGCAAAGTTCTGGTAATCCCCTGTCAGTTCCGCCATGTGCTCGCCGGAGTATGCCGTCCAGTCCTCGGCGCCGTTTGCATCCTTGTGTCTGGATCCGTCCTTTTGCAGCGCGTACATGATTGTCCTGTCCTTTGTTGACTTGGCGTCAAATGCAAGCTTGTACCATTTGCCTTTCTCAAGCTTAATATCGTTCTGCTTTAGCTGGATATGCCAGCCCTCCGAGCCTGTATCCGCGATATCCATCGCAAAGGCGTTGTCCTCGTTCAGGGCATCCACGATATAGTCCGCAACCTTTGCCGCGTCGTGGATATAGACCTCATACCCTGTCATGCCGCTTGAAAAATCACCGTTTACGAGAATGCTGTCCTCTCGGACGCGCACGTTGTCGATATAGTATATGCCTGCACTCCCAAACAGGAAGCAAAGCTCCGCATCCTTTAAGGACTCCGGTGTCTCAAACTCATACTTAAAAGCCGTCTTATCTGTTGTCAGTTCACTGTCAAATGCCTGTCCGGCAATGGTAGTCTGCATTGTCCCCGCCTTTTCCGCATAAGCGTCAAAGCTTAAGATAAACTTCCTTCCGCCTGTAATTGCGACCGGTTTCTGGCTTACGACGACCTTATTCAGGGACGACTCCGAAAGCTCTGTCTCCGGCACTGTCACCATAAGTTCACGCTCTTTATTGTCCGTTACGGCAACCGTGGCTTCCTCACACTGCGTGGTGTCCCAGTCCCAGTAGGCAAGCCGCCTTCTGTCCGGGTCATTTCCCTCGCTGAACGCTCCGTTATACACGTAATTGCCATCAGGCAGTACGGTTTTTTCCGTCTTTGCCGCCTCGCCTGCCTTTTCCAGACGGACATTGCTGACATGGACGGCTGCTATCGAGCCCTGGTTTCCAAGGTTGAACTCAATCCTGCCATTTGCGTCGCTGTCCGCTGTCATGTCAAACAGATGCTCATAAGACTGCTTTTCTGTCGTCAGCTCCACCGTCGTGTCCTCCAGGTAACGGATATATCCCTTGTCCGGCGCTGTCACGTTTGTAATCATGGTGCGCGCCTCGTCTGCACAGGCATCATATGTGAGCCTGTACTTTGCGCCCTTCTCCATCGGCATGCCTGCCTGGACAATCTGCACGCCGTAATTCACCGTGCCTGCACTCTCGGACGTGATATGCAGCGCATTGTCAGATATCTCGGTCTCGCCCTTGCCGCCTTCCGCCAGGAGCAGCCGCCAGTGCGAATCTTCTTTTGTCATGTCCTCCGCCTCTGAGAAATCGCCGTTTACGGCATAGTTTCCTGTCTCGTCAGGCTCGCCGAGGCTGATTTCGTTTTCCGGTTTTGTGACATTGGTGTCATAACTGTCCTTCTCATATACCCGCACATAGTCAATGACAAACTGCGCATTCTCCTCAAATACGTCGTCATCATCGGGATATCCTACCCAGCTGCCGCCGACTGCGAGGTTAAGTATCATGTAAAACGGCTGGTCGTATGGCGCGGGATAGGCGACTTCGCCAAAACCCTCTTTTTTTGTGAACCAGTCATTCACGCTTCCTATCATCTTACCGTCAACGTAGAAACGGAATTCGCCGGGATCCCACTCACATGCAAATACGTGGAACGCCTCACCGAAATTTTCTTCTCCTGCCGCTATCTGGTAAGAGGACTGTTCCTGTGTATGCGGCTCTCCGAAATGGAGCGTGCTGTATGTTGTGGTCAGCTCGCTGCCGTGCACCTCCATGATGTCTATCTCGCCGCACTTTGGCCACTGCCCATAATACCCCTCTTCTGTCGGCATCATCCAGAATGCAGGCAGAAAGCCTTTTCCACTTGGCACCTTTGCCCTTGCCTCAAACCTTCCGTACTGAAAATCGTGTTTGCCCTGCGTGTTGATTCTGCCTGATGTGTAATACGGCTTGCCGTCAATAATCTCCTTGAGCGCCTGGATATACAGTTTTCCGTCCTTCACGTAGGTATTCTTCTCGGAATCCACATATTCCTGCAGCTCGGCATTGACCCAGCCCGGCTCATGGTACTCAAAATTCCAGTCGTCCATGTTCAGCCTGTCATCCTCAAACTCGTCTTCCCAGACAAGCTTATAGTCCGAATTTACTGTTGCTTCTGTTCCCACTGTCCAACCTCCAGATTCATGCCCGTCGGGACATTCGTTTTTGACTTCATTGTCTGCTGTATCTGTCACGGCTTCCCCGGCAGTACTGCCGGGAGGCGCATCCTGGGTTGTTGTCCCGCAGCCTCCCGCAGCCAGCGCCAGCGCAAGTGTCACAGACAGCAGTTTTCCTGCATTTGGTTTCTTTCTCAACTGTGTTCTCCTCTTGCCTTTGGCAGTTTATTTGTGTATCAGGGCGGTCTAAAAATCCTTTGATTCCTCAGATTCCGTCGATTCTGTTTCTTCTGATTCCTCGGTCTTGGTTATTTCCGTTTCCTCGGATTCCTCGGTTTCCGTTGTCTCTGATTCCTCAGATTCCTCGGTTCCTGTTGTCTCTGTCTCCTCGGATTCCTCGGTTTCCGTTGTCTCTGTCTCCTCGGATTCCTCAGTTTCCTGAGCAACGGTTTTTTGTTCTTCTTCCTCGGATTCTGCATTTTTGCCTTCGTCAGCGTCTGATTGTGGTTCATCGCCTGACGGTGTGTCAGTGCCATCGGAAGTTTTTACAACACTAACGTTTTCAATCGTAATCTTTGATGTCGGGGTTTCCTCGCCATCTATCTTACCCATTGAGATGATAAAGTTAATTGTTTCGCATGTTGGCAGAGCTTCCCCTTTATCATCATTACCTATTGTCATTTCATAGGATACATTCTTTGTCTCATTTGCGGTCAGTTTAAGGTC
>DKUL01000058.1 GCA_002490665.1 Lachnospiraceae bacterium UBA7205 | reverse complement strand
TCCCAAGCCCGCAAAACTGCATTCCCATTTTATTAAAAATTAAGGAATCCTTAATGGTTTCTTTGACATGTTTGTGCTAGAATAGGGTTTTAGACAGCATACATACAAGGAGGAATTTTATGAAATACACAGCGGCGGCATATCTACTGACCATTACGATTATTTCGTTTCTGGGATATTGTGTTGAGAATATCTGGCTTGCACTGACACAGCAGTATATTGACAACAGGAATATGTTTTTCCCTTTTCTGCTCGGATACGGACTGACTGTCGTAGGAATTTACCTGATTTTCGGAACGCCGAAAAAGTGGCTGAGGAAAAGGACTGCCAGCAAGCTGCTGGTATATCTTGCGTACTTTGCCCTGATGATTGTGATTGTCAGCATCGGGGAAATCATTCTGGGAAAAGCGGTGGAGTACTTCTGCGGATTTGCATACTGGAATTATGAGAAGGTGCCGTTTCACTTTACAAAATATACATCCGTGCCTACCAGCATGGGATTTGCCGGAATCATTGAGTTCTTTATGGAATTTCTCATGGAGCCCATTTTGTATCATGTCCAGCAGCTCCCGAAAACGACTTTGCAGATTTTGGCCATCGGCTTCATCATCCTGCTGGTCAGCGACTACCTTATCAGTTTCCGGATCATGTACTACAATAAAAAGCCTAACCGTCTGTGGAAGTATCAGTTTGTACAGAAACAGTTTATCCGATATCGTATTTAAAAAATCGAGCGCCAACGCGCTCGATTTTTATGTACCTTATCTATTTTGGTCTTACGGTAAGTCTCCTGATGAATCCGTCCCCATCCGCTTCGCGGACTGTCGCGATTGCCATGATATGGTAATCCCCAAAGCTGGCTATGAATTCCGCCTGTTCGTCGTTGACCACTTCCGCGCTCATAATCGAGTACTGGCGGAAACCGAATTTGTTGCGGAAAAACATGTTGATTGCCTCCCTTCCATAAATATGGTACTCTCTCTGGCTGGAGGAGTTTGAGCAGTAATCGCACAGGATTCCGTCCTTTGTAAACAGCTCCGCAAGCCCTGCAAAATCTTTGTTCTCCATTGCCTCTATGTACTTTTCGATTGGCTTCATTGTTTTCTCCTCCTCTTAATATACCTTCTCTGAATTTAATAATGCGTCTGTTCCGCCGTCGACGAACATGACATTTCCGTTGATTCCGCTTGCTTTCGGGGATACCAGGAAAATCATTGCCTCTGCAATTTCGGATGCATCCATCAGTGTTTCCATGCCAAATTTCGTGGGTATGGGAAGTGCATTCAGCGCCATTTTAGCAGATGTGCTCATGGTTGCCGTCATCGCCGTGTTGACATTTCCTGGCGCTATCGCATTGATTCGCACGCCGTTTGCCGCCCATGTTGCGGAAACCCTTCTCACCCAGCGCGCCAGCGCATATTTTGTCGATACATACATGCTGTTTCCGATGCTCAGGTTGGAGTTGTCAAGACTGCTGATCAGCTCCAGCACCCTTTTCTCATCACCGATATTGTTCAAGAGGTCTGCAATATCCATTCTGCCCGCGCCCTGTGAAATCGTGTTGGATGCCGTCACCACACAGTTGCCATGCTTTTTTTCCAGCAGATCATATACACCCTTTGCAACTGCAACCGTGCCAAAATAATTTAATGAAATAATCAGTGCGAGATTTCCGCAGGCTCCTGATACGCCGGCATTGCAAATCATGCCGTCAAGTCCATCCGGACACATCTCATGCAGCTTGCTGACTGCCTCTGTCCTTCCCTGTTCGGTGGCAAGGTTCACACAGATATCGCCGCCTTTCAGGTCGATATTGATTACCTTGTGTCCTTCCTGTTCCAAAAGTTCCTTTGTCTTTGCGCCGATTCCGCTTGATGCGCCCGTGATTGCATATACGCCCATTTTCTTTTCCTCCTTGTGTTTGATATGCCCTTGTGTTTCGTTCTGTATTTTATTATAATGATATTTGATATGATTGAAATAGCCAAAATAAGAATTTTTAAGGAGACCAGATGGGATATGTTGACTTATGACTTAACACAGCGGGCGCAGCTTTCTATCTATGAATATCTTTACCAGTGCATCAAGCAGGACATTCTTGACGGGGTGCTTGCCGCCGGAAGCCGGCTTCCCTCGAAAAGGGAGCTTGCCAGGCATCACCAGGTCAGCCTGAAAACCGTGGAAAATACATATGAACAGCTTTTGACAGAAGGATATATCCGCGCGGAAGAACGGCGCGGCTACTTTGTGGCTTCCCTCGGGACGGACAGCCGCCAGTCGCGCCACCAGAGCCATGTGCCGTTCAGCGCTTACGACCCTGGCAGTGACACTGCATACTTTGCAGACTTTACTTCCAACCAGACCGCCATCGAGCTTTTTCCATATGATACCTGGGCAAAAGTAATGCGCGGCATTCTTTCGCAGCAAGACCCCGAAATGCTCAAAACCGTTCCTTTTCAGGGGGTGTATGCGCTGCGGCAGAGCATCGCAAAATACCTGTACGGTTTTCGGGGCATGACGGTTTCACCGGACCAGATTATCATAGGCGCCGGAACGGAATACCTTTATGGACGCCTGATACAGCTTCTGGGGCGCAGCCGGACATACGCACTGGAAAATCCGGGTTACCGCAAAATCGCAAAAATCTATCAGGTGAATGATGTCCCATGGAAATATATTGACATTGATGAGAACGGAATACAGATAGACGGACTTGCCAAAAGCGGGGCAGATATCGTGCATGTCTCGCCTGCCCACCATTTTCCGACAGGGAACATCATGCCCATCGGACGCCGCCGGGTGCTGCTGGACTGGGCGGAGGACAAGGCGGAGCGGTATATTATCGAGGATGACTATGACAGTGAATTCCGCTTCAGCCACAGGCCTGTTCCGGCGCTCCAGAGCCTGAACCACAACCACCGCGTTATTTATCTGAATACGTTTTCAAAGACACTTGCACCTTCTATCCGCATCAGCTATATGGTTCTGCCAAACAAGCTGATGGAACGCTATATCCAGACCATGAACTTTTACTCCTGCACGGTTTCTGCCTTTGAGCAGTACGCACTTGCGGCTTTTATGGATAACGGCTATTTTGAGCGGCATATCCACAGGATGAAAAAATATTACCGGGCAAAGCGCGACAGTATGATGAAAGTTTTTGAACATTCCCGGCTTCGCCAGTATGCCGTCATTGACGAAAAAGATGCAGGCAGCCATTTTCTCATGCACCTGGATACCCCTCTGAGTGACACGGAGCTTAAATGGCTTGCGCGGGAGCATGGTGTTTCCCTTGACTGCCTCTCGGAATACTGTGCGGGCGGAAAGGAACAACATGCGCATACAATCATTGTCAATTACTCCGATTTGGACGAGGAGAGCTTTGGCAGGGCGCTGGATGTCCTGATGTCTGCGGTTACTTGCTGACAGTTCCTCAGAAATTTTATAAGGGAATACGAAAAAAGAACCCATCTGCAAAATGCCAAATGGGTTCTTCTTTTACCTTCTAAGAAAGTGCCTGATTAATCGCCAAAGCTGATGCCGAGCATCTTTGCTTCCTTGATGATGGTGGAATCCGGGTCAACCATCTTGAGCTTGCCGGCAACATCCTCGAGAGGTACTTTTACGACTTCCCTGTTCTGGTATCCTACCATATAGCCGTACTCGCCCTTGAGAATGAGCTTCGATGCCTCTGCGCCAAGCCTGCTTGCAAATACCCTGTCATATGGGTCGGGGCTGCCGCCTCTCTGTGTGTGTCCTGGTACGGTAACACGCACTTCCATGCCGCTCTTTTCCTTGATTTTCTCTGCTATTTCATAGGAAACGCTCGGGTATTTGTACTCTGCCATGTATTTCTTGAATTCCTTTTTGGAGAGTGCTGCCACTTCCTTGGAAACAGCGCCCTCGGCAACTGCAAGAATCGTGAACTTGCTGCCTCTGTCGGAGCGTTTCTGGATTGCCTTGATAATCTTGTTGATGTCATATGGTATCTCGGGTATCAGGATAATGTCAGCCCCGCCTGCAATACCTGCATTTAATGTGAGGTAGCCTACCTTATGCCCCATTACTTCGACGATAAATACGCGTCCGTGTGATGCCGCGGTGGTGTGAATCTGGTCAATGCACTGCGTTGCAATGTCAACTGCACTCTGGAACCCGAACGTCATATCTGTTCCCCAGAGGTCATTGTCAATGGTCTTTGGCAGCGTTACGACATTTAAGCCTTCCTCGCGAAGGAGATTCGCCGTCTTGTGTGTTCCGTTTCCGCCGAGGATTACCAGGCAGTCAAGGCTGAGCTTATAATAATTGTGCTTCATCGCCTCCACCTTGTCCAGTCCGTTTTCATCCGGGTCTCGCATATTCTTGAATGGCATACGCGAGCTTCCGAGGATTGTGCCGCCCTTTGTCAGGATTCCTGAAAAGTCTGACGGGGAGAGCATTTTGTACTTGCCATAAATCAGTCCCTTATAGCCGTCAAGGAAACCGAACAGCTCTACTTCCTTGCCCGCGTTGAACAATCCCTTTGCCACGCCGCGCATTGCCGCGTTGAGTGCCTGGCAGTCGCCGCCGCTTGTTAACATTCCGATTCTTATCATGGGAATCTCCTCCTTTTTTCGCAGGATATGTCTGCGCATTTTTATTTTAGCTTTTGCCATGCCATTCCTTTGTAAACTTGCTTTTGAGGAATATTACAGCTTTTTGCCATGCTAAGTGATAATCTGCCGGAGGCAGATTATCACTTACGGGCGTTCGCCCTATAGCGCCAAATAGCAAGACACCCTTACAAGCAAGCTTGCAGGGTGTCTTACCATTTGTCTCTGCATGGCTCTCTTTAAATAACATTATAATCCTTTTTTGGGGTGTGAACAACTTTCTTGCCATAAAATATTTTAATTTTGGTAAAAAAGTACAAAATAGAATCGCTTTATTTCACAACTCCTATCTGTGTACAATCCATTTTCCTTTTTTCGTCGAGCCACTGTGTTCTATTATTCCGGACTGCTTCATTGTCTCAATACAGTATCTTACTTTTCCGACAGATACATTCAAAGCCTTTGCCAGTTCCTTCACGGATACTTCAGGTCTTTCCATCAAAATATATACTATCCTGTCAGCTATTTCTTTGCTGTTTTCTTTGCTGTTTTCTTTGCTGTTTTCTTTGCTGTTTTCTTTATTCGTTTCTCTGCCAGTCTTCCCTGGCCCCACCTGCAATTCCACAACACCATTCATAGGTATTATAATTTCAAAAATGTTGCCCTCAACAAAAACAGGTGTTCCACCAGAATAAAGCTTTGTATATTTATTCGTATTACGCATCCCTGACCCCAGTTCATCTGCGTATCCAATCTCCCTAAAAACCTTAGAAAGCGGCGGATTCTTAGGAAACGGTTCAAACTTGTTCAACTGTAATTCCCCATGACCATGCGGAAGGTTGCTATTCTTGGTATATATCCTATCCTTCTCTATCACAAATTGGGCAGTGTATGCATTGGAATAATCCCTGTGCGCCAATATATTGGATATAATTTCCCTCAATATCTTGTCCCTCGCGCTGATACTCTGATCTCCATCCAGGACAAATACATCATTTAAATGCTTTTTACCAAAATCCATCAGTTTTCTGTAACTGTCAATCAAATTTGTTATAATGACTTCCCTGTCGTCATACCGGTCCACATGTTTCACGCGGTAGATAGCATCCGTCTTGTACTGCGGAAGCACCGACATGATTGTATTATCTTTTCCAAACAGCAGAATCGCCGCCAATGTAATACCCTCCCGTCCTGTGTCCGGATCTGTCAAAATAAGTCCTGAACTCCTTAATATTTCCTCCTCATTCATGTCAGCCCATGCATGATTATCTACTCTGGATATTGCCATCTTCCTAGCTTTTCGTATCACATCAAAATCCAAAAAATCCAGTCCCAAATTGGGGTAAACTCTGTTTACAAAAAATGTACTCTGCTTTCTGGCGTACATTTTATACACAAGCTCTGCATTATCCGTGATGTCAATGTCTCCCTCATAGGTTCTGTCCAATATACGACCGTTCAGCCGTCTTAGCTGCGTCCCTTCCGGAATCCATATATAAATAATTTTCTTTCCATCAATATCGTACACTTCCGGTATCAGATACATTGGCGGATTCATCTTATTCGCATTGTTGACGGATGTTGTAAAATCCTTAATCATTTTGTCAATCCTATCCGGATTAACACCTTCTATCTCCTTTGTGCCATCCGCAACACCAAGAAACAGATGGCCTCCATTCCTATTATTAAACGCACAGACTGATGCATATACGTCCTTATTTAAATCATTCTCTGATTTCTTAAACTCAACATCAATCTTCTCACCGTTTCTTATTAAATTTTTTAGTTCTTCTATGGTCAAATGATCACCTCCATATATACAGTACTGTTATTTCCTGCTGCGCGCGTGCAACCGTGCAGGGGAACGTCCTTCTCCACTACTCGCGCGCCGGGCGTCCGTCAGCTTGCTGACATATTTCATCCGGACGCTCATCTAGCAAAAAGCTTCGCTTTTTGTTTAAATGGTCTACGTTGTCGCAATTTTCTAATAAAATAAAAAAGAATACCGCATCATGGTATCCCTCTTTGTGTACAATCAAGCAGGAAAATGTCTTTCTCTCCCACTCGCACACCAGACATCCGTCAGTTTGCTGACATATTTCATCTGGATGCGCGTGTATAAATGGGTGGAGGTGGATTCGAACCACCGAAGCATAAAGCAGCAGATTTACAGTCTGTCCCCTTTGGCCACTCGGGAATCCACCCATATGTCAGGTTCGCCCTGACATTTATTATTAAATCATAAAACAGTGCAAAAAGCAAGAATTTTTTATGATTCTTTTGCTTCCTCGGCAATGCGGATATGGACGTCCCGCAGCTGCTTTTCGTCCACTGTCGCGGGGGCACCCATCATCACGTCCTGTGCGGTTTTATTCATCGGGAACGGAATAATCTCACGGATGCTTTCCTCGCCGGCGATGAGCATGACCATGCGGTCTACGCCGGGGGCAATGCCTGCGTGTGGCGGCGCGCCGTAGCAGAATGCATTGTACATTGCGGGGAATTTCGCTTTCACGTCCTCCTCGCCCAGCCCGACAATCTGGAATGCCTTGACCATGATTTCCGGGTCGTGGTTACGGACAGCGCCTGACGAGAGTTCGACGCCGTTGCACACAAGGTCATACTGGTATGCGAGAATCTCCAACGGCTCTTTTGTCTCCAGCGCTTCCATGCCTCCCTGCGGCATTGAGAACGGATTATGGCAGAATTCGAGCTCACCTGATTCCTCGCCGATTTCGTACATCGGGAAATCGACAATCCAGCAGAATTCGTAACAGTCTTTTTTCATATATCCTTCAAATGCATTGGCAAGCGTTTTCCGGATGACGCCGGATGTCTTCTGCGCTGTCCGCAGGTCACCTGTGGAAAGTGCGACAAAGCTGCCATTTTTTAACTGGAGCGCTTCGATTACGGCTGCTTTCTTTTCCTGTACAAACTTGGAGATGCCGCCGACAAGTTCGCCGTTTTCATCAAGGCGGAACCAGTAGGTCTTCTGTCCGCTCACCACCTCGACATCGGCGCACATTTTGTCAATCTGCTTTCTCGTGCCTGTAAAATTGTCCGCGACAACGGCCTTAACGACATTGCCTGCAAATGGCTCAAACCCGCAGTCTGACAATACCTGTGTCGCATCCTGCACGATGAGGTCTATGCGCAAATCGGGCTTGTCCGAGCCGTACTGTTCCATCGCCTGCCGATAAGGAATCCGCTTGAATGGCGGTCTGGATGCCTCATGGTAAATGCCATACTTTGCAAAGATGGGCGGCAGCACGTCCTCCAAAACGGCAAACACATCATCCTGGCTGGCAAATGCCATCTCCATGTCCAGCTGGTAAAATTCTCCCGGCGAGCGGTCTGCCCTTGCGTCCTCATCGCGGAAACACGGCGCAATCTGAAAATAGCGGTCAAATCCGGAAGCCATCAATAGCTGCTTGAACTGCTGCGGCGCCTGCGGCAGCGCATAAAATTTCCCGGGGTGGTTTCTTGACGGCACGAGGTAGTCACGCGCGCCTTCCGGTGAGGAGCATGTCAGTATCGGCGTTGTTATCTCCATAAAGTCATGTCCTATCATTGCCGCGCGCAAGTCTGCGACAATCCTGCTGCGGAGCACAATCTTGGACTTGACGGCAGGATTGCGCAAATCCAGATAGCGGTATTTTAACCGCGTATTCTCGTCCGCCTCCTTGGAGTGGTCAATCTGAAACGGCAGTTCATTGTACCGGCATTTGCCCAAAACGGTGACCTTTGACGGCACTATCTCGATATCGCCTGTTTCCATCTTGGGATTTTTGGCGCTGCGCTCGCGCACTGTCCCGATTACCTCGAGCGTCGATTCGTTGTTGATGGCATCAAGCTGCTCCATGATATCCTCTGTCTCAACGACAATCTGTGTCTTTCCATAGAAATCCCTCAAGACCAGAAAGCCTAAATTTTTGCTGACCTTGCGCAGATTATCAAACCATCCGACAAGCCTTACTTCCTCTCCGGCATTTTCCAGCCGGAGCTGGTTACAATTATGTGTACGTCCCTGCATTTTATCTTATCCTTTTCTATCCTTTATTAGCACCTGTATCCGTATGTGCCTGCTTGCTGTTTTTAATACTAGCATTATTAAAAAACAGTGTCAAGGATAAAACAGCATTCCCATAGCGTTTCCGGGACGAATTTTTTACACTTTCATTGTATTGATTAATGCCTGCAATGCGCGCGCCTGCGCATCCGTCAGTCCGTTGACGTCAAGCATGGAATGGGCTGTCTGATTATTGTTGCCAGGCAGATAATCTGTCGAGCAGCGGTACAGGCGCGACAGCGCCAGAAGATTTTCTGCACTGGGAGTCCATTCACCTGTTTCGTAGCCGGAAACAATGGATGGCGATATGCCAATTCTGTCCGCAGCCTCCTTCTGGGAAAGATTGTACTTCATACGTATCGTAGGAACACCCAGAGCGTTGGCGGGTGTGGTATAAGCAGTTTATGTTGTGCCATGATTGTATGGTGGATAAATGCGCCCGGAAAGGAGGGGGCAGACTACGGAAATCTATCCGGCGTCTATGCCCATGAGGACAGCGCCGTTGCAGCCTTCGCGTACACGATTGCCAATGCGTAGCACTTCAACACCGTCCGGAGTGACTCCATGCCTGCCATTGTCCTGAATCCCATCGTTCTTGTCAGGTTCTTCAGTTCGCCCATGGTCTGCATCTCCATTGCCTTCACAAGCTTTGGCAGGAAAGAACCGTCCGTTATCTCCTTGTTCCCGAGCTTCCATATGGCAGGTCGTCGAGGAATGAAAGGTTCCCTGCCCTGTATGCCTCCCTCTGGATTTCCCTCCGGATCCACATTGCGCTTTTTCATGACTTCCTTTCTCTACCCCGCTCTCCATCATTTTCCTCCCTGTCTGTCCAGGGCAATCTGTTTTTTTAAATCAAGCATCGTATAACAGCAAGAATCCCACCAGTCATTACAGTTCCCGATATTCTTGTCCTCGGGTCTGTCGGGTTTCTTTTCATCCCATTTCAGGAACCTGATGGCTGTAATGAGCCTTGTGCATCTCCTGTTTATTTTCAGTCTTCCCATGCTGAGCAGGACATCGAACATCCTCGGCCGCTTTTTAAACCTTGTCCTTCCATCAGACCCCTCCACGATCTGCTCACTGTCATCGTACAGGTAAGGCACCGGGGTTCCTGCAAATCGTCCGAATATGATCCCCTCTGCAACTGCACGTTCACCTTTTATGTCCCTGCGGTACCACACAGAATCTTTCCTGTAGGTCCTCAGTGCCGCCCGGATCTGGGTGTCAGACAGGAGCATATTGTCAACGATCGTAAAATGCCCTTAATCCCCATCGCATTCATGGTTCTTCTCGTGAAAGCTTAATATGTCCGCATAATACCAATGTTCCTCCTCTTTCGGGTTCAGGTCATGGAATATGTATTTCTTTTCTCAAAAAAACTTCAAAATCTTCTAATTCATTATAGTTAAGTCTTATTTCTTCAAATTCAATGTTCGCAAAACTCTGAAGTGGCATTTGCTGCAAAAATTCAAAATTGGTCACTTCCCTCCTACTTCGCCGCCAGCTCCGGCATGTTCCTTGGCAGCCGTGGCTCCCCACATAAATCAAGCTGCTGCCGCGTATTCTCATCTAATAACGCCCTATCCCTAAGTGCTGTAGAATATGCAAGCAGCATGGTTTTCTCTTTTTCTGGCAATATCATATATATCGCAAAGATTTTTTCTGCCTCCTGCAGCCGTTCTTTTGTTGTCATCATGTTTATCACCTCTTTTCTGTTTGTTCCACTAACATTTTAAGTTAATAAACAAACATCATCAAGACCTTATTGTTTATTTAACAAACTTTTCTTTATTGCACTGTTTTAAATATTGTGCTAAGATGTGAGCATGGGAGGTGATAAAATGACGGTTAATGAAAGGATTAAACAACTTAGACTTTTACAAGGTCTTACAATGGAACAGTTTGGTGAACGTATTGGTATTAAGAGAGCATCTGTAAGCTTAATTGAAAGTGGAAAAAATAATCCTTCTGACCAAACCATAATGTTAATCTGCCGCGAATTTGGCTATAATGAGGAATGGCTCCGCGACGGTATTGAACCAAAGAAGCCAGTGATTGATGTAGATATGGAGTACGGACAGATTTGCGCCGAGCTTGGCATTACCGACAGTCGGGCAAAACAAATGATACTAAATTATGGCAGATTCTCTCCCAAGGATAAAAAGCTCTTTTGGGAATACATAGACAGATTAGTTGACATTGCCGGACAATCAGACTGGCAGAAAAACAATTAAAGAATCAGATATGGGAGGTCAAAACATGGATTATATTATAAATTTTACATGGGATTCAGAAGCAAATGTATGGATAGCCACAAGCAATGACATACCAGGACTTGTGCTCGAATCCGGTTCATTTGATGCCTTGCTGGAACGTACCCGTTTTGCGGTACCAGAACTGCTTGAGCTAAATGCATCTGAAACGCAGCCCTTTTCCCTGACATTCAAATCCGAGCGGCACGAAAGGATGATTTACAATGGCTGAATACGAAAAGAAAGTACGCAAAATCATGCTACAAAATGGATGTACTTTTGTGAGACGCGGAAAAGGTGATCATGACATCTGGTACAGTCCGATCACCAATCGAAATATAACCGTCGATACTAAAATAAAATCAAGGCATACAGCAAATGCAATCATGAACCAGAGTGGCATCAGCCACAAATTTTAGATATTCTGGATTCGGCATTCATAGTAAAAGCAACCCATATTTTGCAAAATAATAAGCGGCTGCTTTTACTAATCTATTTCTTCTCATTTTTCCTCAAGGTTTTTGCGAAACCATAAAGCATACGAACATTACGAATATTCTTTATCTGACTGATTATCTTCATCAGTTCTTCATACCCACTCCCCATAGCAGCACTCCTCTCATATCTACCGGTTACGTTTTCTATGCCTTGAACCTTTGATATTGGTTGAAGCCAAACCTGTCAATACAGAATTGTCCATTAGACACATCAACCAGTTAATCCGGTATTTTTCAGTCACTATGGCAATCACAGACGCATTCAAAACAAAACAATTTACACACGACATTTCAACAAGAAATGAAAAAACAGAGGCAGACTTCACATCACAATCTGTGATATCATCAATATAACCTGGTTGTGACGTCGCAACCAGCAAAAAACCGCCCAGTGTTGGAGCACCGGACAGCTTCTGATAGATACATCCTGAAGAAGATACTATTCACAACCATATTGTACCATCTTCAGGAGCAGCCTGCAAGCGTTATTTGCGTTGGCTATTATTTTTATACACTTTTTTAAGGAGGGAACCGACCATGAAAATGAAAAACCCTAACGAATATGGGGGATTGTCGACCTTGGGAAGAACCGCCGCCGCCCGATTACCGTAAGGGTTCCCAATGGCGTGAAGCTGACGGAGGACTGCAGGGACATCCTCCAGTACAAATACCTTGGGTATTTTGAGCGCATGCTACGCTTCCACTTTTATCAAAAATTAATCCGCCCTTAATGAAACTCCGGCTAAAAAGTGATATGCTGGGAATGCATTGAAAAATGACATGACACATCCGAAAACGGAAGTGTTGCAAAAATAGTGTGCTGGCAATCGTCCAGCATAAAAAGATAGGAGTATGAAAAAATGAACTGTCTCGGTAATTTATTGTGGTTTATCTTTGGCGGATGCATTAGCGGACTGAGCTGGATGCTTGCCGGATGCCTGTGGTGCATTTCCATTATCGGAATCCCTTATGGCATCCAGTGCTTTAAATTTGCATCCATGTCCTTCTTCCCTTTTGGAAAGGAAATTGTTTATGGCGGCGGTGCCGTCTCATTCCTTGTCAATGTTATCTGGATTCTGATATCCGGAATCCCTCTCGCCGTGGAGCATCTCGTAATCGGATGCCTGCTTTGCATTACAATAATCGGCATCCCATTCGGCCTGCAGCAGTTTAAACTTGCAAAGCTAGCACTGATGCCTTTTGGCACAAGCATCGTTTACCATTAATCCACGCCATTCTTATGCCCCACATATCTGTTCTATTTTCTGTAGCTGGGCATCACTGAATGTAAGGTTGGACAACATGCCGACATTATCTGTAATCTGCGCGGGCTTTGATGCCCCGATTAGCACGCTTGTGATGTCCCCGTCCCGCAATATCCATGCGAGCGCCATCTGCGCAAGGCTCTGCCCGCGCTCCTGTGCAAGTGCGTTTAGCTCCCGGATGCGCCCAAGTGTCCCTTCATCCAGCGCAGACTCCTTTAAAAACCTGCCGTCAGTGCGGATACGGCAGTCCTGCGGGATTCCGTCTATATAACGGTTCGTGAGGAGTCCCTGCGCCAGCGGACAGAACGTAATGATACCAATGCCGTTGGCTGCCGCATAGTCCTTCAGGCCGTCCTTTTCTATGGTTCTGTCAAACAGGGAATATTTGCGCTGGTTGATAATAAACGGTGTGCCCATCCCCTGAAAAAGCGCGGCGATTGCAATTGTTTCTTCCTTATTATAATTGGAAATCCCGACATAGAGCGCCTTTCCGCTCCTCACAATGCCATCCAGCGCCCTTGCGGTCTCCTCAATGGGCGTCTCGCGGTCTGGCCTGTGGTGGTAAAAAATGTCCACATAGTCAAGCCCCATCCGTTTCAGGCTCTGGTCAAGGCTTGCAACCAGATACTTTTTGCTGCCTCCGTCCCCATAGGGTCCCTGCCACATGTCATATCCTGCCTTGGTCGAAATCACCAGCTCGTCCCGATAGATGCCAAGTCCTTTCGCCAGTATGCGTCCGAAGTTTTCCTCCGCGGCCCCATAGACGGGTCCATAGTTGTTTGCAAGGTCAAAATGTGTGATGCCGTTGTCAAATGCGGTATGGCACATGGACTGCATATTGTCAAAGCTGGCGTTGGAACCAAAATTGTGCCAGAGTCCCAGGGAAACTGCGGGCAGCTTCAGGCCACTGCTGCCACAGCGGTTGTACTGCATGGTTTCGTATCTTTTTTCACTGGCTGTATACATAGTTATATTACCTCCCACTTTTCTGTTCATTAGCTGTATACTTTATATTAAACATTTTCAGTGAAAAAGACAATGGAAATTATATCTGACTTTTATGGAGGAAGCCGAGGAACTTGCGGTAAACAGGAAGATTGCACGTCATCAGAAAATTTATGACTATGAATCTGTTTCGGAATTAAAAATAAGAGCATTGTCCACGCGGGGAACCAAAAATGACATGTCAGTTGCAGGGCAGGATACTGATATCCGAAACGCAGGGCAGGAATTTGTGCGGAATGCGCTGGCAGAAAAAATAAGAGGCGGCTTGTCAGGTTAAAAATGCCTTTCGTGTTTTTTCTCCCACGATTCCATCCGGCACCAGCCCAAGCCTTGCCTGTGCCACCTTTATGGCGGACACTGATTTCGAACCGATAACGCCGTCGATTCCGTTCTCCGCAAGAATGCCAAAGCGCCACAGGTACCACTGCACCCATTTCGCATCATTTCCGGTTGTGCCGCGTCCGACGTTCTTTATCGGCTCTGTGTAGGGGTTCTGGATGGACGGCATATCGGTACTACTGCCATTCTTTTTTGTTACCACGCTGTCAAACTGCGTCAGGTTATAACGGCTGACGATATTCATTATCGTGCTGATGTATGTGGGGCTGGTCGCGTAACCGCCATTTTTGATTGCCGTGATGCATTCCCCGGGATCTGCCTGGCATAATGCCGCACTGTACCTACTGCATGATGCAAGCATGTCATAGTAGTCCTCAATGGCATCTGATATATTGTCATACGCGCGGAACATGTCCGTTATGTTTACATAAGTCTTTCCGTCGTAGCATTCCTTTGTCTTGGTGGAGTATGCCTTGTCCTTCCATGCGGTTCCAAAATGCACCCTGCTTTTGCCTACCTTAATACCTAAGATGGCATTTGCCCGCATCATTTTGGGACTTGTGCCATACGCGCTTTCACAGCAGCACTGCGCGATACAGACGGAGGGCAGGGACCATTTTGCCCTGCCCTCCGCTTTTGTCTGCGCAATTGGCGCTATTTTGTTGATAAAATCTTCTACTTGCTTTTTTGAAGCCATCGTAATTCCCCCTTTTTCCTTTAAATTTTGTTTTCCTGCATTTTCATTGCCTTTACAGCCGCCTCAATCAGCATGTCCAGCTGTGCGTCGGAAATGCTGATATTTTTTGCGGCAAGCATTTCTTTTAATATGGCAATGACAATGGCTTTTCGTTCCGCGCCTGTTTTTGCCTGGTATACCTGCTGTGCCATAAGGACGGCAGTGTCTACCCACTTTGTTATTTCCGCCAGCCTGTCCTGTCCGATTTTTCCCCTTATCCATGGCAGCAGGCTGTATGTCACCACAAATACTGCAAGCATTACAAGCAGTCTCAGGATTTCAAATAAAATATCATTCATAAGGTTTCCTCCTTTTTGGTGAAAAACAGCCTTCCCGATTCGTTTTCAGGAAGGCTGTTTTCATAACTATAAAACAGTATATTTCACTGTCGCATTATATTTAGGTGTTCCGTCTGACTTTTCATACAGCGTTGAATATATTGTATTTCCATCTATCCAGGCCTCAAGAGTGGGACAATATGACCGAGCTGAATTAATCATTTCTGCATTGTATTCCACGATAGACTTTACTCTCCCATCAGAAGTAAAATTCACAATATTCTCAGTATCCTTGACAAGTGTTCCGGAGACGGATTTTGTGTATGCTGTCCCCATATTGTATGCGCCGGAAGATTCCAATGCCACCAGATATATAAATACGGAATAGGCACCGTCCGTATTTGTACACTTAACGCTAAACGTGACTGTTCCGTCATCGTTAAGTTTACAGTTAAATATAGGACTATAGTTCACAGTTGCACTTTTTCTGGAATCCATATGGAAATAAATTATCCTTTGTATATTACTCCCAATCGTTATACTGTTTCCTGCTTTTGACATTTTCAAGGATGTTCGGTAAATTTTTATTTTTGCATTTTCAAAAATATTGCTATTTGCCGCCCGAAGCCTGCTACTTGTATTGTAATATCCATTTGCCGGAACGGAAAGGTATGTATAGTTATCATCTTGCGAAACACCCCCGGCATCAACGGTTGCCCCACCTTTATCCGCCATTGTCCCGCTCGCTCCCACACTGCTGCCATTGGTGAATGTCTTACCTGACAAAACATCCCCGGCGCCTGCCGTCCCGACCTTCGTGGCGCTCACACCCGCACTGTAGCCTGTCTGGTAATTGGTGCTGCCAGTGTTGACACGTCCGTCCGCGTCTCTTACGCCTGCACTGTAACCGCCTTGGTAATTGGCGCTTCCGGTATTGACCCTCGCGTCAGCGTCACTTACTCCTTTGTTGTACGCACCGGAGCCTGACACATAACCGCTGCCATTATGGTATCCGGCGGGGACTGCCACATTGCCGCTTCCTGTCGTGGCACCTGTCCATGCCCCTTTGTTTGCCATGCTTCCTGTGAGCAGGCTGCCATTGACGCACGCCTTTTTGCCGGACAGGATGTCAGAAGCCGATGCCGTCGCCCCGCTGGTGTCCATATTGCCGCTGCTGCCCATTATTCCCAGTACGGTATTGTTTTTCACAAGCTTTGCCGACGTGAGCCCTGCCAGTGACGCAATAGCACTGTATGCGGCATACAGGTAATTACTGCTACTATATTTTGCCGTCGCGGGTACCTTTAGTTTCAGACGTTTGTTTGTGGCGTCAAGGGATGCTGTTGCACTGTGGTCTGTTGTTGCCGATTTGTCGGCAAGCGTGCCTGTAATCTTTGCTCCGGCTGCGTCGTGTGCGGTGTAGCCGGACAGGAGCGCTGCTGCCGTGACGGTGTCCCTGGACGTGTCTGTCATGTCAAGGATTTTGTCCAGCAGCGTTCCCCATGTGTCGTCTGTGGATGCCGCAACGCCCATGGCAGTAAGATTTTCCACAAGCTTCCGTTTGCTCTCACTGCCAAACTGAAAAACCTCGTTGACCGCCCCTATCAGGGTGTCCGAGGCAATGCCCTCATCCAGCTCCAGCCCGCTTTCCACGCTGCCCAGGCACTTGTCCAGACGTGCCGAAAGTACCAGGTCGTTCTGTAAAAGCTGTTTTGACGCGGCTGCGTCATTCTCGGCATTTACCAGGTCGCTTTCCTCGACAATCCGAATCTTTTCGGAAAATGCCGGGTTTTCAGATGTATAGTCTTTCATTGTATTCCTCCCCTCCTGATGTTAAAAAATGTCGTCCAGCACGTAGGTCTGTTCGACATCATCATCTTTGCCTTTCCGCATAAAATTTTTGATGCAGACAATATCGCCGTCCTCATCATACAGTCCGATTTCACTGATTTCCTCGTTTGCAAGTTCATCCGCGAGCAGCGTGCATTCATACCGGCACGTTGTTTCGTCCGGAAAGCTGTATTTGTCAACCGCTTTTCTGTACCGTTCATCCGCAAGTGCCGTCTGACTCCCTGACGGCGTTATCACGGTACCGTCCGCATTGACGCCGCCGCTGCCAAACGCCATTCCAATTACGCGCGGTAGCGCGGCTGCGCCTGCCCTCGCCTTTACCAGTTTCATCCTTGCTGTCTTTGTTATCACTACATTTTTATATTCACTCATTCTATATGCTCCTTTCTGTACAGTGCATTGTATTTCATCGTGCCGTCATACTGGCGCACTCCGCCATACTGCACTACATTTCTACGCGTTTCCAAAGATAAGTTCCCTGCCGTGCTGCCCGGGGCTTTGCATGCCATGTGCAGCCTCACCGCTGCATTTATCTGTCCATCGTGGCGGATACCGCATCTGCAAGTCACTGCACGGAGATTTGTTTCTTGCGCGTTCCGGACGTGCAGCCAGACAGCTGTCTGGACAAGCCTTGCCGTCTGTTCCCCATGCAAGCCCAGCATGTACGCTGTCCCAATGCGCATCCAGTAATTGCGCTGGGCATTGTATTTTGACGTGCCGTCATATTTTATGTTTCCCGTATACATCAGGCTGCCCCAGAAAGGCAGTCTCATGTACGTGCGTAACGCTTTCAGGAGAATGCCCGCTCTGCTGTGCATAACCGCTCCCCTGTATTCGATTACATAGACAATCCAGTCCGATTTTAGTGTAGGTGCAGGCGTCTCGGCATCCATCGGCAGTACTGTTCTCACGCACACGCCCATATTGCATGGCAGCATTCGCTCCATCACCCGAATCAGCTCGTCCGCCTGCCACTGCAATTCCAGCTTCGCCGTCAGGAGGATTGTGTACACCCCTTTTTGTTCCATCACCATTGTGTATGCCGTATCAAATATCTGATCCATCTTCTGCACCAGCATCCTCCATGTATATGGAAGCGAGATAAACCACACTGCCTGTACACGCGCACGCCTGTCCTCCAGTGTCTCCCCTGCCGGTGGCAGGATGCCCAGAAGCTTTTCGAACCGCGATATGCCATATTCATCTGCCGTGGCAAGAAACGCATTTCTCAATACGGAATCCGCTGTTTTCCAGACCATGACAAACTCCGGGTTTTCTGCTTCCAGTGCGGCGCTGATTTCCTTGTATTCCGCCATAAACGGCGGAAGGTAGGATACAAGGCTGACTTCTCTTGTCATCTGCCAACACCCCCAAACACGGGAATCTCATTTTTTGCCAGAACCAGGTTCTGCGGCGAACCGTTCAGGTACGTGTCCCTTATATCAATAATTCCTGCAATGCCTAAAATCCGGTTTTCAATCTGGCTGACCCGCACAATCTGGCTGGAAGTGTCTGCCCATCCTTTGCGAAGCTCCAGCAGATACGCAGACACGGCGTCCGCAATGGAGTTTTGCAGATTTTCCCATCCGTATCCCGTGTCAAACGTGATGTCCGTGCGGACGCAGACTTCCCTGGCAACGGCGCTTTCCACCCTTACCACATGTCCGATGGGTGCAAGCCCATAGCCTTCGCCGGCGTTTTCTTCCGGGTCAATGATTGTCTGCACGGTCTGTACAAGCGTGTCCGACGCAGTGCCAAACTCGGAATTGATGATTGTCAGAAGCACCGTGCCCCCTGTTGTCAGTTTCTTTTGTTTCGCGGCATGGAACACGGCATCCAGCCAGTCCTGAACTTCCCCGCCGAATGTCCCCCTGGTATCATTGTACCATCGCTCCACGCTTTCTTTTGGTATCATGTCTGCCGGAGAAATGCCGCTGTTCCATATTCTGGTGACTTTTGTCCTGCCCACGCCGGGGATTGCGTTTGTCTTTTCCAGATAGTCCGACTTGTTTCCACCAAAGGCATTCTCGTCAAACGACGCAAAATACCTCTGCCGCAAGTCCTCCGTCTCCTCCTCGTCCTCCCCGGGAATCAGGATTTCTGTCAGTTCGGCTGTTTTAAGTCCCTTTATGTATTCCACCGGAGTCATTGCGCCCAGAAACTGGTTTCCGGTTTTTCCGGCAGTTTCGCAAATGACGCGGTATTCGCCGTCCGCAATTTTTTCTGTCACGGCATAGTTGCATGCACCAATGTTAAACCGCTGCCCGCCGACATCAATGTCCGCAGGGACAAACACCCCTTTCAGGACTGCCTTTGTCGCCTCGTGCGGGATAATCCCCCGCTCCCTGCACCGCAGGATTAAAAAATCCCTGGAGGCGGTATCGCCATACGCTTCGCGCAGGATGCGGTCAAGCTCGATATACAAAACCTGGAGCTCTATCGCCGTCGGGGAATGTGTATCCCAGATGACAGAGCCTTCCCGCTTGTCAAGCTTGTCCGGAACACGCGCAAGCATCCTGCCAAGGATCTTTTCATACGTTATGTCCTCATACATTAAAATTTCACCTCTCTTTCTGCCGCAACATCGCCGTAAACGGTATGTGCCGTAAACGCCACATGTACTGCGCCCCTTTGCGGAAATGTGAACTGGAAATCGCCAACACTTTTTATGCGGTTATCCCAAAGCAACGCTTCCGTAATCCGGCGCTTTAATTCCGGGCACACGTACGTGACCGGCTCGCCAAGCAAATCAACCAGTTCAATCCCATAATTCCAGCTGTACATCGCATACTGGTACCGTTCTGTCATAATGATTTTGTAAATTGCCTGCCTTACTGCCTCGCGTCCGTCTGTGTAGCCGCGCACGCGGTTTTCCGCTGTCTGCATCCTGTATGTCATCCCCGGCTGCCGTGCAATCTCAAAATCCTTGTCCAGAAATCCAACTGTGGATGGAATCATGGCGCACCTCCTATCCGGTCCAGCACAACAAATTTCTGCCCTGCCTGCTGCCGCAGCAGGATGACCAAATCGCCTTTTTCCAGCGCATTGTGCATCAGAAAATTCTTCTTCCCTTCCAGTGCGTGCACATGTGCCGGGTATGCCGTTGTTTTGCCGTCTGTAAGCGTTCCTGTCCCGGTCTCCCACTGGACAGTGACAGGCGTCATGTAATCCGTGACATTCCTTGTCAGGATAAGCTGCTGCTCGCCGAGAATCATTTTCTGCTCGACATTGATTTTCAGGGGTTTCCTGGATACGACCTCCCCGAAATAGATACTGACAGGCTTCGAAGCCTCCCTCTCATCCCTTGCCGCTTTTTTCAAAGCTTCCACAAATCCATTTGCATCAGCCAATAAACGCACCTCCCCTCAGGGTCAGGTCCATCCAGTGTTCCCCTTCCCCATATGTATGCTTGCAGCTTTCCACAAGCATGAAATTTTTTACCTTTATGTCCCCCAGGTCAAGGCTGACAACAACCAGGCTGCCAGCCCGGACCCGGTTATCCCCCAGCGCCTTTGTCAGTTTGAGGCTGCGGGTTTTGTTGTTGTAAAGCTTTAGCAGGGCATCAGCCTTTGCCGCACCGTTTTCCCCTTTGCCGAGCGTGCCAAAATGCTGCAGCACGCCCCATCTGTTCATGTTTTCAGAATCCTGGGCGATATAGACCTCCCGGAATCCAGTCTCCTCATTGTCATAGGTCAGCTTGATTTTATTGAACGTGTTCTCGTCAATGGACGAGGTATAGGTATAGTTTTCGCCTGTCTCCTCGTCCAGCATCAGATATGCCCCCGCGCTCCCAACCGCCATGGATGCCATGTTTTTCAGGGTTATTTTGCCAAAATCATCATACAGGACATAGATATTTCCCGTATTTTCCAGTGTGAGGTCAAGGGCATTCTGAATCATCTCAAAAAGGGAGGTATTTTCCTCAACCCTCGATGCAATGGCATAGCCTGTGTTTTCCAGCGTTCCGGTCCTGAGCATATAGTCCTCGGCAATCATCTGTATCAGCTGGTCTGCCGTCTTGTCCTCGTAGACGATGGTATCGTTATTTTTTAAATACCGCAGCTGGTCATATGCCGTCACGGTGATGAGGCGTCCTGCCTCCCGCTGCTGGCTGAACACGAAGCCAAAGAATATCTCGTCCCCATTTTCCTTCAGGCGCACCGGGCTTCCTTCCGAAAAATCAAGCAAGTCATCGCCCAGTACCTTGAAGGTCAGCTTTCCGGGAGTGCCCTTGCGCTCGGTGGACCATTCGATTCCCTCCGCCGCCGCGGGAAGATATGCCTTTGTTCCCAGTTCATTTCCGATTATCAGTTCAACCCCCATGCTCCGTCCCCCCTTTCTATATTGCCGGAATATTCAGCGCCTGCCCCGGATAAATCAGGTTCGGGTTTCCACCGATTACGGCTTTGTTCGCATCATATATCACGGTGTATCTGGAACCATTTCCATAAAATTTTTTGGCAATCGACCAGAGGCAGTCGCCCTTTACGACGGTATATGTCTGTGGCAGATTCTGGTCAGGCGCATTGGCTGTCTCCCGCTTTGTCTCAACGCTCGCTTTCGCCCTCTGTGTGTCCAGGCAGATGCTGACCAGCTTTGTCCCATAATCCCGCCACTGTTTCAGTTTTATCTGGACAACAACGTCAAAGCCCTCGTTCGCATCCTCCATGATTTTGTAGTCCTCCATGGACACCTTCATGTTGGTATCAAACAGGCTCTTTTTGTCCGGCGTGCTTCTGCACACGATAAACTGGAACGGCTGCCCGCATGTTTTGAGCGCCTCGAAACAGCCCAGAAAATAATCGGCGCCCATAAACCCCGATTTATAAACTGCAAACGGATATTTCATCTGTGGTATCATGCATTCAAATGAAACATCCGTCAGCCCCGCCTGCTTCAAAACATTGATTTCCCCCTCATTTATCAGGGTCACCGTCTGGTTTGCATTGTTGATGCTGACGGTGAGCTTTGACGGCGTTACTGGCAGCAGGCATTTTCCCAGGTAAAAGTCATATCCGTTTTTTCCCATTATGCATGCACCCCTTCCGTTGAAATATAGACTGCCTCGTTCACCATATCCGTCATATTGGACAGGATGCCGTCCAGGTCCATTCCGTTTTTAATATTGTTGTGGTTCGTCTGTTCAATGGTGATTTCTGCGGTCGTAAAGCGGTTGACTGCCTCCCGCTCGGCTATGTCATGCAGATATTTGAGCTCCTCCGCGGATATGTCCATGGAATCGGCAATCGCATCTGTATTTCCGGCGATTTCATCGACATGCTCTGCGGTCTCGCCGCGGGAATACATGCCCATAAAATCCAGTCCGGATGGATCATCTGTCGTTCCAAAGATGGAAGAAAGGTCAATTTTTGCAAGATGCTCATCAATGCTGTCGCCGAATGCAAACCCAGTCTCCATCGCCGCACCGTATTCAAAACGCTCCAGACGCATACTCGAAGCGTCCATTTTTTCCATGATTTCCTCTCCCTTGCCAAAGGTATCCTCCACCCATCCGCCAAGCGATTCCCGCCATCCGGCGACCGCACCGGAAAGATTCGAGCCAAAAATGGTGTCGATGGCAGATGCCAGCGTTTCGAGCACACCAAGCACGGTGTCGGCAAGTCCAAAAAAGAGTCTGCCGACCGCACCGATTGGATCGTTAAAGACATTTCCTATAAAATTTGCCACCTCCGCGACAAGGTTATAAATCAGCACAAACACATCAACGAAAATATTCCACAAGCCAATCAGGATATTGCCGATAAACGCAAGCACAGCCATAAATGCCCCGCAGATTAATGCTGTCGCGGATATGGAGGTTCCCGCAAACTGATTGATAATCCCCACCAGCGCATAGAACAGGGCTATCAGGGCTATCACTGCAATCACCACCATCATAATCGGATTTGCGCTCATCACGGCATTGAGCGCTGCCTGCGCCCGCGTCACGCCATTTATTGCTTTTTGCGCCAGACTCATCAGCCCACTCGCAGCTGCACACAGCAGCTGCCATCCATAATAGACTGCCAGTGCCGCAGCGATGCCATAAATCAGAGGCCCTATCCATCCCCAGTTGTCTATCACTGCCTGCGCAAATCCAAGCGCCCCTTCCAGCAGCCATGACAGAACGCCAAGCATAACCTGCAGTCCCATCACAATGACACCAAGCACCGTCTGAATGGTTTCCCAATTTTCGGTAATGGCGCTCACAAACAAAAGTACATATGGATAGAGCCGTCCGCCCATGACTGCCTGCATCTCATTCCATGCATTAGTCATCTGCATAATTTTCCCCTGCGGGGTACTGCTCATCTTCTCGTACAGCCCGGCTGATGACTGTTCAACCGCCTGTGTAATGGCTGCCGCCGCCTGCACGTCCGCGGACATGGCAAGATATTCTTCCCCAAGGGATGACACAATCTGTTCCCTCGTTGCCTTCCCGGCAATGATGTCTTTCTGTGCCTGTGTCAGCAAAATGCCGCTTTTTGCCAGTGCGTCATAGTTGCCGGAGCGCATGTCGCCCAGACTCGCGGCATAGGCGGACATCCCCGCAGCGTCAACTGCACTTGCGCCGGACATCCCCGCAGCGTAATCCGCAAGCGTGCCCATCATCATTTCGACGGCATCCGCATCGTGAAACTGTGTCGAAAGCTCCACGGCTGCCGTAGTCATGACATTGCTGTCATAAATACCATTTTCCTGTATCTCCCCCGCCTTTTCGTTAATCTTGTCATATGCCGCCGTGACTGCCGCCATGTCAGTGTCTGCGCCAGTCCCGGGCTGTGTGCTGTTTTTCTGACCTGGCATATTTGCCAGCGCGCTGGCAAGGCGCATCTGCGCATTCAGCTGCGCGTCGTATGCCGCCGTACAGCCGTCAATCAGCTCCTTCGCTTTTTTCAGCCCGTCATGGATGGTAAATTTGCCCACGACATTTGCAATCATGTTTTTCAGGCGTGTGGCGCTGCTTGTTCCATTCTGAATAGTGCGGTTAAACCGCCCCTGCGCATTGGCGTTGTCGCGGATAAACCGCTCCGTGCCGCCTATTGTCTGCGACAGGCGCATGTAGGATTCATCTGCTGCCTGCACGTCCATGTTCTGCACTGCCTGGTTCACACGCCCCTGCTCCTGCACTGCCTGACTTAGCTGCATCCGCAGTTGTTCCAGCTGCGTGTTTGCCGTGGCTGTCCCGATATTGTGCGGGTTGCTTTCTATCTGCGCGATGCGCTGCCGTACATTGTCAATCCTGACTGCCATGCTGTTGAGATTCTGCCACGTATCGGGCGGGAAAATGCTGGTGTTGTACGCCTGCCTTGCAATTGCATTCTGTGTCCCGCCCAGCTGCTGCAGCATGGCATCCGTGCTCCGCACTTCCTGCCGGAACCGCTCGACGCCTGTGCTTGTAAATACCTCCAGTGCTCCAATTGTAGCCGTATCAGTCACCTCCCTTTCTTTTTCGATTTCGCTTCAATCCGTTTCCTTTCTTTTTTGTCTGCCTCCATCTTCACTTTGACTGCCGCCACGACAAACGCTTTCTCCTGTTCGTCCATCGCGAGGAAGACAGAGGGCATAATATGGAGCTTCAGAAGGGAATAGTATGCAAAATTTGCCTCCCAATCCCCTTCCTCAATTAGTTTTTGCCTCGTCCACCTTGTCCTCAAAGGGCGTATTAAATCCCTGAAAATTCTGGACAAACGCTGCCAGGTCGGTATATTCACCCGGGTCGTCAACCATTGCAAGCAAAAGCTCCTCCGGCGTGCTTACCCCATAGGAATCCTGCAGCTGGGCATCATACAGATCCGGCGTGACAACGGATGCCGCGATCAGTTTCTGGATGTACTTTCCGGACTGGAGCTTCGGGCGGAACAGATTGGGCTTTCCGGTTATCTGAACCTCGATGGTACAGTCATCCCGAAAGGCCTCGTTTTCCTTTGACGTGATATGGCGAAACTCCCACGCGAGCGGTTTTCCGTTTTCATCACAAAGGGATTTGGTCGGCGCATAAAAGCCATTTTTCTTTTCTATTTTATTGGACTTCATAAATCTGCTGAATTTTGACATTTTTTCCTCTCCTTTTCTCCGAAACCGGGCAGGAGCGAATCATCCTCCCCTGCCCATCGTGTTTTTTGCTGCTGTTAACCGTTGGTCAGAAACCCTTCCAGGTTGTTGAAGGCTTCCGGCATCTTGAAATCTTCAAAGGTGAAATCCATCTCCTCATCGAGATACTCCCCGTCGGCATCAAACTTTGCAAGAATGCCGCCGTCAATGTTACAGTCCATCAGGATGATTGTCTGGCGTCCCGCCGCGGAGGTCTTGTCCTCGTTGGAAATCTGAATTTCAAAATAGACATCCTCCCCGGTTTCCTTGTACTGAATCATCATCTGGCGGAAAATGGATGTATTGTAATGGAACGTGGCGCTGCCTGTCCCTTTCCATCCGGATGCCTTGTTTCCCTTTCCGGTCTTGCCCAGAATCGGCACTTCCGTCTTGTTTTTCTCAAATTTTGCCTCAAGGTTGATTGCCTGCATAAAATTATAGCGGCGTGTGCCGATTGTGATAAAACACTCTGCCAGCGCCGCAAACACTGTATCCTTTGCCTTCATTACTACATTCCCATTCATTCGTCCTGCTCCTTTCTTACGCAACCGTGACGGTCATGTACAGCCTGCCCATCGCATTCACGACAGTCACGGCATCCGTCACCACAACTGATTTCTTCGTGTCACCCTGCTCCACTTTCACATCCGCGTCCGAGAAATTCTCTATTGCCCTGATTTCCTGCAGCTGCTCATGGTGCTTCACAATATCCGACCAGAGGGAAATCCGTCCTGCGGCATCGTTTGGAACGACGCCAAGATACTTTGTATTGAACAGCACGGCGATATCATTGCCAATCTGATCCATCACCCTGACTGTCTGGTTATCCTTGAAAATATCCCCCATCGTATCCGAAGTCGTGACCATCGTATTGACATCCTCAAGCACGCGAACCTCTGACCCTGCCAGATGGAATGTATACTTGCCTGCCTTGACTGCCGCTGCCAGCTGGCTCTGTGTATAGGGCGTGTCGACGGTAAAACTGCCGTCATAAATCCTGTTCTGGCTGCTCTTATTGACCGCGCAGCCAGCTGACACGCCTGTCACCCAGTACACAAGGCTTGCCGCACTGCAGCCGTCGTCGAGCACCTTATTGTTCACGCTGATGACGCCAAGAGAATCCGCTTTTGCATAATCGTAAAGGACAAGCTGGAATTTCATGCCCAGCTCATCGCGCAGCCGTTTATTGTAAGCGGCATACAGCGCCTTTGTGGCATCATCCGTCACAGCTGCCCCCATGGTGTTGAACAGACAGGCTTCCGCCTTATCCAGATATGCCTGATGGTCTGCACTGCTTACCTCTCCGTTTTCGCCGCCCTCCAAAGGCATTGATACCGTCTCCTCCAGCACAATCCCTGACTTCCATGTCACATATCTGTTATCCTTCAGCGCATCCGCTGTCGTGACCGTCTGCTCATCCACAATCTCGTTTTCCAAAATGGTTTTTACATGGAATGCGGCTTCGTCATCCGCACCTGCCTGAATGGAAATCCTAAGGTCATTGCCGCGCACGCCGCAGTACAATGCCTCCGCAAGACTGTTGGAAGCCTTCTTTCCGTTTCCGTTCAGACGGTATCCATAAAGTGTCTTTGTGTTCAGGAATAAATCCCTGAGTCCTTTGAGCTTGTCACTGGCGTATGGATATCCGAAAAGCTCCATGCTCTTTTTCTGGAAATCACCGCTTGTCACCTCAAAAATTTCACCGGAAACGCCCCAGTCCAGTTCAAGGGGCATTGTCGCGATTCCCCTTTCGGAAAGGGATGCCGATGCTGCCGTCTTTGATACAAAGTTTATGTACGCTCCCGGCAGCTCCTTATTTTGTACGATAAATGTTCCTCCTCCTAATGCCATTGTCATTTCACCTTACCTTTCATTTGATTTTTGTTTTGTTCTCTTACATCTTTTGCCATGTGTTGTTTCAGACTTCCTCCCTCATGCCTTCATGGATGTTTCCACGGAAAGCTCCTCCATGACAGGGATGGGTTCTTTTCCTCCGTAAACAAACAAGTCGTAGTTTACATAAAAATCCATCATCCCGTCCGCCATTTCCCATTTCATTTTTGTGCCACGCATGGCATCTCCGGAAACAATTACCTGTTCCAGGCAGCAGGAAAGCCTTTCGGCAGCTGCATTGCATTCCCTGTTTGCCTGTTCCCTGCTTTTCGGGACATACCGGATGCAAAACCGGTTCTCCCTGAAATACTGGTTTCCCCGCTTCAGCTGATGCGTGGCGCCGACACAGCGCACAAAAAAACAAGGTCTTTCAAAACCTTGTTCAAGCGACTCTGTGTAAATGGTGAAGCTGTCACCAAATTCAGCATGTAAGGAGGTGCTGACTGATTCAATTATGGAATTTATCATGCATCCACCTCCCTAAAAAATATTCTTGCGCCAGACGGCCTTTGTCATGCCATCACCCCCTTTCAAAATCACCCGTGTATGCTGCCATTTTGAATGGGTGATTTTTTACAATATCATCATAGCACATCTGCAGGTAGGTTTGGGTAGGTAGTTGTAAATTCCTGCAGGGCATGTCTGTGCAGCTCCTTTATGTACTGATAACTATAGCTCATCTCGTCGGCAATCACTTCAAGCATCTTGTTCTCAACATACCGTTTATAGAGCAGTTTTATATGGTCCGCCTTGTCGATGTTATGAATCTCACCGATGATTTTGTGCCTGAGGTCAACATACTGGTCAATCAGGCCGTCAATTTCATTTTCAAGGTCGATGATCCTGACAATCTGCTTTTCATATGCTGCCTCTGACGAACGGCTTGTCTTTACGCGTTCCCTCGCATAACTGGCACTTCCGATTCTCAAAAGCCGTGCACGGAGGTCGTCTTTCTCCATTATCCGCTGGTTAATGACCACGTCAAGTTTCTGTAGCTGCTGTAAATATTCTTTTGCTGTCATAAAGCATCATTCCTTTCATAACTGTTCCCTTTATAAAAACAGGAAAAAAAATACATCATATTTCGTAAGTAATTAATTGAAAATACTTTCGTTTCATGATATACTTCCTATTATATACTAAGCGTCGAAAAGACTGACGCTAAGTATAATAATATGCACACAGCCGCACAGAGGAAAATTGCCGCTTTGCGGCGTGCGGCTGGCGCAACTGCACGGCAAATCTTTTTGCCGTGCAGTATAAATCAGCCGCATTCCATAAAGGGAAAGCATATTTTTTTCAAAAGTATTTTTCATGACTACTTTCGTTTTCGTAAGTACATATTACTCCGATTTATGTATTGCGTCAATGATTTTTGCCATTATTTTCGAAAATATGTTCTATTTGTGAAAGGAGCATAAATTATGTACAAGGAATTTGAACAATTATTACAAAGCAGGGGCATCTCGTCCTACAAGGTGGCAAAAGATACCGGCGTGTCCCAGACCGCGCTCAGCAACTGGCGGAGCGGAAAGAGCCTGCCCACGGCAAAAACGCTGCAAAAGCTGGCAGATTACTTTGGCGTGACAATCGACTACCTGATGGGAACCGGGCAGCAGGAAGAATACTACTTAAACAGGGAAACCGCCGCCATCGCGCAGGATATCTTCGGAAACCGGGAGCTGCGGCTGTTGTATGATGCCGCGCGGGACGCACAGCCGGAGGATATCCAGACTGCGTATGATATGTTGCTGGCATTAAAGAGAAAGGAGCGGGGTCAAATTGTCTGATGTCGACTACAATATACAGCTTATCGGATTTCCATCCACAAAGGTGCATGAGGCGGTGACACCGAACGAGGATGGCAGCGTGACAATCTTTATCGACAAAAACATTACGTTTGAGGCACAGCAAAAACGATTTTTGCACGCGATGAAGCATTTGCGGGAGAATGATTTTGACAGGGATGACGTCCAGGCGATTGAGACTGAGGCGCACCGGAAGGAGCGTGATGGATAATGGCTGCACTTTTTGACGAAAGAGTGGAAAAGGCAATTCAGATAATATGGTTTGACACACACTCAGGCAGGCGCGAGGAAGCGCTTGCCATGCTTCGTGATGCCGCAAATATGGGGGATGGGGATGCCTTTTATTTTCTCGGACGCTGTTATCTCGGCAGAAGCTATGTGGATCCTGTGGTGGGAATGCCCGAGGATAAAAAGCTGGCGTATGAATGTTTTGATATGAGCCTGAACCTTGAAAGCGCGGTGGGCATGTTCGGAACCATGCACCAGGACGGCTACCAGCCGCCGCGCGGCACCTGTGTCCAGCCCCCTTACCATTCCAAAAAAGAGATATGGGACGTCATTAACGAGAAGGCAGATTCCGGTCAGGTATTCTGCAAATTCCTGATTGCCAATGCGTATTATTACTGCACGGCTGCCGATTTTCTTGATGTTTCCGCTGAAACGGTCGGAACCAAAAAAATGGAACGGCTTCAATATGAATGGACTGCGATAGCCGTGCGGCTCTACGAGGAGTGCGTGTCGCACGGTCTTGGCATTGCCATCCCAAATCTGGTTGACATACTCCGCAATGGCAGGCACGGCGCTCCGGTTCAGCGCCAGAAGGCAAGAAATTATATTCACATAGGCGCGGATATGGGTATCGGGGCTTACGAGCGCATCATCGGAAACGAATACCGCGATGACAACAGGCTTACAAAAGCTGTCGAGCTGTACGAGCGCGCAGTGTCACACAATGATATCTACGCCTGCTACTGCCTGGGAAAGCTCTACACGTATAACGGACTGCTGCCGATTGACCTGAAAAAGGCTTTATTTTATCTGGAAAAAGGCTACGCCCAGTTGCCGGATGATGTCGATTTCTGTAACCTGCTGGGTGAAATTTACTTTCGCGGCGGGGATGGGATTGCGTGTGACTATACGCAGGCATTTTTATTGCTCAGCAAGGCATACTTCAAGGGAAATACATGGGGCTCGGACATGCTCGGCACCTGTTACCTCAACGGACTTGGCACGCCGCCAAACCCTGCGATGGCGCGCAGGCTTTTTGAGCTGAATCCCAGAAAGCCGCTCGCCATCGGAGGGTTACGGAGGCTTGATACCACCCAGAAAATGCTTTGAATTTAATCAATATATTCAAAAAAGTCAAAATCCGCCGGAATCCTTGTGCCACAGCCACCGTTGTTGGCGTAGATTCCCACCAGTGTCCCTGTGTGGCGCTTGGGGTCGTCGGGAACGCCCTCGTCACATAGGTAAATGCAGTTTTCCAGCACGCCTGCAAGTGTCCAGCCCTCGCCGTCGTAGCTATAGTAAAAGCTTCTGGTCAGCTTTTCCACCACGACCTTCAGGTAAACACTGCGCTCCTCCAAGTCATCCACGGACGCCATCAGCTCCTCGCCATGGTTGCGGTTGATGACAAGCTGCAGTTTCCTGCCCTCCTCATAGCAGACGGAAAACCTTGCGTAGGTTGCCGTACTGTAATAGCACGTCAGCCCTGCCTGCTCCCCATTCCTTGACGGATAGAAGTCCAGCTTTGTCGACGCGGTATAGCAAAGCTCCTGTTCCCGCCGCACAAGCGTGTTCTTCGCGCGGATTTCAGAGAGCTGCCCATCGCGTGTCCAGATGCGCAAAAACCCCGGCCGCTCCGTGAGGGAGTAGCTTCCTTTTGCAGGATTGCGCACAAACTCCCAGTTTACGTTCAGCTGTTCGCTGTCAAAATCGTCCCTTGTCCATTTCTCAAAGGGGTGCTGCGGCAGGTCGGGCGCGGTCTGCTCGGTGCTTGGTCCTTTCCGGTCATTGATAATGAACCAGTCATCTTCAAGCCATGTGACAGGATCCAACCCTGACTCCCTGCCAATGGTCGTGTAATGCCCCTGGTTTGGTCTGCCCATGAGATAATATACCCACCAGTCGCCATTCTGCGTCTCAATCAGCTTGCCATGACCCGTCCGCTGAATCGGCGCGTCAGGGTCAAACTGGCGCATCAGCGGATTGTACGGGCACGGCTCGTACGGTCCGAAAAGATTTTCCGAACGCCCCACATTGATGCCATGTCCATATCCCGTGCCGCCCTCCGCGAGAATTGCATAATAATATTTTCCGCGCCTTAACAGATGGGGACCCTCGGGACAGCGCTCGCCGGTTCCCTGCCAGACAGGAATCGTCTCCCCGATAACCCTTGTGCAGTCGTCACTAAGCGGCACCAGATTGATACCCGGGCTGATAACCATATAGTGCTTTCCGTCGTCATCGATGAAATGGGACGGGTCAATACTGTCCACCTCAAGCCAGCTTGGCTTGCCGTATGGTCCCTCGGGCTTCTCGGAAGTGACGACAAGCTGCCTGCGCATCACGTTATTTTCACGTTTTCCATCCGCATTCAGGCGGAGTGTCGCCATAATGATAAATTTGCCGTTGTGATAGGAAATATCCGGCGCCCAGATGCCATGGGAATCCCTGATATCCTGCAAGTCAAGATCATCGGAATCCGTGATGGCATGCCCGATGACGTGCCAGTGCACCATATCCTTTGAGTGGCTGATGGCAATTGCCGGAAAATACTGGAATGTGGAATTCACCATATAATAGTCTTCACCGACACGCACGACAGACGGGTCTGGAAAAAAACCTCTTTGTACCGGATTCTGGTATGTATGACTCATATTTACCCTCCATTCTTATCGTTCATACTGAACATCCACGACAATCGCATAGCCTTTGCCCGCCGTGTTCCCGGATGCACAGAAAACACCATTTTTCACGCCAACCCACCGTCCCGGAACCGCATGCATTTCTCCTGCTTTCTGATAAACGGCTCCGTCCGTGCTGTATTCGAATGTCACAAGCTCCAGCGGAAACCCTTTTTCACTGCTGCTCAAATCCTGCGTCCCAGTCCGCTTTACCGTATACCTGACATGGAGATCTTTCGCCTGGTTCCAGTCCAGTTCCGCAAGCGCGTGCCGCGTCTCCACGGTCGTCTCCGGCAGGATTTTTCCGTATTTCTGCTCTCCGGTCACAAAAGACGGCACAAGCCTGTCCCCACTTTTTTCAAACGTGACAAGTCCATAAGACACACCCATGGAAATTACCCCCGCTTCATCACCCTCCGCAAGATGCGACAAGTCAAGCTTTGTGAGGCAGGTAAACTCCGGCGCCGGCCATTTCTGTAACAAAAGGTTGGGCATATCTCCGTACACCGTCGCCTTATGCACCGCATTTAATCTTAAGTTGTCTCCTGTCAGTTCATACCAGCCCTTCTGCGGATTTGCATTCCACTGCCACTGTAACCCCAGCTGGTTTCCTTTGAAATCGTCGGACGTTTCCGGCTCGCACACGCAGCATTTCACGCCGCCCACATCCGGCTTCCGGTACTCCGTGACAGGCTCACCGTAATCGTTGCCCTCCTTTGCAATGCCTATGACCGGCCAGTCCTCACGCCAGCTCATCGGCTGCAAGTGCGTGATGCGCCCAGCCCCATAGACATCCTGAAAATGCAGGAACCAGTCCTCGCCCGTGACCGTGTCAACCCATGCACCCTGATGCGGTCCGTTGACACCGGTGTCCCCCTGGCGCATCACAATCTTATATTCATAGGGGCCAAATACATTTCTGGAGCGAAGCACCGTCTGCCAGCCGGTCTTTACGCCGCCCGCCGGTGCGAAGATATAATACCACCCATTTTTCTTGTACATTTTAGGTCCTTCAATGGTCACCTGGTCGTTCTCATTGCCGTCAAATACCTTATGCTCCTCGCCTATCAGCCCCATTCCGTCCGGCTGCATCTCTACCATGTGGAGTACACTCTTGTAACCGATGCGGCTTTTTGCAACCCCTGCGACGAGGTATGCTTTTCCGTCATCATCCCAGAACGGACAGGGGTCAATCCACCCGGCACCGGGTCTGATATTGACAGGATTTGACCATTTTCCAAAAGGATCTGTCGCCGTGCTCATGTAAATGCCCTCATCCGGCATGGGAAAGCAGACATAGTAAGTGCCCTCATGATAGCGGATTGCGGGCGCCCACACGCCGCACCCATGTATCGGGTCCTTGTAGCGTTCCTCGGGAATCTCGTCAATAATGTAATTGACCACCTTCCAGTTTACGAGGTCTTTTGAGTGGAGCAGCGGCAGCCCCGGCGCATTGCCAAAGCTTGACGCAATCATGAAATAATCCTCCCCGACACGGATTGCGTCCGGATCCGAATAATCTGCATAGAGTATCGGGTTGCGGTAGTTTCCGTTTCCCAAGTCCGCGTTCCATATACTGCCTGTAGCCATATTTGTACCATCCTTTCATTTGACTGCCAATAACTGATTCTATGTTTCCATTGTCGAATCGAGCAGGGGAATGTCCCTCTACTCGCGTGCCGCGCGCCCGGCAGCTTGCTGACACAGTTCGTTTGGACGCGCGCTTGCATAAAAACAGTATACTGTATCTCCTGCATTTTCTACAATGTCCGGACGCAAGTTTTCTGTGCCAAATATTGCGGTCTGGTCAGATTATCTGCTATAATTATATTATATTTACATTTGAAATTATTGTAAAAAATGGGGGGATTCCGATGATTTACCAGAACTGGGACGAGAATCTGTTTGTGAAAGTGACAGAAAATAACAGCTATCTGGCGCACATGCACCGCCAGATCGAAATTTTCTATGTGCTTGACGGCGCTATCGAGATTACCATATCAGGCCAGAAAATGTGTCTGGAAAAAGGGATGGTATCCATCGCCTTCCCAAACATTGTCCACGAGACCCATACGCCCCTGCACTCCCGCGCCGTGATGATTATTTTCAGCCTTGATTTTCTGCCTGATTTTGCCACGGAATTTCATATGCAGCGTCCCCGGCGTCCCTTTATCACCAGTCTTTGCGAGCCAGAGCAATTCTCCACTCTGGTATCCGGCCTTCTGGAAAATGTGCAAAAAAATACAGATATCCGCATTGCAAAGGGATATCTGTATATTCTCACTGCGATGATTCTGTCGCAGATGCCGCTTATCCGGCAGGAAAATGTCTCTGGCGGCATCTGTCAGGATATTTCCAATTATCTAAGCCAGCATTTTACCGAGGAAATCAGCCTGTCGCAGCTTGCCGATGCACTTGGCTACAGCAAGTACCACATCTCCCATATCTTTAAGGAGCGCTTCGGCTGTTCCTACAGCGATTATCTGCGGCAGATCCGTGCGGAACACGCGATGGGTCTGCTGACACACTCTAATCTTTCCGTGACGGACATCTGCTTTTCCAGCGGATTTAGCAGTATGCGTTCTTTTTACAGGGCATTCCGTGCTGTTTATGGGACTGCACCCGGCACTGTCAGGTAGACGGCTTATTATCCTGGTTGTGTTTCTGTGCTTTCTTTGCCTTGTGTGCTTCCATAAAACAGCGTATCTTTTTTCTGAGGAATACGAAGCAGAATACCGCAACAATCAATATGTACGGAGCCAGGTGAATCAGCAGAAACAGCAGTCCCTCCAGAAATGCAAGGAATCCCTTTCCGGTGGACAAAACAGTATTTTTCAGCCGGTCGGCAAAGGTGTTTCTCCGGACAGGCTCACTGTCCCGGCGATACTCCATCACCTCGGTAACACTGATGTTTACGTAAGAATAGGCAACATCCATATCCATGTAGCGTCTGGAAGTCTGCAATTCACTCAGCTGGTACTGCACCTCGGAAAGCCTCTGCTCCACTGCTATCATATCCTCTATCGTCTCACACTTTTCCATCATGGCAAGCAGGTTTTTTTCCTGTATCTTTAACGCCTCAATCTGCGATGTGGTGTCATAGTACCGCTGACTGATATTGTCCACGCTTGTCGACTTGGAAATGATTTTGCCGACACCGTCGAGCGCTGACAGAAAGCTGTCATAATTTTCCGACGGAATCCGCACCTCAAGATAATTGTGCATTGTCGCGGTTGTCTTCCGGTAATTTTCATAATACCATTCTGCACCGCTGTCATTCTCGCTCTCTGACTGGACAATTCCGCCATATTTGGTGATGGTGTCCTTTACGGATGCCATGGTTGCCGGATAGTCCAGGGTCTCAATGTCCAGGTTGCAGTGGTACACAAGTTTTTCTTCCAAAAGCGTCAGTTCTTCCGGATTCTGCGTCTGGTTCGCCGTGGTGTCACCGCCTTTTGCAGACTTTTCCACGGCAATTTCCTCCGCCGCCGCCATGTCGTTCATTGCGTAACTGTCATAGGCAATGCCGGCATCATAATACTCCTGCGGCGCCGCACCGTTTTCCGCCGCCGCGGTGTCCGCGCTCATCATCGATTTCGTGCCGTCCCCCGCGCCGCATCCTGTCAGCAGCCCTGCAATAACGGCAAACACCGTCAGGCCTCTCATCCATTTTCTTTTCATAACAATTCCCCACCCTTTCTCTCCTTTTCAGGAAGATATTTTCGTTCTTTTACAATAGATACGATACCACACACCATTTTTTGTGGGAAATGTTATAAGAAACTGCAAAAAATTTACACCTTGAATGACGCAACCGTCTGGTTGAGCAGCGTGCTCAGACGGAATAGCTCCTCCATCTGTTTCAGCACCGCGGATGCGTTTTCACTGGAATGTTCCGCGGAGGTTTCCACACGCTCCATAAACGCCGCAATCTCGCCTATCAGGCTTGTGATAGACCGGATGGATGCATTAATGCCCTCCATGCTGGCGCTCATCTCCTGCGACGAGGCACCCAGCTCTCCCGAAATGTCACTGTAAAATGCCGCGTCCTTCTGATACATTCCTGCAAGCTCCGTCATTTCACGGTAATCTTCCATAACCCTGCTATTCATGAAGTCCAGCAGCTTCTCTGAACTCTGGGACAGAAAATCCACATTCTGCACGACGTCTTCTGTAACCTTGCGTATCTTGTCAACGGCAAGCCGCGAATGGTCTGCAAGCTCCCTGATTTCCTCCGCCACGACAGAAAACCCTTTTCCGGCTTCCCCTGCCCTCGCCGCCTCTATGGATGCATTCAGCGCCAGAAGGTTCGTCTGTGTGCTGATATTGAGAATTTCCTCCGTCAGTGTATCAATCTCACGCACTCTCTGGCTGTCGGCAATTGCCTGTTCCAAATCCCCGCGCGTCTCCTGGTAAAGTGCGACCGCCTCGCCCGCAGACTGTCTGGAAGCCTCATGCTGCTTTCCCGCCCGCTCCATGATGCCGCCGGACTGCCCCGCCGCTTCGCTTGCTTTTGTCGCAATCTGCTCAATCGCCTGACCAAGCTCCTGTCCGTTGTTCATGATGCGCTCTGTCAGCTCCCTTGCCTGCAGCGTCTGCACCATGACACGGATGACCATCTCGGAAATGCCGGAAATGTCCTGGTTGAGCGTTGTCATTTTGGCGGATGTTCCCTCCGCTATTGTCCCGATATCCTCTGCCTCCCGCTTTGTATTGCATATAATCTCCCTGATTTGCTTGCGCACCTCAACCGTAGCCGTCCGAATCTGCTCCGTTTCATTCCTGTATTCCTTTGGTATGGACTTGTCCTGCGAAATATTTTCCGAAAAGTCTCCGGACGCAAACTGTTTCAGCATCTGTATCGGCGCCAGCATCCGTCCGATAATGCCTGCCATAAACAGTACGACAAACACAATGACTGCCAGTGCCGTCACGACCGTTACCAGAACCATCGCGGCGAGGGACTGCGTGACATTAGCCGTCGGCACCACGACACCCAGCTTCCAGCTGCTGCCTGCAATCGCTGACATTGCAAAATAACTTTCACTGCCATCGTAATCCGCAAGCTTTTTCACGTCACTTTCCGTTCCATCTATCAGGGACTTCAGCGCCGGCAAAATATCTGCCGCCAGAACAGCCGTGTCTTCGGTCGGCTCATATTCCTTATTTTCATGTGCCACATACTGTCCGCTGCTGTCCAGAAGAAATCCGTACACACCATCCGCATAACTGATGCTTCCTGTCAGCTCCGTCACTGTCCCAAGCGTGACATCCAGACCGATTACGCCAGCCAGCTCCCCATTGATGTATGATGGCGCAGCAATTGTCGCACACATCTGATTGGTCAGCACGTCCCAGTAAGGATCCGTCACAACCACCGTCTTTTGCTGTGCTGCCTGCTGATACCAGCCCCGCTGTACCGGGTCGTAGCCCTCGGGAATTTCCGCACTTGTGTTTGACTGGATAAACCGGCTGTCATTTGTGCCAAAATACAGATTCAGTATTTCGCTGCGTCCCTCTGCGTGGGCATTTACCACGGACTGGATAAGCTCCGTATCCGTCTTTTTCCCTGCCGCAATGCTGTCTGCCGCGCCGTCCGCAATCATCTTCTCTGTCTCAATCCAGGTGTCAATCTCTGCCGCATATTTATCCGCATTGAGCTGTAATGCCTGTGTCTGGTCATGAATCATTTGCTTTCCGGCTATCGCAGTAATTCCCGCTGTCGTAAGCAGAATGCCCGCCACAACAATCACCGTTACGCTTGCCGTAAGCCGTCCCTTTATCGTCCTTAGCACACCCTTGTACCTCCTCATTCTTCCTTATGTGTCGGTCTGCCATAATAAATAATAAATGACACAATTACCTCTACATATTATACAAAATAAGGTGTTCAAGAGAAATACGCCGGGTACACTTCGCATTTTTTCAGGTACACTTTGTTTGCCTATGCGCCTTTCAGGCACTGCGCCTGTACAATAACATCCACCGTGAAAAAGCCATCTTCCGTGTAACACATCATGTCGCCGCCAAGCCGCCCTGCCGCCTCAAGGATTGTCGGCAGCCCAAAACCATGGTCAGATCCTACTTTGCTCGTTTTGGGAATTGTGCCTTTCTCTACCCGAAGCCTGTCACCACAGCAATTTCTCATGCGGATTGTCAGGCAGCCGCGATTGTACTTCATCTGCACTGATGCCTTACGCCGCTCCCGCGGAAGTTCCGCCAGCGCCTCTTTTGCGTTCTCCAGTCCGTTTGACAGAATCTGGCACAGTTCCATATATGGAAGCTGCTCATCTCCAATCTGGACGTCAAGCACCAGCTCCATGCCAAGCTCCTGAAACTTTTGCGCATAGCTGCCCAGTACCGCATTGACATACAGGTTCGGGCAGTATTGTCCAAGGCAGCTGTCCATGTCGCCCTGCACATTTTTTAAATACGCCATCGCTTCCTCGTTCTTTTCTGCTGCCAGCAGTCCTGCCACCGTAACCACGTGCCCTTTCATGTCGTGTTTCAGTCTCCGGATACGCTGCTGGCTCTCGAGCTGCTCCTCGAGAAAGGCTTTCTGTTCCTGCAGGATACGCTCGCTCTGCTGCCTGCGGTAAAGCTGCAGCTGCCTGTACAGTGACGAGAACATCATTTCATAGTTAAAAAACATCAGTGCCAGCACCAGAATACAGACAGGCATATCTTCGGGTCTGTTCGTGATATTGTCGGGGTACTGCACCACAAATATCAGCAGCAGGTAATATAGTGCTGTCGTGCAGCTAAATGCCCCCCACCCCTTTTGCACTGCATTCTGCAGCTCCAGATAGGGCTTTCTCAGGTAGCGGTATGCCGCATATTCCACCAGCGGAAATGCAACCAGCCTGCTGACAAACATCAAAATGCATTTGCCGCCGCCCAGGTAAAAATCCATCAGGTTTGTGACTGTCATAATCCAGAAGCTGACTGTGTCCGCTATGCAAAACGTAAACACAAACCGGAATTTCTTGTCGGCAGATAATGGGTACAAAAAGAGAAAGCTCGGGATGGTGCAGGTGAAAATCATGAGCCTTCCCGTCGCGTCAGCACCCAGCAGATACAGCAGAATAAGATTCAGCACCATCAGCACGCCCATGCCGCCGCCTGCAATCAGCAGGGTTTTTTTCGGGGAATAAATCGACCGGAACAACATCAAAAACAAAAAAATAATGTGAAGCAGTGCCCAGAATACAGACAGTCCCCTCAGCAATTCTGAATACATCCGTTCTCCTCCTCAAAGTTTTTATCCATGCTCCAATACGGATCTCAGGAAGTGCGCTGACTGCCCGATGCTTTCCATCTGGTCAATGTCGCCAAAGTGTTCGACTGACAGATAGCCGCAGTACCCGCCTGCCTTCAGCTTCCTGACAAGCTGTGCAATGGGAATATATCCGCTTCCTGTCGGGACGGATTTCAGCCCGTTCCCCTCGCTTCCCCTGTCCTTGCAGTGCACATGCACAATGTATTTTTTCAGCACCTCGTACGCATCCATAACGTTCTCATAACAAAACGCAAAATTGCCCATGTCAAATGTGCATTTCAGCCCGGACACATTTCTCATAAACCACAGCAGCGCATTCGTCCGTGAGCATGGGGACAGATTATTGTCGAAATCCTCAAGCGTCACATCCACTCCAAGCGGCTCTGCATACCGCACCAGTTCCTCCAGTGCCGTTTTTATCCCCTGTATGCGCAGATTCTGCTCCATAAACCGCTCGACTGCCCAATAGTCACCGCTTATGCCATTGAGCCCCCTCGCCTCATCCTCGTCCAGAAATCCAGGAACGATAAGGACACGCTTCGCCCCCAGCCTGTGCGCCAGGTCAATCTGCTCCTTTGCCATGCTGACATCATATGTATTTTTGAAATCATACATCTGGTAAATGCTTGCCACTTCCATATAGTGATACCGCAGCGACTCCGTTATGCGGTCGTAATCGGCACAAAGCTGACTGTATTCGATATCAATCCCGCGAATCCCGAAATCACTACAGCGCCCCATAACATCCTCCATGGAAAGTGTGCCCTCCGACTGGAGAACTGCCTGTGCAATATGGTCATAAAATACAGACAGCCTGATGGGATTGGCAAGCTCCTCCTCCAGCGTTACCTTTACCGCGGTGCAGTCAAGCGGTTTCTGCCGCCGTTTCATTTCCGCGCACCAATACACCGCATTGGAAAGAATCTGCCGGATTTCGGGCATATGGTAAATCGGGTACTCCTCATGCCCCGGCTGAAAGTAAAAGATTCTTCCCTGTCCGCGCTGGAACGTGCACCCGCTGCGAAATACCTCGCCGCCTGCAAACCATCCTGTAAACACAACATCATCCGGCTTTGGAATGTCGAAGTACTCCCCATACATCTCCTCCACCGGAATGTCAAAATGCGCAGGAATGCCCTGCGCTATCGGGTGGTATGGCGCTGTTGTAAACAGCCGCTCCCTGTCGCCATGTTTCCAGCGCAGTGTCATGCCAGTCCCCAGAAGAAGCCGCATAATCTTTGCAAAATGTGCAGAGTGAAGCGCTATCAGCCCCATCCCCTGCAGCACGTGCTTCTGTACGCGCAGAGCCACTTCATCCGAAAAGTCCTGCTGCGCCATGTGTCCCCAGTAAATCAGGACATCCGTGTCCGCAAGAACCTCCTCGGTCAGTCCGTGTTCCGGCTCCTCCAGGGTTGCGGTACGCACGAAAATATTTTTGTCCGTCCTCAGGAAATCCGCGATGCAGCCATGGATTCCTTTCGGATAAATGGCACGCACCTCCTCCTGTTTCTTTTCGTGCAGAAATTCATTCCAAATTGTTACGTTTATCATCGCTGCCCCCATCTGTGTGTCCTAACGCGCATAATTCTCCCGCACAACATCCTCGGCGGGCTTTGCGTACAACTCATAGTCACGTCTTTTTTCTATCTCATTCTTATCATACAGCCTGTCCGTCCACGACCACAGCGCAAAACCATTCACCCAGTCCCGCTTCCTGCATGCATCGAACATCGCCCTGTACCAGTCTGCCTGTCCGTCCAAGTCGCTTTGTCCCTCGACGGACCAGTCATTGGGCACATTCTTGGAACCTGCAGCCGACATACAGCCTGCCTCGGCAAAAAAGAATGGTTTCCGGAATTTCGCCACAACCGGCTCAATTCGGTCCAGCTGCCGCTCCCAGTCATCTATGGGATAATAACCGCTCGACGATATCACGTCCACACAGTCCCACCATATGACATTGTGCTCCTGGTATTTGTCTGTATTGTACGAGACCAGACCCTTAAAATCCCTGCGAATCTCCGCAATGACCTTGCGCCATTCGCCGGCGCGCCGCTCCGCCATCACCATTTCGCAGCCTGCGATGTGCATCTCACACCCCATCTCCTGCGCAATGCGGGCATAATGGTTCTGGAATTCCATGTAGGCAGGGAACCAATTGCTCCACTTTGGCTCGCATGGCACATCCTCATCAAAAAAGTTGATATGCGCGCGCCATGTTCCGTTTTTGCAGTTGACCGTTGGTTTCAGCGCCACACGGAGTCCGAGCTCATGTGCATATGCAATCATCTCTTTAAGCTCGGTGTCGGTCATGGTTCTCTGCGAAGTGTAGTCTATTGTTTCCGACTGCGCCGTTTCCTGCAATCCGCCCGGTGCAAGAATAATAAAATTTGCGCCGGTGCGTTCCTTCATCAACGCGAGGCTTTGTTTTGCCTCCTCCTCACCAAGCCTGCCCGCCGGAGCAAATGGGGCGAAGGTGATGCCTTTTATATATGGTATTGTGTTCATTTTGTTTTCCTTTCCAACGTTAAAATGATAGTGTGAAAAAAGACATTTCACACTATCATTTTAACAGGAGATGGCAAGAATACAAGCCTTTTATGTGATTTTGCATGATAGTTTACACCCCGATTGATATTCCTTTGCGGATAATGGTATCGTTGGCGTGAGATGTGTCATTTACATCTTTCTTTTGTTTTTCTGCAAAGAATGATTCCCATGAGTAACAGCACCGGAAAAACAATACCTGCCAAAATTCCCATCTTCAGGTTATCCCCCAATGCCCCTGATACCATTCCAACCAATGTAGGTCCTCCCGAACAGCCTATATCTCCGCCTAACGCCAATAACGCAAACATGGCGGTTCCACCTTTGGGCAAAGCTGCCGATGCCTTGCTGAACGTTCCCGGCCACATGATTCCGACTGACAGACCACAGACAGCACAGGCAATCAGGTTCAGCAGCGGAACGGGAAAAAGAGAAATTCCCAAATAAGACAAAATACACAGGAAACTACTATAAACCATAAAGCGCTCCAGATGAATGCGGTCGCCATACTTACCATAAAACAATCTTGACATCCCCATTAAAACTGCAAACGCCATCGGCCCCGCCAAATCACCCGCTGCCTTGGAAATCCCAAGTCCTTTTTCTGCAAAAGCCGAAGCCCACTGGCTCACCGCCTGCTCGCTTGCTCCTGCGCATACCATCATTACCAGTAAAATCCAGAAAATTTTTGTCCGAAACAATTCCTTTAATCCTAGTCCAGACTCACCATCCTCAATCAGCGGCGCAATAGGAACTTTGGCAAAGGCAAAAGCATTTCCAATCGGAACAGCCGCCCAAAGAATTGCTAATATTTTCCAGTTGTCTATGCCCGCCACATAAAAAAACAATGTTGAAACGAGTACGACTCCGGCATGTCCCCAGCAATAAAAAGAATGAAGCATACTCATTGCCTTTTCCTTGGAATTCCTTTCTTCCATATTATCAGAAGGACACGCCTCAACAACCGGACTGACCAGGACTTCCAAAAGTCCACCGCCAACTGCATAAATCATTACAGCAATCAAAATTCCGATAAAGGGTACTGGTAAAATCTCCGGCAAGACCGTAAGAAGAATTAACCCCGACGCTGACAGGACATGGGCTATAACCATTGATGCGCGATACCCGATTTTATCTATAAATCCGACCGAAAGCAGATCAACCAGCAGTTGTATTCCGAAATTAAACGTCACCAGCAGCGTAATCTGGGAAAGCGGAATATGGTAGCTTTCCTGAAAAAACAAAAACAGCAGCGGCGTGAAATTGTTGACTACAGCCTGTACGATATATCCCACAAAACAGGCTGTAATTGTTTTATCATATTGATTTTCCATATTAATCCCCCATGCCGCCTTGGGCGGCTCAAATAGATACTGTGTGAAATTTTAATACTTCTTAGGTAGCGTCTTTTGCTGCCTTAGAAGTATTTTTCACACTAATTCCTTCTAATGATTGGGATTATATCGCATAATTTGTGTCCAGTCATTGCACAAAATCGCATATTTATGGTACAATATGACAAATTCTATTTTCTTTATATGAGGAGATATGCCATGGACATTTTTAAGATAACTACAGATGAAACACTGCGGGAAACCATCCGGCATGGCAACAATCGTTATCCTTTTGCATACTATCCCGAAAATATCTGGCAGTTTGACTTCCACCGCATTGACTGGCACTGGCATCCTGAACTGGAATTCCTGTCTGTTGCCGAAGGCACTGCACTCTGCCTTGTGGGAGAAAACAAAATAGAACTGCATGAAGGCTGCGGCATATTTATCAACAGCGGTGTACTGCACCGTTTCGAAGCACAATGCAGCACATTTATCCCCAATATTGTTTTTTCGCCAACCCTGTTAGCACCCGAAAAAAGTCTTATTTACGAGAAGTATATCCTCCCCGTTATAAACTCGTCTGTTCCATATCAGATTTTTAGTCCATACACAGCATGGGAAAACAATGCACTGCAACTTTTGTCGCAAATTTTTACCCTTCAGGAAACAGAGCAGGATAATGAATTATACACAGTACAGCTTCTATTTCAGCTTTGGGACATACTGTTAAAAAATATAAACCCGGATTCCGGTTCTAACGGTATTCATCGCGTAAATCACAAGCAGGCAAGGTTACAGGCTATGATGCAGTACATTCACGACCACTACATGGAAGAAATTACGCTTGAGATGATTGCAGCATCTGCATCTATCAGCAAGAGTGGGGCTTTACACATTTTTCAGTCGGGTATCCATACTTCTCCAGTAGCGTATCTCATCCAGTACAGACTAGCGCAGGCTGCCGAACAGCTCTGTGCCACTCAAAAATCTGTTTCTTCCATTGCAGAAGAAATGGGATTTGCAAGTTCCGGCTATTTCTGCCGGAAGTTTAGGCAGCATTACCATATGAGCCCAAATGAATACAGGCAGAAGAAAACTGAAGGGTTTTCTTAATTTGCCATTAGTTTTGGATTCTTATATTTTGTTTTGCAACTCCTGTAAATACCTAAGCTACGCTCTCCCTCGCTGGGAGTGGCACATTCGTTGCTTTTAGGTGTTCCGCATCCTCCAGCCTAAGCTACGCTCTCCCTCGCCGGGAGTGACCCCTGGACGAGGAGGTTCTCGCAAAGTGCAAGCTATTTCAATTCACACTTCCACGCAGGGAGTGGCGGATGTCTACCAGGCGAATGCATATTTTATCATATTTCAATCCTCACTCCCACGCAGGGAGTGACCATACTCCATAGCGATCGTGCCATAGCGCTCCACATTTCAATCCACACTCCCACACAGGGAGTGACATACAGCTTTGCGTCCGTTATGTTGGTTTCAGGATTTCAATCCTCACTCCCACGCAGGGAGTGACTCTCATTTCGTAAACAATTCTTATCGCTTCAAAATTTCAATCCTCACTCCCACGCAGAGAGTGACGGTCGGCTGCGCTGCGCCTTTGAGTGGACCTGTATTTCAATCCACACTCCCACGCAGAGAGTGACAAATACCGTTTTTGGCATATAATTACGGTTTTAATTTCAATCCACACTCCCACACAGGGAGTGACTAAACCTTGCCTGCAATATGGCAGCAGAGGAGGGATTTCAATCCACACTCCCACACAGAGAGTGACTCAACAACAACACGGTTGTCCAGCAGCAGATACTCATTTCAATCCACACTCCCACACAGAGAGTGACCTGATGTATATGGGTGCTTTTTACTTACAATTAAAATTTCAATCCACACTCCCACACAGAGAGTGACAAAACCACCTTTCTTAAATATTGACTTGCCCTAAATTTCAATCCACACTCCCACACAGAGAGTGACCGGGAGTTTGCGCGGCACACATGGACAATGTTTGTATTTCAATCCACACTCCCACACAGAGAGTGACAAAACCACCTTTCTTAAATATTGACTTGCCTTAAATTTCAATCCACACTCCCACACAGAGAGTGACATGGTTTATACTATAAATATAGCACAATTAGTCATTTCAATCCACACTCCCACACAGGGAGTGACAGACATTCCGGTGCTTTTAAGCGCGTATTTTGATATTTCAATCTACACTCCCACACAGGGAGTGACCTGGTATCTCCGTGCCACAGCATACATACTGCATATTTCAATCCACACTCCCACACAGGGAGTGACCAAATTCAATGCTGGCAGAATCCACAAGCTTTTCGATTTCAATCCACACTCCCACACAGGGAGTGACACGATAATACCGTCAGCAGTACTGCTGTGGATTATTTCAATCCACACTCCCACACAGGGAGTGACCTTTGTCACTGCCATCTGTTCTGATGATGCCGCGATTTCAATCCACACTCCCACACAGGGAGTGACAAGGTGTCTTTTTATTGTACCACACCTTTCGGAATTTCAATCCACACTCCCACGCAGGGAGTGACCAAAGCACCTGCGCAATATAGGTGCTTTTATTATATTTCAATCCACACTCCCACGCAGGGAGTGACTGACGTGTTCTCAATTTTCAAGTTCACGCTGCCAATTTCAATCCACACTCCCACGCAGGGAGTGACATGTGTCGACAAACGTGGAGATGGGAGTAAAGGCATTTCAATCCACACTCCCACGCAGGGAGTGACAGGTCAAGCCCTATATAAACCTTTTTTCCTTTCCAATTTCAATCCACACTCCCACGCAGGGAGTGACTTTTTTACGACTGCTGCCGGAGCAGGATTTAGTATTTCAATCCACACTCCCACACAGGGAGTGACAGGTCAATTGGCTACACCATTTAATGTATAATTGATTTCAATCCACACTCCCACGCAGGGAGTGACTGTACAGTTTTCCCGGTAATATTCATGTGGTACAATTTCAATCCACGCTCCCACGCAGGGAGTGACTGACAGGGTGTTTATGTATGCCGCCAGCCACTGGATATTTCAATCCACGCTCCCACGCAGGGAGTGACTCGCGGCATTGATTATTCAAAGGAGCGTGTTCGGGATTTCAATCCACGCTCCCACGCAGGGAGTGACATAACAGCGTAAGAGGTGACACAAGTTTTGTCGTAATTTCAATCCACGCTCCCACGCAGGGAGTGACTCGCTATCTGCAACCTCTTTCTGCTCCGTGTAATATTTCAATCCACGCTCCCACG
>DKUL01000022.1 GCA_002490665.1 Lachnospiraceae bacterium UBA7205 | reverse complement strand
ATAAGCGGTTATGCAGGAATAACGAAACTCAATTTTAAGATAATCAACCAATTGATAGAAAAAATTCTTGTTTCTGAACCCATAGAAGTTGACGGGCAGAAAATTCAACGACTTACTATCCATTACAAGTTCATAGGGGCACTGGAACCCCTTGAATAATGGATATTTTCTAAGTCACCTATTCCAACTATCCAACAGATTAACCGCATACTGATTGGAGAACCTAAGAAAGTGGACGGGATAAAGACACAGGAAGTACGGATTGTTTATAATTTTGTCGGGGAATTATAAAGTTGAATTGTCATTCTGTGAAGATTGCTTTATTTTTTATACTTTAGTCTTGCTATTCTGCTAATATAAGGAAAGCTGGTACGGTTTTCTGCTCCTGTAGCAGGTTCACATCTCTATGCAGATGCATGGAACAGGTGGTGTGTTTCTTTGCAGGAGAACACCACCTGTTTTAATTATTTTATTTTTCTACACTTAATTTCAAACAAACTTCCATCTGTTGTTTCGAGTGTAAAAATGTTGCGTAAATCGTCAGTTCCAATATCAAATATTTCTAATGTGGTACTTTCATCTGGCAGTTGACAAACTTTTCTAATAGTTAAAAGAGCAGAGATTTGAGAGAGGTCCTGCTTTTTTGTGCACAAAATTAAACTCGCCACTTGACAATGTTGCATAGATGTGCCTGCTTTTTAATATATTGGGTATTGAGAACCATAATGGTAAACTGAGGTATATGCCTATGGAAAACTGTGACAAAAAAATTGTGAGTGGATGTGAATTTTCCGGTGTGAAGCCGGCAGTGATGGATTTGCCCTATCCACCGGTGCAGGTGCGGGAAAAAAACCAGAATTACGCAGACCTTATCAGCATCAGCTACTGCGGAATGGTATCGGAAATGTCAGCCATCATGCAGTACATCAACAATGAAAACCGTATTTTTCATGAAAACTGTCAGATGGGAAAGGCATTTCTGGGAATGGCAATGGCTGAAATGATGCACATGCAGATGCTTGGGCAGCTTGTCTGCCTGCTGGGCGGGAATGTCGGCTATACCGTGCGGCAGCAGGGCGGGCGCCAGTGGATGTGGTCGCCGCAGTGCCTGACACTGCCGGAAAAGTTTGGGGATATGCTGCAGGCGGATCTGGAGAGTGAGCAGGCGGCAATCAGCCAGTACAATATGCACATCAGGAAGATTCAGGACGATTATGTGAATGCTGTCATCAACAGGATTATACAGGATGAGCAGTACCATATCATGATGCTGCGTTCGATGATGGCATAACCGCTGAAAAATATTACTTGGAAAAACAGTGGAAATGTGATATTATGTTAAAGAATATATGTTCATATTTTGCGGAAGGACTGGGCTTTGCACTTGCGGCAAAGTCCATAAAATAGTATACACAATATGAAAGGCGGTGTTTTATGTCAATATTACAGGAGCAGGCTGTACAAATGATAAGTGAGTTATCAGATGATAATGTAAGTTTCCTGATTGAAGTCATTCAACGGCTTATGCCGCGGGAAACAGATGACAAAGAGAGTATGCAGGCACTGCATAGACTGGATGCGGCAAGAAAAGAAATTTTACAGTATATACCAAAGGAGTTTGATCCAGATAAGGAGCTAGAGGAGGCAAGGACAGAACGGTATGGTAGTGTTGATTGACACGAATGTAATTATTGATTATCTTCTTACAAGGGAACCGTACTATGAAGCATCCTCCGACATTATTTTGAAGTGTGCCCAAAAGAAATTGATGGGATATATTGCATTTCATTCAATACCGAATCTTTGGTATATTTTACGAAAAGTACCAGAAGTAAAACGCAGGGAATGGATAGTGGACTTGTGTTGTTTCTTGCAAGTGACAGGGGTCAGTCATGCAGAAGTAGTCAGGGCAGTGAAAAACATCGACTTTAAAGATTTTGAGGATTGCCTGCAGGACAGGTGTGCTGTCAGTGTGGGGGCAAAGTATATTATTACAAGAAATATTATGGATTATGCCAACTCGAAGGTACAAGCTATTAGTCCTGAAGATTTTTTAAAACAGTTTGGATAGTTGTTTGAAATTGGAAATAAACAAACAGGATATAGGGGTGAAAATACAGATATGGCACATGCGTCGGATAATGACAAGGACTATTTGGAAATAGAGCAGGATTTGCGTAAAAGATTCCGGAAAAACCTCTGGTGTAAATTCACCAGGGCAATACGCGAGTACGATTTGGTTCAGGAGGGGGACCGGATTGCGGTCTGCATCTCGGGCGGCAAGGATTCCATGCTGATGGCGAAACTGTTCCAGGAACTGAAGCGGCACAATAAATTTGATTTTGAAGTGAAATTTCTGGTCATGGATCCTGGCTACAGGACGGAAAACAGGCAGTTAATTGAAAGCAACGCAAGGCGCCTGAATGTACCGCTGACCATTTTTTCATCCGACATCTTTGAGTCGGTCTTCCATATAGAAAATTCGCCCTGTTACCTGTGCGCTAGAATGCGGCGGGGGCATCTGTACAGCAGGGCAAGGGAGCTGGGATGCAACAAAATTGCACTGGGGCACCATTTTGACGATGTGATAGAGACGATTCTGATGGGAATGCTCTATGGCGCACAGGTACAGACCATGATGCCAAAGCTTCATAGCACGAATTTTGAGGGGATGGAGCTGATTCGCCCGATGTACCTGATTCGGGAGGAGCATATCAAGGCATGGCGGGATTACAACAATCTGCGCTTTTTGCAGTGCGCGTGCAAATTTACAGAGAACAGCAGCTTTCGCGGAGACCTGGAGAATACTTCGAAGCGCAGGGAAACCAAGCAGCTGATACGCCAGCTGCGCCAGATAAACCCATTTGTGGAAAATAATATTTTCAAAAGTGTTGAAAATGTAAATCTGAGTACTATAATAGCATATAAGCAGGATGGTGTGCGGCATCATTTCCTGGATGACTATGAACTGCCGGAACATCAAGTGGCGCAGGGGGATACGCAGCAGGAAAAATGCAAAGACGGCGTAGTACAGTCCGGGGATACAGTATGGGAAAAACAGGATGCAAAAGAGGAGAAGCTTGAGCGGTTAAAAGCAGTGCTGCAAGGGCTTGGCAGCGTGGCAGTGGCTTTTTCGGGCGGGGTTGATTCAACCTTTCTTTTGAAGGTGGCGCATGACACCCTCGGGGATAACGCGGTTGCAGTCACTGCAAAATCCTGTGTGTTTCCGGACAGGGAATCCAAGGAGGCAGCGGCGTTCTGCCAGCGTGAGAACATCACGCAGTACATCTATGAGGCGGACGAGCTTGCCATCGGCGGCTTTTCCGAGAATCCGCCCAACCGCTGTTATCTGTGTAAAAAGGAACTCTTAAAAGGAATCGAGGCAATCGCACAGGCGCATGGAATCCGCTATGTAATCGAAGGTTCCAATATGGACGACATGGATGATTACCGACCCGGAATGCAGGCGGTGGCAGAGCTTGGCATCAAAAGCCCGCTTCGGGAGGCAGGGCTGTATAAGCAGGAAATCAGGGACTTGTCAGCGGACGCGCAGCTTCCGACATGGGACAAGCCGTCATATGCCTGTCTCGCGTCGCGTTTTGCATATGGCGAGACCATCACAAAAGAAAAGCTTTGCATGGTCGGGCGGGCGGAACAGCTTCTGATGGACATGGGACTGCGGCAGATGCGTGTCCGCATCCATGGAACCCTTGCGCGGATTGAGGTGCCAGAGGCTGACTTTGGGCGCGTTATGGAGACGGACGTGCGGAGTAAAATCGTGACGAAATTTAAGGAATATGGGTTTGACTATGTGACTTTTGACTTGCAGGGATACCGCATGGGGAGCGCAAACGAGGTATTAAGACGATGAATCAATTTGCAAGAACGGAACTTCTGGTAGGCGCCGAAGGGATAGAAAAATTGAAGAAGGCACGCGTGGCCGTATTCGGAATCGGGGGCGTGGGTGGTTATGTGGTGGAGGCGCTTGCGCGCAGCGGTGTCGGTACGCTGGATTTGATTGACAATGACAGGGTGAGCCTGACCAACCTCAACCGTCAGATTATCGCGACGCACAGCACAATCGGCGAATATAAGGTGGATGTGGCAAAGAGACGGGTGCTGGACATTCATCCGATGGCAGTGGTAAATACATACAAGACCTTTTTCCTGCCTGAAACGGCGTCAGAATTTGATTTTGGTGCATATGATTATGTAGTGGACGCGATTGATACCGTGACAGGGAAAATCCAGCTCGTCATGGAAGCGGACAGGACGCATACGCCGGTTATCAGCTGCATGGGGGCAGGAAACAAGATGGATCCGGCAGCCTTTGCGGTTGCGGACATTTACCAGACAAGTGTGTGCCCGCTGGCAAAAGTGATGCGCCGCGAACTGAAAAACAGGGGAATCCAAAAGCTCAAGGTTGTCTATTCCAGGGAGGTTCCTGTCACAAAAACACAGCCGCCCGGAAGCAATGCCTTTGTGCCGTCCGCTGCCGGACTGATTATGGCAGGCGAGGTGGTAAAGGATTTGCTGGCAGACAGGAGGGAGAATTAGCATTTATGGCATATGAAAAGCTGCTCAATGAAATCTACGCGGTGGTGTCCTTAAAGTATCTCTGGCGGGAGTACCAGCCGTCTTTTATAAAGAGTGAGTCGCCGGACTGGATTAACGAAACCATGGATTTTGGCTTGGAGGTGAGTCAGGCGCTTTTGCCGGATGACGGACAGACAAAGAGCTTTATCGACCAGTACCTGGGCTGCCTGAAGGAGGAGCTGCCGCCGTCCGCAGTAGAGCGCTATGGCGGGAGACTGAATTTTTACAATGGCAGGTTCTGGGCAGTCCTGCCGGACGACATGGAGCATCAGGATTATCTGTACAAGGCACAGTACCGGTTTGACAAAAAACTGGAAAAGCTGAACACGAGTTACCAGCAAAGACGGCACAATGGGCTATATTTATTTCTTCATCCGACAGATGGGAGCGCCATCGACGTAAACCATCTGTTCCAGTACATGGGGGAACGGCAGAAACAGTGTGCGCAGCATTTTGACTGGGTATTTCTGAACTGTGAGAAAGTAATTTACGTCTGTAATTATGTTGAAAATACGATAGAGCCAATTGTACTCCCGCAGAATTCCGCGGATTTCCTGAATACGGAGGCAGAATACCTGCGGTATTGCAGGGAGTGGGCAGATGGCGTATCGCTGGATGAGGAGAATGGTTAATGAATAAAAATGATTTTGCACCAACGCCGCCTATGGGCTGGAACAGTTATGATTATTATGATACGACCGTGACGGAAAAAGACATTCAGGCAAACGCGGACTATATGGCAGCGCATTTAAAGCAGTATGGCTGGGAGTACGTTGTGGTTGACATCGAGTGGTATTCCAACGATGCCGGCACGATGCGGGACAAGTATCAGTATATCCCTTTTGGTGATGACGAGATGGATGCATATGGAAGGCTTCAGCCCTCCCCACACAGATTTCCGTCATCGGAAGGCGGAAAAGGCTTTGCGCCGCTTGCCGACTACGTGCACCGTCTGGGGCTGAAGTTTGGCATTCACATTATGCGCGGCATTCCCAGGGGGGCGGCGCAAAATCATCTGCCAATATACAACAGCCGGTTTACGGCGAATGAGGCGGCAGACCCATCGTCTGTCTGCCTGTGGAACCCGGATATGTACGGCATACATGACAATGAGGCAGGGCAGGCGTACTACGATTCGATTATCGCCCTGTACGCGGAGTGGGGTGTTGATTTTATCAAGTGCGACGACATCTGTGACAGTCGGCTGTACCGGGAACCGCTTGTATTTTCCGGATGGCATGAAACCCGCATGCTGCACAGGGCGATAGAAAAGTGCGGCAGGCCGATTGTCCTAAGTCTTTCTCCGGGACCGGCTCATATTGACCGTGCATGGCATTATGCCGAGAATGCAAATATGTGGCGCATCACGGATGACTTGTGGGACAAGTGGGATTTGTTAAAGGAGATGTTCTGGCGCTGTGAAAACTGGCAGGACCATGTGAAAAAGGGATGCTACCCCGACTGTGACATGCTGCCGCTGGGGCACCTTGGAAGAGGCTTTGGCAATGCGTGGGTGTGCAATCTGACGCATGACGAGCAGAAAACCATGATGACATTGTGGTGTATGTTCCGCTCACCGCTGATGCTTGGGTGTGAACTGACGCTTCTGGATGAGTGGACAAAATCGCTGCTCACCAACGAGCCGCTGCTTGCCCTGCTCAAGGCAGACCGCCATGGCAGGCAGATAATGAGAACGGACGCGTGTGCTGTCTGGATGAATGAAAGCGACAACGGGGGTGCGGTCTGCGTGGCGCTGTTTAACCTGAAGGACACAGAGGAGACGCTTTCCGTCAGACTGGATGACTGTATGGATGATGTGGATATGGGCAGGGAATATGATTTCTGTGAACTGTGGGACGGCACGTGCCTCCAGACAGTGCATCAGACAGTCCGGACAGTTGTGTCGGCGCATGGTGTGAAAGTTTTTATGTGTCAGAGTTCTGGAATTTGAAAAGGTGAGGAGAAAAGAAAATGTACCGTGAGATTGCGAAACTAATTATGTACGGAGATATGGACAAGGACTGTATTCTTTACCAGATGGGGGAAATATTCCGCCGTTTTGATGAGAAGACAGGCTCAAAGTCAGCGCTTATCAAGGATATTTATACACAGCTCAAAAGGCTTCTGATTGTCGCCACGGATTATGGGTTTAACCATAACCTCTGGCACAATTACCTTACTTTTTTTATGGTGACAAATGAAAACCCGTTCAGCATCACCTGTGAGAAGGTGGGTGCAAATGACGGGAGCGTCAACCATTTTGCAAAAAATGATTTCAGGGTGTTTAAAAACCTGTTTGACTATGATTTTTCGGCGATAGAGGGGGAGCTTGGCATTGACTGTTTTTCACAGCTTTCTGATTACAGGGCAATCGGCAAGAAGGAGCTGATGTACAACAAAAATGTCAGCGAGAAGATTATTGCCCTGAGCGCGCAGCTTGAGCAGGCGGCTGACGAGAATGCATTTTTTGACTGTGTGACGGCTTTTTACAAGGATTTTGGCGTGGGGATGTTTGGTCTGAACAAGGCGTTCCGCATCCGGGAAAAATCGGACGGCATGATAGAATTTTTGCCGATTAACAATATGGACAAGGTGATGCTCGACGATCTGGTCGGTTATGAACTGCAGAAAAAGAAGCTTGTCGACAATACAAGGGCATTTGTGGAGGGCAGGAAAGCGAACAACGTGCTGCTGTTTGGGGACAGCGGTACTGGTAAATCCACAAGCATCAAGGCGATTGTGAATGCGTTTTATCCGCAGGGATTGCGCATGATTGAGATTTATAAGCACCAGTTCAAGGACTTGTCGGGTGTCATTGCACAGATTAAGAACAGGAATTACAAGTTTGTAATCTATATGGATGATCTGTCGTTTGAGGAGTTCGAGGTGGAGTATAAGTTCCTCAAGGCGGTCATTGAGGGCGGTGTGGAGACGAAGCCGGACAATATTCTGATTTATGCGACTTCCAACCGCAGGCACTTAATCAAGGAGACATGGAATGACAGGAGTGACGTGGAGGTTGACAACGGCATGCACCGCTCCGACACGATGGAGGAGAAGCTTTCCCTTGTAAACCGCTTTGGCGTCACCATCAATTACTCAAAACCCACGCAGAAGGAATATTTCAATATTGTAATCGAGCTGGCGCACAGGCAGGGGATTGCGATGTCCGACGAGGAGCTCAGGGCGGAGGCAAACAAATGGGAATTGAGCCACGGCGGAATCTCGGGACGTACCGCACAGCAGTTTGTCAATTACCTGGATGGAAGCCGAAGGCTGAACTGTTACGCCGGGGATTATGATTAACGCTTTACACCTTTTATGGAATCTGATATGATGGAACTATGATAAGATAAAGGAATAGCAAAAAACTTATAAGAGAAGGAAAGCAGCTGGCAGCTGCGAAGGAATGAGAATGACATGGGCATAACATCTATTTTATCGTTACTTAGCGGGGTGGCTCTGTTTCTGTTTGGCATGTCCCTTATGGGAGACGGACTGAAAAAGGCAGCAGGAGAAAAGCTGGAGCTTATTTTATATAAGCTGACCAGCACACCGATTAAAGGGGTTCTTCTGGGAACGGCGGTCACGGCAATCATACAGTCCTCCTCCGCCACGACAGTCATGGTGGTCGGTTTTGTAAATTCGGGCATGATGAAGGTGGCACAGGCAATCGGCATCATCATGGGGGCAAACATCGGCACCAGCATCACGGGCTGGATTCTCTGTCTGTCTTACATAGAAGGCTCAGGCGGCATTGCGCAGCTTTTGTCCACGACCACGATATCGGCGGTCGTTTCCATTATCGGTATTTTATTCAAGATGATATCAAAGAAAAGTACCTATAAGAATGTCGGGGACATCATGCTTGGCTTTTCGATATTGATGTTTGGGATGCAGAGCATGAGCGGCGCGGTTTCACCTCTGAAGGAAAATCCGCATTTTGTCAATATGCTCACCATGTTTTCCAACCCCTTTATGGGCATTCTGGTCGGTATTGCATTTACTGCGGTATTGCAGAGTGCCTCGGCTTCTATCGGTATTTTGCAGGCGCTTTCCGTGACTGGTGCAATCACGTTTGCGTCAGCATTTCCGATTACGCTCGGTATTGGTGTTGGTGCGGCATGTCCGGTGCTTTTGTCTTCTATTGGCACGAACAAGAACGGTAAGAGGACAGCGCTTATTTACCTGATGAATGACTTGTTTGGCATGGTTTTCTGGGCTGTTGTATTCTATTCGGTCAATGCAGTTGTCCGGTTTGACTTTATGGATATGACAATGAGCCCGATAGCGATAGCGATATTAAATACAGTTTTCCGACTGGCGACAGTCGTGATTTTGTTCCCGTTTATCAAGTGGATAGAAAAGCTTGTGTTCCGACTTGTGAAGGACACACAGGAAGACAGGGAGGAACAGGCGGACTTCGACCTGCTGGAGGAACGCTTTTTGCGCTACCCCGCACTTGCCATTGGGCAGAGCCATACAGCCATGAACGGCATGGCGAGAAAGGCGAGGAAGAATATTGTGCGTGCAATGGGGCTTTTTGACAACTATACGGAAGACCGTTACAACAAGGTGCAGGAAAAGGAAAATCTGATTGACAAGTATGAGGATAAGCTTGGCACCTATCTCATGCAGCTGACAGGGCGTGACATGACAGAGAACCAGTCCAAGCAGGTGTCCATTTTCCTGCATACAATTAGTGACTTTGAGCGGCTCGGTGACCATGCGGTGAATTTGTCTAAGTCGGCAAATGAGCTCTATGAAAAAAAGATATCGTTCTCGGATGAGGCAACCTATGAGCTGTCTGTGCTGGGGGGAGCCGTAAAGGAAATTCTGGAGGTTACGGTGGATGCCTTTTCTGATGATGACGTGGGCGAGGCAATCCGCGTGGAGCCTTTAAGGGAGCTGATTAACGTACTCTGCAATGAGTTAAAGTCAAGGCACATTACGCGTCTTAGAAATGGAAAGTGTGAGTTGAAACAGGGGTTTGCATTTAACAATATCCTGACCGATTTTGAGCGAATCGGGGCACATTGCTCCAACGTTGCGGTGGCGCTTCTGGAATCGGAAGCGGAAGATTTTGACACGCACGAATACCAGAAGAGCATCCGTGAGATGAACAATGTGATGTACAGGGAGCTTTATGAGGCATATGAGCTAAAATATGATATCAGCAAGACCAAAAAGGCGAAGAAGAAGTAAATAGAAATTTTCAAAATACCGCAGATATTGTGTCTGCGGTATTTTGAAAAGAGGGAGGATTACTATGTTTATAAAGGGAATGGATATATCCTCATATCCGGAAATGATGGACAAGGGGCACCGCTATTTTGACTTTGACGGAAACGAGGTCAACGTGATTGACTTTGCAAAGGAGCAGGGATTTGATTACGGTCGGCTGCGGATTTGGAACAATCCGGAGCGTGTCAGGGAGTCGGGCGGCTATTGCGACCTGGCGCATACGAGGAGGATGGCAGCCGAAATCAAAAAGCGCGGAATGGGACTGCTGCTTGATTTCCACTATTCGGACTGGTGGGCGGACCCGGGTAAGCAGACAAAACCGCAGGCATGGAAGGATTTACATGGAGATGCCCTTGTGCAGGCAGTTTATGCGTACACGAGAGAGGTCCTGGAAGCGCTGGACGCAGACCACGTTTATCCGGAGATGGTTCAGGTCGGGAATGAAATCCGCTGCGGAATGATGTGGCCGGACGGCAGGACAGACAACTGGGAAGGGCTTGCGCAGCTTATCAACGCGGGAATCCGTGCGGTGCGGGACACACAGGGAGCGCGTGATACCAAGGTGATGCTGCATCTGGATCAGGGCGGACGGTACTATTATTTTAAGGAATGGTTTGACAATGCCCTCTCGCATGGCGTGACAGATTTTGATATCATCGGTCTTTCTTATTATCCATTCTGGCATGGAACGTTCAATGACCTCAAAAATACGATGGAGAAGCTGGCAAAGCGTTATCGCAAGCCAATGATTATTGCGGAAGTGGCGCATGCTTACCGCAGAAGCAGGGGAGAGCTGTTCGGCGAGGCACAGGAAAAGATATCCGGGTTTCCGGCAGGGGGCGCTGCGCAGAAGGAAGTGCTGGAACTGATTATGAGCATTGCGGCGCATGTCAGTGACGGACTGGGGATTGGCGTATTTTACTGGGAGCCGTTCTCAAGACCGGATGACGAGGCGGACGACAGCTGGGGAAGCTGTATGGGAGTCGTCGATGCCGACGGCATGCCGACATTGGGAATCAAGGCATTTGGCTCTGACCCGGAGCATGCCGATGCCAGCCGTATTGCGAAAATATACGAACCGTCCATGATTACAGTGACGCCGGATGATGTGCCGTCCGAATATCTTCCAAGGGCAGTGAAGGTTTTGAAGTATGACGGAAGGCTGGAACGCGAAGCGGTCACATGGACATTTGACAAGTCAGGACTGGTTATGAATGACACGGTTGTCATAAATGGAACACTTTCGGAGTGCGGGCAGCGTGTCAGCCTGCCTGTCTGTCTTGTGGAAGTAAAAGAGAAACAGAATCTGCTGAAAAATGCGGATTTTGAGAATGTGTATGACGGCACGCCGGAATATTGGGAAGTGAAAGGGGAAGCTGACGATAACAGCTTTATGCACGAAATCAGGCAGGAGACTGCGGAAGCGTTTCCGTTTGGCACGACGAACTATTTTTATTTCAGGGGAGAGAGTAATTTTAAGATGTCCCTGTGCCAGAATGCCGGACAGCTTTTGGCAGGAAAATATATTTTTTCATTGTCATACAAAGGAGACAATACGACTGGCGTAAAGGTACAGCTTTATGCGCGTTCGGGTGATGGAACGGATGTCAGGCAGTCCATTTTTCCGTCCGCCGAGGAGTGGGCGGTACACAGTGTGGCGCTTACGCTTGATAAGGACTGCCAGACGGAAGTCGGAATCCTGGTGGACGCTCCGGCAATATATGGCATGCTGAAAGATATCTGCCTGGTACGTGCCTGAATAATGGTGGATAGATGTGACAGTTCAGCCTTCGGCTGAACCGTTACGGATGGATTGGGGAATATGGAGAAAAAGAGCGATAACAGGAATGGAAATAAAAAGCGGTATGGCAAACTGGACGGAATCAGGGGAATTGCGCTGCTGAACATGATAGCGTACCATATGACTTGGGATCTGGTATACATCTATCAGGTGGACTGGGGCTGGTACAGGTCGCAGGGAGCATATCTGTGGCAGCAGGGAATCTGCTGGACATTCATATTCCTGTCCGGCTTTTGCTGGTCATTGGGGCATCATGCGCTGAAACGCGGCATCACCGTGTTTCTCGGCGGCGCAGTTATCACGTTGGCGACGCTTGCCGTCATGCCTGTGAACAGGGTCGTGTTCGGGGTGCTTACGCTGACAGGCTCCTGTATGCTGCTGATGTGCCTGCTTGACAGATGGTTCAGAAAGCTTCCGGCATCCGTAGGTCTGGCGGCGAGCGTCTTGCTTTTTGGGTTGACACGGAATGTCAATGAGGGTTTTCTTGGCTTTGAAAAGTGGAAATTGTGCAGGCTGCCGTCGGGACTGTATCGGAACATTGCGACTGCTTTTTTGGGATTTCCACAGGAGGGATTTTACTCAACAGATTATTTTTCGCTGGTTCCGTGGATGTTTTTATTCATGGCAGGGTATTTTCTGTTTCGCCTCGTCAATGGGAAAAAGGTTATGGCATTTTTGGAGGATGGCTTCCTGCGTCCCATTGAGTGGCTCGGAAGGCATTCGTTTGGAATCTATATGGTACACCAGCCTGTTATCTATGCCGTTCTGGAGGTGCTGTTTTGGGGTAAGGAACTGTAGGAAAATAACTGACTGGATTTGAAGCAATGGGAAAGGCGCAGGTGAATGGATGGAGTGTGGGAGACCTAAACCGGTTGTGTTTCTTGACAGGGATGGGGTATTGTCTGTCGAGAAAAGCTATGTGTGCAGCGTGGACGAGCTTGAAATATTTCCGTATGCGAAGGAATGTGTCCATACAATCCACGAAAAAGGCTATCTTGCAATTGTGGTGACAAACCAGAGCGGTGTGGCAAGAGGGTATTTTACGGAAGAACAGCTGCAGAAAATGAACCGGTACCTGATGCGGGAAACCGGTGTTGACGCGGTTTATTACTGCCCGCATCATGAAAAAGGCATTGTCGGCAAGTATGCGCGGCAATGCCAGTGCAGGAAGCCGTCAGCCGGGATGGTCTGGCAGGCATGCCGGGATTTTGGCATTGACACGGCAGATATTGAAAATTCATACATGGTTGGCGACAGGGCAAGCGACATACAGCTTGGACAAAATGCCGGACTTACCACGGTGCTTCTGGAATCCGGGTATGGGACGAAACGGCTGGAAGAAGATGTGGCGCCTGACCATATCTGTGCGAATCTGGCAGAGTTTACCCGGAATATCCTGTTCCACAGGCATGACTGAATAAGATGTAAAAATCCATGACAGGAATTGGAAAGACTGAAAAAGACTGAAAACTGAAAAATATATTGCAAAATGATGGCGATTGTTGTAGACTAGTTATAGCAAAAATGTGTGAACAGAATAATTGCCAGGAAGGTGAAGGGCTTGAAGCGGTACAAGAAAAAAGACCTGTTGCAGACAGTGTCCGTGCTAACAAAAGTAAATGATTCCATCAGCAGGGCAGCGTCTTCGACTGTCCTTTTTGAAATGGAAGAGGAATTTATCAAATGTCAGGAAGCCGCAGTTGACCTTGGCAGCTACCTGGAAACACTTGATATGGACTATGCGCCCATGGTCAGGATTCTGGAAGATTATTGTGAGCATATTTATCAGCTGAGTACGAATATCCAAGATGAAAGCCAGTGCAAAAAGCTGTCCAAGAAAATCAGGAAACAGCTTATCCAGCTGCAAAATGCCATTACTTATGATATGCCGCCAGACAAGAAGGAAGTTGTGTTTTTACCGTACAAGGCGGCGATGTGGGATTCCCTGGAAAGTGTATGGCAGGCAGCCCGGGAGGACGAAAATTGTGACGCATATGTGATTCCGATTCCATATTATGATAAGAACCCGGATGGGAGCTTTCGCGAAATGCATTATGAAGCTGACCAGTATCCGGATTATGTGCCAATTACGAGGTATGATGCGTTTGATTTTGGGGCGCATCGACCGGATGTTATTTATATACATAATGCATATGATAATTGGAACCTGGTTACAAGCGTGCACCCCCAATTTTTTTCCCAGAATCTGAAACAGTACACGGACACGCTTGTCTATATCCCATATTTTGTCCTGAATGAAGTAGACCCGAATAATGAGCAGATGGTGGAGAAAATCAAGCATTTCTGCTTTATGCCGGGGATTATCAATGCGGACAAGGTGATTGTGCAGTCGGAGGAAATGAAACAGATTTATGTCAGTGAATACCTTAAGGCTGCAAAGGCGCATGGATTACAGGGAAGGCATCTGGACAGGG